>NZ_DASRGV010000322.1:0-49343 GCF_035650855.1 Actinocrinis sp. | reverse complement strand
GCTGCACAACGGCAAGGAGTCCTTCCGCGGCGTCTACAACGGCCACGCGGTGCTGCGCGTCGAGCTGGAGCACTCGTACCTGTGCGACGTCGGCTTCCGCTGGTGCCCGCGCCGCCCGCTGCGCCTCGACGCCCGCGGCGTGCAGCAGGACCCGCACGGCGCGTACGAGCTCGTACACACCCCCGACGGCGACGTGGAGATGGTGCACGAAGGGGTGACCCGCTGGCGGGTGGAGACCCACCCGCGCGAGCTTGACGACTTCGCGGCCACGATGTGGTTCTGCGCCACCTTCCCCGGCGTGCCCGGCGCCGGCCAGCTGTGGGCCTCGATCGTCACCGAGACCGGGCGGGTGTCCATGTTCAACCGGGTGCTGACCGAGTACTCCGGCGGCGAGCGCGTCTCCTCGCGGGTGCTGGTCGACGACGAGGAGTTCCTCAAGGAGTTCGAGGCCTGGTACGGCATCAAGCTGGACAAGGTCCCGGACGTTCCGATCACCACCGAAGGGGTCTGACATGGAAAAGGTACGTTGGGGCGTGCTGGCGTCCTCCTCCTACGCCGACGTCGCCGTGCTGGCGAACGCGCAGTCCGCCACCACGCAGTTCACCGCGGTCGCCAACGAGGACGGCGGCGAATCACGCAAGCACACCGACGGCTACGGACTGCCGGACAACTACGACAGCCATGAGCAGCTGCTGGCCAGCGACGAGATCGACGCGGTCTTCGTGGCCCTGGCCCCGAACCGGCACGCCGAGTGGGCGGTCAAGGCGCTGCGGGCCGGCAAGCACGTCATGGTCGAAAAGCCGCTCGCGCTGACCGCCGCCGAGGCGGAAGAGGTCTATGACGCCGCCGAGGCCGCCGGCCGTCTCGCCGCCGAGGCGCTGCTCTACCGCTTCCACCCGCGCACTCGCCTGCTCCAGCAACTGGTCGCCGATGGACGTGTCGGTGAGCTGATGTACATCTACTCCGGCTGCACCGCCTCCGTGCCGCCGGGCTACTTTCGCAGGGACCGGGCGACCGGCGGCGGCGCGCTGCTCGACCTCGGCGTGTTCCCGCTCAGCGCCGCGCTGCTGTTCGGCGGCACCCCGGAGCGGGTCTACGCGGAGGAGGTGCGCCGCGGCGGCGGCGAGGACGTCAGCCTCGCGGCCACGCTGCGTTTCTCCGGCGACGTGATCGCCCAGTTCGAGGCCGGCCAGGAGGTGGCCCGCGGCGACGACCTGCAGATCGTGGGCACGAAGGGGCGGCTGCTGGTCAAGGACCCGTGGTTCCACCGGCCCGACACCGTCGAGCTGAGCCTGCAAGGTCCGCCCCCGCACGGCGAGCCGCAGAGCGAGTTCATCGCGGTCGACCCGGACGGCACACTCGGCATCACCGCCCCGTACGCCGTCGCGCGGTATCCGTTCGACGCGGTGTCCACCGCCATCGCGACCGGCGGGAAGCTGCCGTTCGGCCGCGAAGAGGCGGTGGCCCAGGCGCGGGTCATCGAGGCGCTGTTCGAGTCCGCGGCCAAGGCGCAGCCGGTCGCGCTGTAGCCAGCGGTCACCCTTGCCGTGGGAAGAACCGGTCAGCCGGTCCTTCCCACGGCAACGGTATGTTGTGCGCATGGCAGCGCAGCCGAAGGCCCTGGGGTCAGACGTATACATGATCGATACGGCCATGTCGGGTTACTCCGGCATCACCGCGGCCTATGCGATCTTGGGTTCGCGGCCCTGCCTGGTCGAAACAGGGACTGCTACCTCGGCGCCTGTCGTACAAGAGGCGCTCGCCGGTCTCGGCGTCGGCGCAGACGACCTCGCCACCATCGTGGTGACGCACATCCATCTCGACCATGCGGGCGGCGTGGGAGACCTGGCCGCCGCGTTCCCGCGCGCACAGGTAGTCGTTCAGGACGCCGGAGCGCGGCACCTGGCCGACCCGTCGCGGCTGATGGCCAGCGCGCGGCGGGTGTTCGGGCCGGCGATGGATTCGCTGTTCGGCGAGCTGCTGCCCACTGACGCGGCGCGGATCCAGGCGATCGGCGACGTCGGCACGGTGGATCTCGGCGGCGGACGGCGGCTGGAAGGCCATCACACCCCCGGGCACGCCAAGCACCACCTCGGCCTGGTGGACTCGGCGACCGGAGACCTATACGTCGGCGACGCCGCCGGGTTGTACATCCCGCCGCAGGACGCCTCGTCGACAACCGGGCTCGACGCCTCCGGCGCGATGGGCCAGATGCTTCCCGGCACCCCGCCGCCGGAGTTCGACCTCGATCTCGCCCTCGCCTCGCTGGGCCGGTTCCGCGACCTGCGGGCGACCCGGCTGCTGTTCTCCCACTACGGACCGATCACCGCGGTGGACGACGCCCTGGAGCGCGCCGCGGAGGAGATGCGGCTGTGGGTCTCCATCGTGCGGGACGCCTGGCGCGACACCGGCGGCGAATTCGACCTCGACCACGCGGTCGCGATGGTGCGTGACCGGACCCGGGAGCGGTACGCCGATCTGCTGGCACGTCCGGAGGTCGCGGCGAAGTTCGAGGCGCTTTCCTCGGCGGTGGCGAACGTGAGCGGCATCGCGCGGTGGCTGGAGGGCGAAGAGAAGCGGCTGCGTGAGGCAGAGGCCTGAGGCGGCGCGGAGCGGACGACGGCGGGCGCGTTAAGCGCTTGTCGAGTAAGGCCGGATCAGTTATCGTCAGGCTGACGATAACTGGGAGGGTCTGGCATGTCGCTGGGGGATCTGGTCGCACCGCTCAACGTGGTGCTGTTCCACTTCGGGCAGGACGCGGTCACCTGGGCCGAACTGCTCGGCTTCGTGACGGGCGCGGTGGGGGTGTGGCTGACCGTGCGCGCGAACATCTGGAACTTTCCGGTGGGGCTGGCCAACAACCTCTTCTTCCTGGTGCTGTTCTGGGCCGCCCGCCTCTACGCGGACGCGAGCCTGCAGATCGTCTACCTGGTGTTCGGAGTGTTCGGCTGGTGGGAATGGCTGCACGGCGGCACCCGCCGAAGCCGCCGGATCATGGGAAACGCGAAACCGTGGGCCGTCTGCGCGCTCGTGCTCGCGATCATCCCGGTCACCTGGGCGCTCACCGTCGTGCTGACCCGCGCCGGCGATATCGCACCTTTCTGGGACGCGCTGACCACCGCGTTGTCGCTGGCGGCCCAGTGGCTGCTGAACCTGAAGCAGTTCGAGAACTGGTTCTTCTGGATGGCAGCGGATGTGATCTACATACCGCTGTACTTCGTCAAGGTGCTGTATCTGACGGGCATCGTCTATCTGATCTTCCTCGGGCTGTGTCTGACCGGCGTTCGGGCCTGGCGGCGCGAGCTGCACCCGCGGATGGCACCGGCATGAGCACGTTTCAGCACGGCCTGGTGATCGGCAAGTTCTATCCGCCGCACGCCGGGCACCACTTCCTGATTCGCAGCGCCGCCGAGTCCTGCGCCCGGGTGACCGTGGTCGTGATGGCCGCGGACGTCGAGTCGATCCCGCTGGCCGCGCGGGTCGACTGGATTCGCCGGGCACACGGCGAGCGCAGCGGAGTGGCTGTGGTCGGGGTGCGCGACAACCTGGCGGTCGACTATGAGAGTGAGAGTGCCTGGCTTGGGCACGTCGCGCTGATGCGTGAGGCGATCGCGGGTGGACCGCACGGTTTGGCGGGTGTCGAAGTCGATGCCGTATTCACCTCGGAGGCGTACGGGGCGGAGTTGGCCCGGCGGTTCGACGCGGCTGACGTACGTCTTGACGCGCTGAGGGCAACGCACGCCGTCTCAGGCACGAAGGTGCGCGCTGATCCGGTCGCCGCGTGGGACGCGCTGGAGCCGCCGGTCCGGGGGTGGTTCGCGAAGCGCGTCGTGGTCGTCGGCGCCGAGTCGAGCGGAACGACGACGCTGTCGTTGGATCTCGCGCACGCACTGCGCAAGCGTCGCGGCCCGCACGCGTTGACCCGCTGGGTCGCCGAGTACGGACGCGAACTGACGGTCCGAAAGCTCGCGGTCGCCCGGGCGCTCGCCGGCCTGCGCGGGCTGCCCGAGCCGTCCGTGTTCGACTTGGAATGGGACGACGCGGACTTCGAGACCGTGGCGGCGCGGCAGTGCGCTGACGAGGACTCGGCGGCGCAGGCCGGCGGGCCGGTGCTCGTCTGCGACACGGACGCGCTGGCGACCACGGTGTGGCAGGAACGCTACCGTGGAAGATCGACAGAGCCCGTTCGTGCGCTTGCGCAGGAGATGCCGCCTCGCGCCCTGTACATACTGACTGATCACGCGGACGTCCCGTTTGACGACGACGGTCTGCGTGACGGCGAGCAGTTGCGTCCCTGGATGACCGAGCGGTTCCGCGAAGTGCTGGAGAAGTCGGGCGCGCGCTGGATCGAGGTGCGCGGCGACCGTGCCTCGCGGCTGGAGCAGGCGTTGGCGGCGGTGGGCGAAGAGCTGGGTCGGGGCTGGGAGCTAGCGGCGCCGCTGGGGTGAAAGGAAGAGTGCCAGCGCGAGCGCGACGAACCCGCCGCCGACCGCGGAAACGCCACCCCAACCGCCGTAGTGGTACGCCTCCGTCCCGGCCGCCGAGCCCAGCGCGCCGAGCACGAAGTACGTGGTCATATAAACCGATGCGATCCGGGCCCGTGCGCCGTTGGACAGGTTGTACACCACGCTCAGGTTGAGCAGGTTCACGCCCTGCACGGCAGCGTCCATGAACAACACGCCGACGAGCAGCCAAGCCAGATTCGCGTGGCCGAGCGCTATCGCGCAGAACGAGGCGAGGCCGAGGACCAGCAGCGAGACGGTCGTCGCGCGTTCGTGACCGCGGTCCGCCGCGTGCCCGGTCAGCTTCGCGGCGAGCGCGCCCGCCCCGCCCACCAGCGCGAACAGGCCGATCCCGGCCTGGTTGTAGTGAAACGGCGAGCCCGCGAGCAGGAACGAGACCGTCGCCCAGAACAGGCCGAAGGCCGCGAACATCAGGCCGCCCATCACGGAGCGCCGGCGCAGGACGGGCTCGCTGCGAGCCAGCCGCGCGGTCGCCCGCAGCTGCTCGCGATAACTGATCGCGACCTCGGGACCGGCCGCCTCCATGGCCCGCAGGAGAACCGCCGACAGCAGCAGCATCAGCACGCCGGCCGCGGCGAACACCGTGCGCCAGCCGAAAGCCTGTCCGATCAACCCCGCGACGGTCCGGGACAGCAGAATGCCGATAAGCAGACCGCTGAGAACCGTTCCGGTGACGCGCCCGCGCTCGTGATCGCCCGCGATGGTCGCAGCGTAAGGCAGCAAGATCTGCACAACGCACGCCGCGATACCGACCGCCGCGCTGGCGGCGAGCAGGAGCGCGAGATTGGGCGCGGCGGCGGCCCCGGCGAGCGCGGCCGCTTCGATCACCAGCAGCCCGCAGACCAGCCGCCGCCGATTGGTGATATCACCGAGCGGCACGATCAGCAGCAGCGCGACGCCGTACCCGAGCTGATTCGCGGTAACCAGTCCGCCCGTCGCCGACTGCGACGCAGAGAACGACTTGGCGATCTCAGGCAGCAACGGCTGGCAGTAGTACAGGTTCGCGACGGTAAGGGCACACGCGAACGCGAGGAGGAAGACGATCCGGCGCGGTGCGCTGCGCGAGACGTCAGTGTTCGGCGCGTGTCCTGCCGGACATTGCCGCGCGGTGGCCGGAGCCGGTGCGGAGGCCGAAACGGTGGCGGACGGTGGCGTGGACATGGCGTTCCCCCTCGGAGCGCGAATTCCAACCAACTTTTTGGTTGGAAACGAGTCTGTCGCGTCCCGCGCGATCATGTCAACCGAACAGTTGGAAATCGGGGGAGGGAAGCGCGATACTCGGACGGACGCGCGAGCAGGCCGAGCGCGACCGCTGGCAGCTGTGGAGGCGCGAGGTGGGATACGACCCGGAGGGCACCCGTGCCCGCATCCTGCGCGCCGCGGTCGAGGAGTTCTCCGAGCGCGGCAGCGCCGGCGCCCGCGTGGACCGGATCGCGGCCAAGGCCGGCGCGAACAAGGAGTCGATCTACCGCTACTTCGGCTCGAAGCAGGAGCTGCTGCGCCGGGTGCTCGACGAGTACCTCAACACCCGCGGCGATGAGATCGGCCCGGACCCGGACGACCCGATCGGCTATCCGGCCAGCCTCATCCGCCAGCACGGCCCCAACCCCGCGCTGGTGCGGCTGGTCGCGTGGGAGGGCCTGGAGACCCAGGGACCGGTCGACGACCGCTCGGTGCAGGAGCGGCAGAAGCACTACGATCGCAAGATCGCAGTGATCGAGGACGCCCAGCGCGCCGGGATCATCGACCCGCAGCTCGACCCCAGGCACCTGCTGCTCACCTTCCTGGCGATGGCCGACTGGGTGTTCGTCAGCCCCCAGCACGCGCGGCTGATCTTCGGCCGCGACCCGGACGAGGAGCTGCTGGAAGAGCACGCGCGGTTCCTCGAGGAGGTCGCCAGGCGCATCGCCCGCACGGACGGCGGCGGTCGGGGCGGCGATGACGGAGGAGACGGTGATGGAGCAGATCGTGGCGCGGCCGATGGCGATGCGGCCGATGGTGACGCCGGCAGTGGTGACGCGGCCGACGGGGCGCGCTAGTCGGCGGTGACCGGCGGCGGCGGGAGCGCCGCCTGGAGGGGACGGGGGAGACTTGGCGCGGCAGGTCGTCGGCAAGATCATCGGACTGGCCGCCGTGCTGAGCGTCCTGTTCGGCAGCCGCTGGATCGCCTTCTCGGCGCAGGATCTCGGAGCGGTCACCCCTGCCGCGCACACCACCGGCAACGACGCGCTCTGGCTCGGACACGCCTGGGTCGATGGACGCCGCAGCTCACAGGACATCGCGGCGCTCGCCGAGCAGTTGCGCGGTACGGGAATCAGAGACCTGTTCGTGCACGTCGGACCGGTGAATCAGGACGGTTCGCTAGATCCGGCCCTGCGGCCGCGGGCGCGGTGGTTCGTCAGTGCCGCGCATCGCGCGCTGCCTGGTGTGCGAGTGCTGGCATGGATCGGTGACATTGTCAGACCACGAACCGGTGGCCTGGATCTGGAGGACGTGCATACCAGGCAGCGCATCCTCGCCGCAGACGCCTCTGTACTTAGCGACGGCTTCGACGGTGTGCACTACGACTTCGAGCCGGTCGGCGATGCGGATCCCGGCTACCTCGCGCTGCTCGGCACTACGCACGCCTTGGTGCGTAACGCCGGGCGGATGCTCTCGATCTCCGCGGAACAAGTAGAACCCGTGCCGGGCGGCCGATGGGCGCTAGAAAGCGTGGTCGGCCACGGAAATTGGTGGTCGAGCGGGTACTTGCACCAAGTCGCCTCACGCGTTGATCAGGTCGCGATCATGTCGTACGACTCCGTGCTGTGGACCGCCAGCTCCTACAGCGGCTTCGTGCGCGATGAGACGCGTATCGCAGTCGGCGCCGTGCCACACAACGTCGCTCTACTCATGGGTGTGCCTGCGTACGAAGGACACTCCCTTGTGCACGATTCGGCGGCTGAGACCACCGCGGCCGGGATACGCGGCGTCCGGCTGGCACTACCGCACGGAACACCGACGGACCGCGCGATCGGCGTCGCGCTGTATATCGACTTCGGCGCGACCCGTGCCGACTGGGCGGCCTACCGGTCTGATTGGCTGGACCCGTAAGGCCTCACAATGGCTGCTGAAGATCGAGGAAAGGACGCACGCATGCTGGTCGCGTTTTCCGTCACACCGCTCGGCGTCGGAGAAGAGGTCGGTGCGCATGTCACCGAAGCGGTGCGCGTAGTGCGCGAGTCGGGCCTGCCCAACCGCACGGACGCGATGTTCACGACGATCGAGGGCGAGTGGGACGAGGTGCTCGACGTCGTCAAGCGCGCGTACGAGGCCGTGCAGCAGAGCGCCCGGCGGGACGGCGCGGCCGGTCGGATCAGCCTCGTTCTGAAGGCGGACATCCGGCCCGGCGTGACCGGCGCGCTGGAGGCGAAAGTGGCCACGGTAGAGCGGTACCTGGCGGAAGCCCAGGCGTAACCTACTCGACGACTCGGGCTCAAGCGCACTGCGATAAGCTGGGACTTTGCACTCATCCGGCGCCGTCCTAAGGAGCGAGCCGCGTCGTGTACGTCCTGCATGCCCTGTTCACCGAAGCGGGCTGCTGGGAGCTTTGGGCTGAGGACTCGAGCCGGCCGCTGACGCTGCCGGCCGAGCCGGCCGGCCGCGGCGGCGCGGCCCGCCGCGGTGGCACAGGCACGGCGCAGCGGCATCCGTTCGCGGCCGACCCGGCGGTCCTCGCCGACCTGCTCCGGGCGGCGGGCGACGAGGTGGCGGCGACGGTACGGCGGGCCGACCCGCGCGGCAGCGTGCCGCTCGCGCTGCCGTCGTCCCGGTCCGGCCCGCGGCCCTCGGCCAGCTTCGCGCGGTTCGTACGCGATCAAGCCGCGATCGGCGCGGGCGGCAGTGGCAGTGGCGGTAGTAGTGGCGGCGGCGGGAGCGACGAGGACGAGAAGGCCGAACTGCGCGCCTGGATCGTCCCCACGCTGGCCCTCGGCCCGCGTGACGGAGCCGCCCTGCTCGCGGTCCTCGACGGCGAACGCCTCGCGACCTACGACGCGGACGGCGCCGAAACCGACATCCCACTCGCCGACACGGTGCGGTACGCAACCGCGGTCGCACAGTTCGCCGATGCTCTGGTACGGCGCGGAGAGATCCTTCCCGATCTTCAAGTCGACGAGGGAAACGGCGACCACCACGCGGTTTGGCGCCCGACGTACGCGCTGGAGAGCGCGGCGCATCGCAAGGCACTGCTTGACGCGATGCCACCGGTCTTCCGTGCCCAACTGCTCGACGCAGACCTCACCGGACGACCGGCCACCGACGTACTCGACGGCGCCGTTAACGCACTCGTCGACGCGTACGTCATCGCGGCATTGACAGGCCCACACGGCCTACACGGAGAATCGCTCGCGCCCCCGCGTCCGCCCAACAGCCTTGGCGTCAAGACACCCATCGAAGAACTCTGGCTCGACGCGCTGACCTCCGCCTCCAGCAACCTGCTCGACCCTGAACGGCTGGACCTCACGGCGGCCGAAGCGCTGATGGCAGCCCTCGACGAATGGCGCACCACGCACGGCGCTTCCGCGGGTCCGGTGCGCACCTGCTTCCGCCTGCTCGCGCCGGAGGAGGGCGCGAGCGCGTACGGCGGCGACCGCGCCGACGGCGAGCGCGGCGAGGCGTGGACCGTGGAGCTGCTCCTGCAGTCCATCGAGGACCCCTCGCTGCTCGCCACCGCACATGAGGTCTGGCACCGCTCCGGCGCGGCACGGCTGCTGCGCGCGGCCGGCGCCGACCCGCGCCGCGACCTGCTCGCCGGCCTCAGCCGTGCCGCTCGCGTCTTCCCCGCCCTCGCCTACGCGCTGCGCGAGGCGTCCCCGACGCACGTGCGCCTGGACGCCGATGGCGCGCACGTCTTCCTCACCCGTATCGCCCCGGCCCTGGCCGGCAACGGATTCGGCGTGCTGCTGCCCGCGTGGTGGTCGTCGAGCGGGCGCGCCGAACTCGGTTTCACGCTCGCGGCGGCCCCCAAGGCCGAGCGCACCGAGCAGGGGCCGAAATCGGAGCAGCCGGGCCGGATCGCCCGCCGCTCCGGCTTCGGCCTCGGCGACCTGGTCGACTACGAGTGGCGCGCCTCGCTCGGCGGCCAGACGCTCACCGAGGCGGAGTTCCAGGCGCTCGCCGAGGCCAAGAGCAACCTGGTGCAGTTCCGCGGGCGCTGGGTCGAGGTGGACCGGGACAAGCTGGCCGCGGGGCTCAAGGCGCTCGGCACGCGACGCGGCGGCGCGATGCGCGTACGGGACTTCCTGCGCACCGCCGTCTTCGGCCTCGACGACGACGGCCTGCCGCTCGAAGCGGTCGAGGCGCGCGGCTGGCTCGGCGACCTGCTCTCCGGCGCCGCCGAGCAGCGCTGCAGCGCGGCGGTCGCGCCTCCCGGACTGCACGGCACGCTGCGTCCCTACCAGGAGCGCGGCGTCGGCTGGCTCGCGTTCATGGACCGGTTCGGGCTCGGCGCGGTGCTCGCGGACTCGATGGGCCTCGGCAAGACCGTCCAGGTGCTGACGCTGCTCGAACTTGAGCGCGAGTCCGGGGGTGCCCAAGGCCGGCCCACGCTGCTGGTCTGCCCGATGTCGCTGGTGGCGAACTGGCAGCGGGAGGCCGCGCGGTTCACCCCGGGCCTCGAGGTCCACGTGCACCACGGCGCGGAGCGGCTGTCCGGCGAGCAGTTCCGCGCGGCCGTCGCCGACGCGCACCTGGTGATCACCACCTACGGCCTGGCGCTGCGCGACCGCGAGGAGCTGGCGGAGGTGGACTGGCACCGAGTCGTCATCGACGAGGCGCAGGCCATCAAGAACGCCGGCACCAAGCAGGCCAGGGCGGTGCGCGCGATCGCCGCCCCGCACCGCATCGCGCTGACCGGCACCCCGGTGGAGAACCGGCTCGCCGACCTGTGGTCGATCCTCGAGTTCGCCAACCCGGGCCTGCTCGGCAGCGCCGAGTCCTTCAAGGAGCGCTTCGCCAGGCCGATCGAGCGGGACGGCGACGAGCGCGCGGCCGAGCGGCTGCGCCGGGCCACCGGGGCGTTCGTGCTGCGCCGGGAGAAGACCGACCCGGCGATCATCAGCGACCTGCCGGAGAAGGTCGAGATGAAGGTGGTCTGCAACCTGACCAAGGAGCAGGCCTCGCTGTATCAGGCCACGGTCGACGAGATGCTGCGCGAGGTGGCCGAGGCCGAGGGGGTGGCCCGGCGCGGCCTGGTGCTCGCGCTGCTCACCAGGCTCAAGCAGATCTGCAACCACCCGGCGCACTTCCTCAAGGACGGCTCGCGGCTGCCGGGCCGCTCCGGCAAGCTGGCCCGCGTCGAAGAGCTCTGCGACGAAGTGCTCGCGGCGGGGGAGAAGGCCCTGCTGTTCACCCAGTACGCCGAGTTCGGCGGGATGCTGCGCGCGCACCTGGCCGAGCGCTTCGGCCGCGAGGTCGCCTTCCTGCACGGCGGCGTGCCCAGGCGGGCGCGCGACGAGATGGTGCAGCGCTTCGAGCAGCCGGACGGCCCGCCGCTGTTCGTGCTCTCCCTCAAGGCCGGGGGAGTGGGCCTGAATCTGACCGCCGCGAACCACGTGATCCATGTGGACCGCTGGTGGAATCCGGCCGTGGAGAACCAGGCCACCGACCGGGCTTTCCGCATCGGGCAGCTACGCGACGTGCAAGTACGCAAGCTGATGTGCGCCGGCACGCTGGAGGAGCGGATCGACCGGGTGATCGAGGAGAAGCAGGACCTGGCCGACCGGATCGTGGGCACCGGCGAGGGCTGGCTGACCGAGCTGTCCGTGGCCGAGCTGCGCGACGTCATCCGGCTGGCCGCGGACGCGGTCGTGGAGTGAGGGCGAAGGGAGCGGCAGGCGACGTGTCGGGTGGAGCGAAGGACTCAGCGGATCAGTACTCGGCGAACGAGCACACGGCGAACGAGCACACGGCGAACGAGCACACGGTGAACCAGGACTCGGCGAACCGGGACTCGGTGAACCGGTACGGCGCGCCCGCGGGCACCCGCCGCGCCGCCGACCTCGCCGCACGGCCGCAGCGCGGCACGTCCGGCGAGGCCCGCTGGTCCAAGCGGTTCGTCGCGGTGATCGAAGGGTTCGGACACGGCGACCGGCTCACCCGCGGCCGCACCTACGCCAGCGGCGGCAACGTGCTCGGCTTCTCCATCCGCCCCGGCGAGGTCGCCGCGAGTGTGCAGGGCACCTGGGAGAAGCCGTACAGCGTGACGCTGCGGATCGAGGTCTACTCGCCGGAACAATGGGCACGCGTCGAACGCGAGCTGGTCGAGAGCCACGGGTACATCAGGGAACTGCTCGACGGACGCATGCCCGAGCGGATCGACCGGGTGTTCACCGCGGCAGGACTCACCCTCTTCCCGGTACGCCGGGAGTTCCGCAGCGATTGCACGTGCCCTGACAAGCAGAACCCGTGCAAGCACGTCGCGGCCGCCTGCTACGTACTCGCCCGGCACTTCGACGACGATCCGTTCGCGCTGCTCGCCTGGCGCGGCCGGGACCGCGCCGTGCTGACCCGCCGGCTCGAAGCCCTGCGCGACGACGAGGCGTGGCAGGAGGCCGCGGACGAGCCGCAGGACACGCCGCTGGCACACCTCACCGACGCCTACTGGCGTTCCCCGGCCGGGCCGCCGGAGCCGTTGGCCTCGCGTCCGGGCGTGCCGGCCGGCGCCATCCTCGACCGGCTCGGCCCGCTCGGCCGGCGCCTGCGCGGCGAGGATGTGAGAGATCTGCTTCGCCCGGCGTACGGCGCGATGCGTGACGGCAGGGGTTGACGCGAGCGCTGTGGCCCGTGTGAAAGCAGGGTCGCGCGATGCCTGGGATGCCACTGACCAGCACAGGAGCCTCGATTTGCGGTGATCGGCGGGTACCGGTGCGCGGCGATCCGGGTTAGCCTCATATGCGAACTCTGCGAAGCCCCGGCGTTCGCGGAAGAACCGTATGGGAGGTCCCCGCCCATGACCGAACTGCCCGCCGCGCCTTCGCCCACCGCGGCCGCCGCACCGCAGACCCCGCCGTCCTTCCCCTTCCCGGTCGACCCGCACGTCGGCATCCCGGCCGAATACGCCGAGCGGCGCGCCAGCTGCCCCTTCGGCAAGGTGCGGCTGCCCAGCGGCGACGAGGCGGTGCTGCTGGTCACCTACGCGGACTCGGCCGCCGCGCTCGCCGACACCCGCCTCTCGCACGACCTGACCGCGCCCGGCTCGCCGCGGATCACCGCCGGGCCGAGCTTCTTCGACGACCCGGAGAGCCTGCTGAACAAGGAGGGCGCGGAGCACCTGCGCATCCGCAGGATCGTCGCCTCCGCCTTCACCCCGCGCCGGGTCGAGCGCTGGAAGCCGACTATCGCCGCCGTGGCCGCGGAGCTGATCGACGCGATGGAGCGCACCGGACCGCCCGCCGACCTCGTGTCGGACTACTGCTTCCAGCTGCCGGTGCGGATCATCTGCAAGCTGCTGGGGGTGCCGGAGCGGGACCGCGGGAACTTCCGCGACTGGTCCAACGCCTTCGTCTCGGCCGCGCGGATGGAGCCGCAGCAGCGGGCCGGCCTGATCCGCGAGTTCTCGGCCTACACGGCCGCGCTGCTCGCCGCCAAGCGGGCCGAGCCCGGCGACGACCTGATCGACGACCTGATCGCGGCCAGGGATGGCGCGGACCGGCTCACCGAATCAGAGCTCGTGTACATGGTGGCCGGGCTGATCGCGGCCGGGAACGAGACGACCTCGAACATGCTCGGCCGCTCGGTGCTCACCCTGCTGCGCGACGGCGGCGGCCTCTGGAAGCAGCTCGTGGGTGATCCGGACCTGATCCCGGCGGCCGTCGACGAACTGCTGCGGTACAACCCGCTCGGCAACGGAGCGGCGCTGCGATTGGCCGTGGACGACGTCGAACTGCCCTCCGGCACGGTGCGCGCCGGAGACGCGGTACTGATCGCGACCTCGGCTGCGCTGCGCGACGAGGCGGCGTACCCGAGCCCTGATGTGGTCCGCTTCGACCGCGAGGCTCCCGCGCAGATCGTGTTCGGTGCCGGACCGCACTACTGCCTGGGCGCGCACCTGGCCAAGGCCGAGCTGCGGATCGGCCTTGGCCTGCTGGTCGAGCGGCTGCCGGGGCTGCGCCTGGCCGCGGACCCGCTCACCTTGGACTACACCGAGGGCGAGGTGCTCAGCTCGCTGGTGTCGCTGCCGGTCGCCTGGTAGCGGCGGACAGCACCAGCGGGCTGATCGAGCATCGCGCAACGCCGCCGGCGGGGAGAACCGGAGGCGCGTGCTCGGCGGCTCCGGACCAGGTGCGGGCCTCCGGAGCCGCTGAGCACGGACACGCGTTCCGCGCACCTTGCCGCGACGCTTAACCGCTCACTGCGACTGCTCGATGCGCGCTCAGGCCCGGCACAGAATCTCGCCGTGCACGAGCGAGATCCAGCCGTCCGGGTGCGCGCTCCATTCGAGCCAGGCCGCCGAGAGCGCCTTCAGCTCCTCCTCGGTGGCCAGCCCCTTCGCGACCGCGCTGTGCGCGAACTGCGACTTGACCACCCGCTCCGACCACAGCTCGCCCCACCACGGCCGCGTCGTCTCATCGGCGTAGCACCAGGTCGACGACGAGGCGGACACGTCCTCGAACCCTGCTGCGTGCGCCCAGGCGAGCAGGAAGCGTCCGGCGTCCGGGACGCCACCGTTGGCCCGGGCCAGGTCGACGTACAGCCGCAGCCAGTCGTCGAGTTTGGGCAGCTCCGGGTACCACAGAAAGCCGCGGTAGTCCGAGTCGCGCGCGGCCACGATCCCGCCGGGCTTGCATACCCGTCGCATCTCGCGCAGTGCCAGAACCGGGTCGCCGACATGCTGCAGGACCTGGTGCGCGTGTACGACGTCGAAGGTGTCGTCCTCAAATGCGAGCTCGTGCACATCACCGGTCGCGAACTCGATGCGGTCGCCGAGCCCCACTGCCTGCGCGTGTGCGGCGGCCTGGTCCAGCGCCTCCTGTGCGCTGTCCATCGCCACGACGCGGCCGGGGGCGACCAGTTCGGCCAGATCGGTGGTGATGGTGCCCGGGCCGCAGCCGATGTCGAGCAGGGCCAGTCCCGGGCGCAGGTGCGGCAGCAGGTAGGCCGCCGAGTTCTGCGCCGTGCGCCAGGTGTGTGAGCGCAGCACGGATTCGTGGTGGCCGTGGGTGTAGGTGGCTTCTTTGCCGGTCATTGTCAGGCTCCTTCGTCTCCCTGACCAAGACCTTAGCAGCGCGTCTCAGAAAGCGAGCAAGTCTGTATCGCTATATGAAACGACGCGCCAGGGGTAGGCGGTGCCGCGGCGAGGTACGGCCCAGCTAGTACGATGGGTGTCGAACCAGGGAAAGGAGCAGCCATGAGCGCGAACGAGAGCTCGCAACAGGTCGTGGACAGCCCGACCGATTGGGTCGCCGACCACATCAAGGAGTACGTCGAGTCCGACGGCGAGAAAGGCCACGAGTGGCGGGAAGGGGTGCCGACGCTGCTGTTGTCGGTGAAGGGCCGCAAGTCCGGCCTGTGGCGGCGTACCGCGCTGATCTACGGCCGTGACGGTGACAACTACGTGGTCGTCGCCTCGAAGGGCGGCTCCCCGACGCATCCGCTCTGGTACCTCAACCTGCGCGACAACCCCGAGTCCGAGATCCAGGTCGGCGCGGACAAGGTCCGGGTGCGCGCCCGCGACGCCGAGGGCGAGGAGCGTGCTCGGCTGTGGCAGACCATGTCCGCCATTTGGCCGGACTACAACAACTATCAGACGAAGACCGACCGGCAGATCCCGGTCGTCGTCCTCGAACCGGCCAACTGATCAGCCGCTAGCTCACGCAGCAGTTAGCTCACACAGACCGCCAGCTCACAAAGGCCGTTAGCTCACACAGACCGGTGCGGTACCGCAGATGCCCGCGGTACCGCACCGGTTGATCCTGAACGAGGGCACTGGCGCAACGCTCGGAGCCTCCCCTCCCAGCGCCGAACGCCGCGCCGTGCCTCATCCCTTCACGCACACCACCTGCCGCAGCTCGGCCACGATCTCGACCAGGTCGGTCTGCGCGGCCATGACCTGCTCGATCGGCTTGTACGCTCCCGGGATCTCGTCCAGCACGCCGAGGTCCTTGCGGCACTCGACGCCGGCGGTCTGCTCGGCCAAGTCCGCCTCGGTGTACACCTTCTTGGCCTTGGCCCGGCTCATCCGCCGTCCTGCACCATGAGAGGCGGAGTTGAACGCCGCTGCGTTACCAAGCCCGCGCACGATGTACGAGCGGGTGCCCATCGAGCCCGGGATGATCCCGTGCTCGCCGGCCCCGGCCCGGATCGCGCCCTTGCGCGTGACCAGCAGCTCCTCGCCCTCGTAGACCTCCTCGGACACGTAGTTGTGGTGGCAGGAGATCACCTCGCCGAAGGTCGGCGCGGCCGCCTTGAACTCCCGGCGCACCACCGCCTGGTAGAGCGCCATCATCACGGCGCGGTTGAGCCGCGCGTACTCCTGCGCCCAGAACAGGTCCGCCCGGTAGGCGTCCATCTGCGGCGTGCGCTTGAGGAACACGGCCAGGTCCCGGTCCACGAGGCCCTGGTTGTGCGGCAGCGCGCGGGCCACGCCGATGTGGTGCTCGGCCAGCTCCTTGCCGATGTTGCGCGAGCCGGAGTGCAGCATCAGCCACACCCGGTCCTCGGTGTCGAGGCAGAACTCGATGAAGTGGTTGCCCGAGCCCAGCGTCCCCATCTGTCCCAGCGCCCGCTCCCTGCGCGCCTTGACCGCCGGGGCGAGCTGCGCGAACCGGGCCCAGAACGCGTCCCAGCCGGTCGCCGAGAAGCCGTGCAGCTTCGCGCCGTCCACCGGACGCAGGTGCGAGGCGCGCCCGACCGGGATCGTGGCCTCGATCCGCGACCGCAGCCGGCCGAGGTCCTCCGGCAGGTCGGCGGCCGTGAGCGAGGTGCGCACCGCGGTCATCCCGCAGCCGATGTCGACGCCGACCGCGGCCGGGCAGACCGCGTCACGCATCGCGATGACCGAGCCCACGGTCGCGCCGATGCCGACATGCACGTCCGGCATCACGGCGACGCCCGCGATCTGCGGCAGCGTGGTGACGTTGAAGAGCTGCTGGAGCGCCTGGGGCTCTACCGTGGCCGGGTCCGCCCAAAGGCGGATCGGCACGTAATGCCCGGGCAGCTCGGTCATGGGCATGACTAGTCGACCTCCGTGGTCATGATGGACACGTTCAAGTCTCCGCGTGAGGCGGCGTTATCCGCATACGTGCGGCAGAGATGTCTGTAGTGACGTGGGTGAGTGCGCTGTTCTACGGGGGAAGGGCGCGGCCGCAGCCGGTTGGTCGGTCGAGCGGACTCGACCTATTCGGCGTTGCGGCGCAGTCGAGAGGACCTGCGACAGCGGAGCGGGTGACGACGCAACATCGCTGGAGGTCTCCTCTCTCGCTACACGACGGTCGTGGAAGCCGCCGTGCGCGCCCGCCCGAACCATTCGGGCTGTCGGCCGCGCCGTCGTCTATGAACCCATATACGGCCGTGGCGCGGCAACGGAATTATCGATCGCTTAGGGGAGCGCGCGGCTGCCTGAGCGCTTATGCAGACGGCAGAACCACCGTCACCATGTGCGTACCGAAGCGTTCGGTGACGTGTCCGTCTGGGAACTGCTCGCTCAGAATCGCGCGCTCGGTGGCCAGGAATTCATCGCGATTGGACAGCGCGGCGACGTACGACTTCGACACGAGGTTGTCCAGGTGCGTGTCCAACGAGACGGTGCGCTCCCACGCGAAGGCGTGCGCTGTCACCGGCAGGTCGAAGTCGGGGCCGAGTTCCTTGCCGTCCTGCGCGAACGGGGCGCTGACCTGCCGCCAGCCCGGCTCGGCGGCGGCGTTGATCCGCTCCTCCTGCTCTACCTCCCACGCACTGTCCCGCTGCGTGTAATTCCACCAGGCCGCGAATGCGCCGCCGGGCCGCAGAACGCGCCGGAACTCGGGCACGGCGAGCGCGGGATCCATCCAGTGCCACGCCTGCGCGCTGGTGACTAAGTCAGCGCAGTCGTCGCGCAGCGGAATCGCGGTCGCGCTGCCGCGCACCGGCCGCACTCCGGGCGAGGTCGCGGCCAGTTGCCCGATCATCGGCCCGGACAGTTCGACCGCGGTGACCCGCGCCCCGCGCTCGGCCAGCTGACGGGAGGCGATCCCGGTGCCCGCGCCCAGGTCGACTACGTCGAGCCCGGCCAGCGGCCTGCCGAGCACGTTCGCCAGGGTGTCGTAGAGCTCTGCGGGATAGTCGGGCCGCCCCGCCGCGTAGTTCGCCGCCACCGTGTCGAACTTCGAACGCTCCGCCACCGCAGGGCCCCTTCCCGTCGGTAAGTACCGAGAGGGACCTTAGCCGATCACCCGGCAGTGATACTCATGGTGGGTGGTGAATCCGAGCGCCGCGTAAAGCCCGACCGCCGCTTCGTTGTCGGGACTCACTTCGAGGAACGCGTCCGTCGCGCCCTGCTCGTCGGCCCATTCCAGCAAGGCGTCCATGACCAGCTTGGCCAGCCCGCGGCGCCGCGCTGAGGGAGCCGTCTCTATGGCGCTGAGACCGACCCAGCGCGAGCCGTCCGGTGCGTCTGCGTCCGTGGCCGGGATGACCGCGGCGCGACCGATCGCGACCGGCGCGCCGGTGTCCGAGTCGTAGATCGTCGCGAACCTCACGCCCTCACCGGACCCGAGGACCTGCCGGGCGACCGGCGGCACCGTGCCGGAGCGGTAGAGGGACAGCCAGTCGTCGGTCGGCTCGTCCGCGAAGGTCTCCTTCACGCCGATCGGGGCGACGCTCAGCAGCGTGTCGAGCACCTCGGAGACGTTGGCGACCTGCCGCCACGCGAGCGCGTCGGCGCGTTCGTGTCCGAGCTCGGCGAGTGCGAGGTCGAGCTCTGATCCGACTGCCACCTGAACCAGGGCCGGAAGTCCGCGCTCGGCGTACCAGGCCTGCACAGCCGACACCGCGTCAGGCAGCGGGCGCTCGAGCGGGCCGAGCGGCCACGCCGAGTTGGCTCGGTGGGTGAACCCCTCGGCAGCCCGCAGGTGCCAGCCGTCCACCTGCGTGGACTCGGCGTATCCCCAACCTGCGGCGGCTGTCGCGATCAGGGCGTCAGCGGTGGGCGTCTCGGCCATGGCTTCCTTCTCCGAAGTTCCAGGCCGGCGGGTGGATTTGGGCCGGGTCCGCGGCCGATGGCCGTCTCCTGGCTGCGTCAGCGGCCTGCGCACAGCCCTGTGCGCAGGCCTCCTTCGCCTAGCCGTGCTCGGCCCTCGACCGCTCGCTGATCCGGCCCAGATCCACCCGCCGCCCTAGCTGCTGGCAAACAATGCCGTGCCGGAGAGCGGCAGTCAAACACGGAGCGTCACGATGCCCACAACTGACCTAATGGCGCACAACCCGCGATATGAGGGCCCACATCGGCACAACCCGCGAGCGATCGGCTCAGCCCGAGGCCTGCTTCATCTTCTCGGCCATTTCGCACGGCGTCGCGCCGTCGGCCGGTGTGCGCTGGTGCGCGGCGATGCTGCACAGCATTCCGCGCAGGGCCTTCTGCTCGTCCTCGCTGAGCGCGGCCAGCAACTCCGCTTCGGCGGCGCTGATCGCCGACTGCGCGTCGGCCAGCCGGGCCCGGCCGGCCGACGTGGCCCGGATCAGCCTGCTGCGACGGTCGTTCGGATCCGGCAGCCGCTCCGCGAGCCCGGCCTTCTCCAGGTCGTCGACCAGGTAGACCATCACGGTGCGGTCCACCCCGAGCTGCTTGGCCAGCTCGGCCTGGTTGTGCGCGCTGCAGTTGGCCGCGCCGTAGAGCGCCTGGAAGCCGCGATGCCCGTGCGGCAGATCGGCGACCGCACGTTCGACCGCGTAGGTGTAGGCGCGGAAACACTGCGCGAGCAGCCAGCCGAAATTCTGATCGAAGCCGGCCGGGATTCCGTAGGAGGCGGCCAGCGTCGAGGGTGCGGGCGCCGACGGGTCCGCGGCCGCGTCCCGCTCGACGGCGCCTGCGCTCATGCCCGCCCCTCCGCTCTCGCCGCGGTCGAATCCGCGTCTGGTCTGCGGTTCCAGGATACAGCGGCCCTGAGGCTTGACAAATAGTCTGTGCAACAGACAATCTAAATCCAAGACAGATTGTCGAACAGACTAGTTCAGGAGCTAGCCATGGCCCGCCTGCTGCACGTCGATTCCTCCGCCTTGACCGTCGGCTCGGTGTCGAAGGAGATCGCCGACACCTTCCGCAAGACCTGGCAGGAGGCGCACCCCGACGGCGAGATCACGCATCGCGACCTGGGGCGCAACCCGGTGCCCGCGCTCGAGGAGGCGGGCATCCACGCGGGCTTCATGCCGCAGGAGCAGCACACGCCCGAGCAGGCCGCGGCATTCGCGCTGCGTACCGAACTAGTGAACGAAGTGCTGGCCGCGGACGCGTACCTGTTCACGGTCCCGATGTACAACTGGGGCGTGCCGGCCACGTTCAAGGCCTGGCTGGATCAGATCATCCTGTCCGGTCGCACGGTGAGCTTCGACGGGACGCCGCCGCTGGCCGGGCGTCCGGCGACGATCGTGCTCGCCTACGGCGGCGGCTACGACCCGGGTACGCCGCGCGAGGGCTGGGACTTCGTGCAGCCTTATCTGGAGACGGTCCTCGGCAAGGCGCTGGGCCTGGACGTGACCGTGATCAAGGCGCAGCTGACCCTGGCCGAGCGCAACCCGGCCATGGCTGACCTGATACCGGCCGCACAGCAGCTGCGCGCCGCGGCGCACGAGGCGGCGGAGTCACACGCCCGCGCCCTCGCCGGCCAGTTCGCCGCCGCGTAGCGCTCCCTCTGGCGCTCCGGGATCGCTGCCAGCCTGCCCGAGCCGTGGCCCAGCCGCAGATCCGGCTGCCGCCACTACCGGCCCAGCCGCAGTTCCGGCTGCCGCCACTACCGGCCCAGCCGCAGTTCTGGCTGCTGACACCGGCCCCGACGCCCCCGCCTCCGCCCCCTCCGCCGTCGCGGTCGCGGTCGCGGTCGCCGAGCCTGCCTCGGCCCACTCCGCCCTTCGCGCCGCCTCGTTCGTCGCCGAGCCCGCCTTGTCCGTCCTCTCCGCGCTCTCCGCTCTCCCCGGCCGGAACCTCCACCGGAACCGGGAGACCACCAGCGCGAGTCCGAGGATGACCACCGCGGCCCCGAGCAGCATCGGTGCGGTCACAGACTCGTCGCGCGCGATGCGGCCGGTGAGAAAGCCGATGACCGGAATGGCGAGCGCGTAGGGCACCACCCGGTCTGCCGGATGCCGGCTGAGCAGCAGTGACCAACTGCCCATCGCCAGGATCGTCGACAGCCCGACCGAATAGGCGAGCGACAGCCATGCGCCCAACCCGGCATGACCAAAGGCGGTGATGTCGCGGTGGGCGCCCTCGTGCAGCAGCGAGAGCGCGAGCAGGGGCAGCGGCGGCACGACCGAGGACCAGATCACCAGCCGGAACCCGTTGTCCGGCTTGGCGATGCGGGTGCACACATTGCCGATCGCCCAGCTGGCCGCGCCGCCGAGGACCAGCAGCAGCGAGAGCACGCTGACCGAACCGCCGCGCGCCAGCCCGACGATCCCGAGACCGACCGCGCTGACCGCGATGCCGAAGGCCTGGCGTGGAGAAGGCCGCTCGCGAAGCGCCAGCGCGGCGAACACGAGCGTGAACACCACTTGAGCCTGCATCACTAGAGAGGAGAGCCCGGCGGGCATCCCGGCCGCCATGCCGAGGTACAGCAGGGCGTACTGGCCGGTCCCGGTGAACAGGCCGACCAGCAGCAGCCAGCGCCAGGCGATCTGCGGGCGCGGCACGAACAGGCAGCAGACTGCGACGGCCGCGAAGCGCAGGGCGGCGAAAAGCAGCGGCGGGAAGTCGGCGAGTCCGGCGTCGATGACGGTGAAGTTCACGCCCCAGACGAGCACGGCGAGCCAGGCGAGCAGGAGGTGGCGGACGGGAAGCGCGGTGCCGCGAGTCATGGATCCAATCAAGCAGCGCCGATCGTTTAGGACCAGCGAATAGTTCTGCGCGATACCATGCAGAAACGCTGAATCGGGATACTCGTGCTCGGTGCTCGGTGCTCGGTGCTCGGTGCTCGGTGGAACCCCGCTCCACCCCGCCCCGGGCCGATTGCGCGCCCGGCCAAGACGGCCCCGCGTGGCACTCCTCGCACCGCACCGTACCCCACCCGACCAGCGCGGACGGTGCGCACCTTCGCGCACGCGACGGGAGGCGAGCACGGTGATCGATCCGAGGCATCTTAGAACGTTGAGGGCACTCGCCGACCACGGCACAGTAAACGCCGCCGCCGTGGCCCTGCACCTCACTCCCTCCGCGGTCTCGCAACAGCTCACCGCGCTCGGAAAGTCCACCGGCTGCACCCTCGTAGAGCGGCGCGGACGCGGCGTCGTGCTCACCGAGCCGGCCCGCATCCTGCTCGACCACGCCGACGCGATCCTCGAACGATACGAGCGTGCCGACGCCGAACTACGCGACTTCCGCGAGGGAACCGCCGCCCGCTTCCGAGTTTGCGCGTTCCCCACCGCGATCGCGGCCTTCGTGGCCAAGGCGGTGGCCGACCTCTGCGAGCAGAACCCGGGTTGGCGGGTCTCGATCGAGGAGGCCGAGTCCGAGGAGGCGCTGGCGCTGCTGCTCGACGGCGAAGTGGACGTAGCGGTCGTGATGATCGCGCCCAACCGTCCCGCCCTGGCCGACCCCCGCGTCGTGTTGGAGTCCCTGGTCGTCGACGACTATCGGGCCGTCGTTCCGGCCCGGCATCGCTTGGCGAAGAGCGTCGATCCGATCGACCTGCGGGAGCTCGCCGAGGAACCCTGGATCCAGTCGCGGCGCTGGACCTCCTGCAACGAGGTGATCACCGCAGCCTGCGCGTCGGCGGGCTTCCAGCCCCGCGCCGCGCACTACACGACGGACTTCCTCGCAGCGGTCGGCATCGTCGCGGCCGGACTTGGTGTGACCGTCGTGCCGGAACTCGGCCTGCCGCCGATCGTCCCCGACTCGGTGCGCGTCCTGCCGATCGGCCAGGACGCCCCGCGCCGCCGCATCGCCGCCGCGATGCGCAAGGGCGCGAACTACTCCCGCGCAGTGGCGGCCCTCCGGCAAGCATCGGCGAGTGCAAAGGCCGACGCCGCACGCCTGGCTCAAGCCGTGAGCGTGCCGGCGACGGGCTGACGGGCGACCTGCTGCGGATCATGCGGCGGTGCGCCGCCTGCTCATGCCGTGGGCGTATCGGCGACGGGCTGACGGGCGACCTGCTGCGGATCATGCGGCGGTGCGCGGCCTGCTCATGCCGTGAGTGCGTCACCGTCATCCTGCGTGCGACGCTTCCCGCTTACTGATCAATGCCACGTGCGCTACCCGCTTACTGATCGATGACAGCCTTGCGCTCAGCGGCCAACGTGTCATCGCCGTGTGCTTCGCTGGACTCGGCAGAACCCGCTACGGAGAGGGACGTACGGTTCGCATGAACATCCCCGAGCTTGAGCTGGCGGGTTGGCGCCGCGAGGTCAGCGTGCTCTACGCGGCGGTCCGTGCCATCCCGAACCCAGAGCGCGCGCATGAGTTGTGGCGCGTGGGCCGCGACGACCTGTTCCGGCGTCACCCGCAAAGCCCGCTGCCACCTGGCGATCCGATGCGCGGGACCGGCGTGCCGTACTGGCCGTACGACCCCCGATTGCGTTTCGAGCTGCCCATCCTGCCGCCCGGCGAGCCGAATGGCCTGAGTCTGCCGACCGACGGCGACGGCAACACCGCGATGCGGCTGGTCGGCCGCGTCGAACTTCCCGAACCGATCGGCGCGACGCTCGACGTCTGGTGGCTGCGGCAGTACGCGGGCGGGCTGTTCCTCCCCGTGCGCGATGGCACCGCCGGCACGGAAAGCTACGGCGGCGGGCGTTACCTGCTGGACACCGCAAAGAGCGCGGACCTCGGCGGCGATGCGGAAAGCCTCGTCGTCGACCTGAACTTCCTGTATCACCCGTCATGCCGGTATGAAGCGCAATGGCAGTGTCCGCTCGCTCCGCCGGGCAACACCATCAACGTTCCGATACGTGCTGGCGAGCGGCTGTGACGAGCCGACAGCGGGAGCAACGCCTCATCGTTTCCGGCGAAGTGGCGCGATCCTCGGGCTGATCAGCCGCTAGCTGCTTCGCTAGAATCCCGACATGGCTGACACCGGGGACCCCAACACCGCGCTGGAAATGCGTGCCTCCGACTCCGACCGTGAGCGCGTGGCAGAGCAACTGCGCGAGGCCGCGGGACACGGTCGGCTGACGATGGACGAGCTTGAGGAGCGGCTGGAGCGCGCCTACTCGGCCAAGACCTACGCCGAGCTGGAACCGTTGACCCGCGATCTTCCGGCGGCCGGAACGACGCCACCGCTCCCCGCGACAGCCAGCTCCGCTGTGGCAACACCGCTGATCGGCGGAACGCCCACGAAGCGTCGCTGGTCGATCGCGATCATGTCGGGTTCGGATCGGCGTGGGCGATGGGTCGTGCCCGCGCGGTACAACGCGTTCTCGTTCTGGGGCGGTGTAGTCCTCGATCTGCGCCAAGCCACCTTCGCCGAGCGCGAAACGGTCATCCGCGCGAACGCGATCATGGCCGGTATCGACATCATCGCGCCCGAGGGCGTCGACCTGCGCATCGAGGGCTTCGGGTTGATGGGCGGATACGACGACGCCACCTCCGACGACGTGGAGCTGCCGCCGCCGGGCGCGCCGATCGTGCGAGTGGTGGGAATCGCGTTCTGGGCTGGAGTGACCGGGCGGCGCAAGGCAGCGAAGGAGCTCGAGAAGAAGCAGCGCGGCGAACTGACCTCGTGAGGGACGGCACGGTCCGCATCGAGCCGGGGGGCGTGCCGGGGCGATCGGTGGTGACGCCGGCGGCGCGGCGCAGCAGCCTGCTGATTCCGGGCGCCGACAGCGCGACGTTAGCTAACCCGGGCGCGCGCGTCGCGGAGCGTGCGAATGAGATCCCTGCTGTAACGGCTGCGGTACGGCGGCTTGTGTAGACCGGTGCGACTGGCCAATCAGGGGACTGGCGGGCGTACGGGGTCGTACGAGCTCGTACGGGTTTCGTGGCTCCAGCCTTCGCCGCTGCCATCGTTCTCTGTGTCGGCAGGACGCGGGGGTGAACGTCGACTTCCGGCCCCGGTGTCCTCGCCACGGAGACAGGCGCACAGCGCCGCATCGGGAGGAGATCTCATGCGCAAGCACGCGATATTCAAGGCGACGCTGATCGTCGCAGGCGCCGGAGCCGTCATCGGCGCAACGGCGGTCTCGGCAGACGCGGCCACGGTTCGGCCCCAGGTCCACGTGCAGGAGCAGGTCTACCACGGGCCCTCCGAGTACTGGTGCGAAGTGACCGTCGCGAACGCCGAGGCCCAGTACGGCGCCGTGGACGGCTTCTGTGCCTACGACGGTTTCAACTGGAACGGCTACATCAACCTCGACTGAGAACTGCTCACCCACCTGACACTGAACGCCGCCCTCCGGGGCGGCGTTCAGTGCGACAGAGGGCTGTTTCGTCGCGAGGCGAAGCAGGCCTCTGTCGCTGTCTGATCGAGCATCGCGTCTGCGCCCGACGCCGCGCTTTGAGGCAGGCGCCGGGACCGCTCCGGGGCGAAGGTGGTCACCAGGGCTGACCCGTCGCTCTCGGCGGCGGCCGGCAATCTTCTGAGAGCAGGGTGGCAGCGATGTCGTTCACCGATTGGGACCTCTATGAGGATCTCTTCGCGGGCCTGCGGCGCGACGGCGAACAGTGGGTCGCCGCCACGACCTTCGTCGCGTTCGATGAATCGGTTCGCCGGGGCTGCCCAGCGCTGGTCGACGGTGATCGCGGATACGCCGAACTCGTCGCACGGCTCGAGGGATCCGGCGACTACGCCGGTCGCGAGGAGCTGCTCTTCGAGCACCTGCGGATGATCACGCTCGCGGCGCCGGCGCAGTCGTACGGACTCGGGAAGGAGTGGCAGGGCTACTGGGTCAGCAAGGATGTCAATGGCGCGGATGTCTACGCCTCCGATCGCTATGCGCCGGCTGACGCGTGGTCCCCGGTCGAGCTGTCTCTTCACGCCGCCGCCCTCCAGTACGACGAGGACCAGGGGCTCATGTACCACGCGATGGAGCAGCAGTGGTATCTGCGCGACGGCCGGACACCCGTGTGGCCCGACGAATCCCGTCCAGGCGGCTATGTGGACGGCGAGGGAAACCTCTATCTTCGCGGGGAGTTGCAGGCCGACTCCGTGAAAGATCTGCGTGAGCAGCACTTCGACGTGGAAAGCGGCCGCTGGCGCCGTTTCGTGGCGCAGGACGGCGAGTTCGAGTACCACCACACCGCTGACGGCGTATGGGAGCGGTGGCGCGAGGAGCAGTGGTGTCGCTTCCATGACGACGCCGGGCTGTGGCTCCCCTACCACGAACCGTCTGCGACGTGGCTCGACCGGAACCAGTGGCGGCCGTACGAGGAGGTCGGTACGCCGTATCCGCCCGTCCCGCAGTCGCCGGATCCAGCGCTCGCCGATGGCGCGGACCCTGCCGAGGCGGCATTGCTGGAACTGGTCGGACGCAGCGTCACGGGAGCGCTCGAAGACGTCCCCGGTGCGGGGGAGCTCTCCGAGGCGCAGATCGTCGAGGCGGTACGGGAAGTACTGCTCGAACTCGCCGGCGCCGATCAGTGACCAGTCAGCTTGCCCCGACCCCGACCACGTGACCCGGAGGGCACAACCATGTCCGAAACCAGCTTCTCGACCAACGACCAGGGCGCCGACGGGCCCCCGCCGCCTCCGCCCGGCGGCCCCCCGACCGCCAAGGCGTTCAAGTCGAGCCTGGCCGCAAGACTCGAGAAGGACCCGGAGGCCAAGCGCATCATCGACGACTACGACGTCCGGCTTAGGCTCCGCGACACGCATTGGTCGAAGAAACTAGACGGCCGTATAAGAGAGATGATAGCGCTCTTCACGCAGATTGATCGGCACCTGAGCTCTGTGAGCCGGATGCTTCAAGAGACGCAGGGAGATCGGGTCGCGAGGCTTATGGCAGACCTCAAGCCGCTGGCGACGCTCGCGGTCCCGGTCAAGACGGCCGGGATATTCTATCGGGCCGACGGCCGCAGCCCGTGGACGATGCAGAAGCACGGCGGATTCGAGCACCTCGAAGGCGGCGACATAGGACTCGTTCGCAGCGGGCTTAAGGCGCTCGCCCTGAAGTTCGACAGTGTGAGCGACTGGATCGCCGTGTACCGGATCACGAAGAACAGCCACGGCCTACCCACGATCTCCACCGGGCCGAACCCGGGAGACGCCCAAGGGGCCTCGAACGGCAGGTGGCAGTACGGCATCAAACTGCCCAGCACGATGAAGGAGTACCCGATCACCGAGAAGACGCTCGGAGTCGACTTTCGCAAGAAGTCGGACCGGGGGGACAGGCTGTGGATGAACGCGCCGACCGTCGACGAGGCGACCGAGATCGCGATCGTCGGCGGCGACCTGCCCGAGTGCACGTTCCTGACGAAGATCAAGCTTGAGTACATCGTCTCGTATGTCCTGCTGACCGACGGTCCGAACTATCTGACCGGCGTCTGGAGGCCGTTCGTCGCCGACGATGTCGCCGCGTACCGCAACGTGCTTCAAACGTACGGTGAGCTCGACTTCCCTGAGTGACCTGGTTATGCGGAGCTTGTCGTCTTGGCGCTGATGTGGGCACGCAGCAGCTCGGCGAGGGTGGTCGGGCTGGTGGAGCCGGTCGGTGCGAGGTGCGCGTATTGCGTCGCGCAGGAGAATCCGTCGATGACCAGTGTTCTGTCTTGGGTTGCGTCCCGGAGGCGCGGCAGCCACTGCTCCGCGCCGATGGCCCTCGACACGGGTTCGTGCTGCGCGCTGAAGCCGAAGGAACCGGCCAGGCCGCAGCACCCGGCATCGAGTACTGATACGTCGAAGCCGAGTGCTTCGAGGAGCAGCCGGTCCGCGTCGGAGGCGTGGGCGGCGCGAGCGTGGCAGTGCGGGTGAATCAGGACGCGGCCGGACGCGGCCTGTCCGGAAGCTCGCTGCGGCCGCAGCTTCGTGACGGCACCGGTCGCGAGCAGGTGCTCGGCGGGGGAGCGGGAGAGGGCCGCGAGCTTCGCGGCGCGCGGGTCGTCGGCGAGCAGCTTCGGCAACTCGTCGCGGAACGCGGCCAGGCAGCTCGGCTCGGGGACGACGACCGGCGTCTCCCGGTCGATGTGCTCATCGAGCACATCGACCAGTTGTCTCAGCGTCTTGCGGGCGAGGTCGAGCATTCCGGTGTCGTAGAGCGGACGCGCGCAGCAGGCCCACTCGGTGGGAACAGCAACGGATTCGCCCGCTGCTTCGAGGACTGTCTTCCAGGAGAGGGCGAGATCTGGGCGGTACGCGTCGGTGAAGGTGTCGGGCCACAGGACGACCGTGGGTTGTGTCGGTGTCGGTGTCGGTGTCGGTGACGTTGGCCGAGACCTGGTTCGTTGGGCGCGGCGCAGGGATTTGGACGCGAAGCGGGGGGCGGGACGATCGGTGGTGACGCCGGCGGCGCGGCGCAGCAGTGTGCTGATTCCGGGTGCTGACAACGCGACGTTAGCTAACGCGGGCACGCGCGTCGCGACGCGGGCAAGCCACGGGACGAGGCCGAGGGCGTACATCTCGCGGGGGCGCACGCGTCCCCGGTAGTGATGCGCGAGGAATTCCGCCTTGTACGTCGCCATGTCCACGTGAGTGGGACAGTCGACGGCGCAACCCTTGCAGGCCAGGCAGAGGTCCAGCGCCTCGCGGACATCCGCGTTGCGCCAGGACATCGGCGTGACCTCGCCCTGGAAGAGCTCGACAAGCAGCTTCGCCCGACCCCGCGTGGAGTGCCGCTCGTCGCGCGTCGCCCGATACGACGGGCACATCACGCCCGCGTCGTCCCGCCGGCAGCGGCCGACGCCGACGCACCGCTCCGCGGCATGCTGGAGCGAACCGGCGTCCTCGGCGAAGGGGAAGTACTTGGGAGTTAGGGCAGTGACTTTGTACGCTGGGCCGAACCGGATGTTCTCGTCCAGCGGGTACGGGTCCACGACCTTTCCCGGGTTCATTCTGCCCTTGGGGTCGAACACCGCCTTCACCTGTCGGAAAGCGGCGACGATTTCGGGCCCGTACATCCGTTCCAGCAGCTCGCCGCGCGACTGCCCGTCGCCGTGCTCGCCGGAAAGCGAGCCTCCCAGCGATGCGACGAGGTCGGCGGCGCGCTCGACGTATTCGCGGTATGTGCGCAGGCCTGACTCGGTGTGCAGGTCGAAGTTGTTCCTCGTGTGCACGCAGCCCTGGCCGAAGTGGCCATACCACGCGCCCGCATATCCGAATTCGTCCCAGAGCCTCGCGATCTCTCGCAGGTAGGTGCCGAGCTTCTCAGGCGGTACGGCGGCGTCCTCCCAGCCTTCCAGGTTGTGGCTGCCGTCCTCGCGGATCGCGGTGGCTCCGAGTCCTGATTCGCGAATCGCCCATGCGCCGCGCTGCTCGGCCGGATCGTCGATGCGGCGGTAGGGGAGCTCGGAGGAAAGACGGCTGATGAAGCGTTCGGTGCGCTCGTCGGCCTCGTCGGCGCTATCACCGCCGATTTCGGCGAGTAGCCAACCACCGCGATCGCGTTCAAGCGCTTGGCCGAGGTCTGGCAGGAGGCTGAGATGATCGAGGTTCAGCTGGTGCGCTTTCATCTGCCGGACGAGGGTCGCGTCGAAGCCCTCAAGGCCGATCAGGCCGGCGTCGAGCGAAGACAGCAGGCCCGCGACGGCATCGGCGGCTGCGAAGACGTCGGGGTAGGCGAGGACGACCAGGCGCCGGTGCGCCGGGCTCGGGATCAGCCGCACGGTCGCCTCGGTGACGAGCACGCACGTCGACTCCGTGCCCACGAGCAAGCGGGCAACGTGCAGCGGGCGCCCGGGAAGGATCTGGTCGAGGTTGAACCCTGAGACGCGCCTCGGCAGTTGCGGAAAGCGGCTCGTCACCGAGTCGGCGCTGCGCCGGCCGATCTCTCGCAGTGAGCCGACGATCGCCGCCTCGCCGGCCCCAGACTTCACCAGGCCCGCGTACTGCCCGTCATCGTAGGACCCGAATTCGTACCGCTCGCCGCCGTACGCCACGACGCGCAGCCGCTCCACATTGTCGACCGTCTTGCCCGCGAACAACGCGTGCGTGCCGCACGAGTTGTTGCCGATCATGCCGCCGAGCGTGCACCACGCGTGCGTGGCCGGATCCGGCCCGAAGGTCAACCCGTGCGCCTCGGCCGCCCTCCGCAGATCGTCGAGCACGACACCGGGCTGCACCCGCGCGATCCGCGCCGCCGGATCGATCTCCAGGATCGCGGTCATGTACCGGCTGAAGTCGACGATCACGGCCTCGTTGCAGCCCTGGCCCGCGAGCGAGGTTCCACCGCCCCGGCCGAGCACCGGCACCTCGAACCGCGCGCAGATCGTCAGCGTACTGGCAACGTCCGCCTCGTCGCGCGGGAAAACGACGCCGATCGGTACCTGGCGGTAGTTCGACGAGTCGGTCGCGTACACGGCGCGCGTACTCGAACCGAACTCGACGTCGCCGCGCAGGGCCTCACGCAGCGCCGATTCGAGGGGCTCACTCATTCCCGTGCCCAGGCATGGCGGACTCAGGCATGGCGGACCGCCCACAGCGCGGCCTGGGTGCGATCGGCGACGCCCAGCTTCATCAGCACACTGGACACGTGCGTCTTGACGGTCTTCTCCGAGACTGTCAGGGCTCTGGCGATCTCGCGGTTGGAGCGGCCGCGCGCGATCAGGTCCAGCACTTCACGCTCGCGCGCGGTCAGCTGCGGCTCGGCCCCGCCGTTCTCAGAGGTCTGCGACGCATCTCCGCTCAGCAGCGCCGCCGCCACCTCCGGACCGAGCAGCACATGCCCCGCGGCCACGGCGCGGATCGCCGCGGCCAATGCGGAGGGCTCGACCTCCTTGGAGACGTAGCCGCGAGCACCGGCCCGGATCGCCGGGACCACGGTCCGGTGCTCGCCGAAGCTGGTGACGATCAGCACCCTGCTGTCCACCGCGGCCTCGGCCATCAGCTCGATGGCCGTCACCCCGTCGGTCCCGGGCATCACCAGGTCCAGCAACACCACGTCCGGCCGCAGCTCCTGCGCGAGCCGCGCCGCCTGCGCACCGTCCGCTGCCTCGCCGACGACCTCGATGTCCGGTTGCAGTTCGAGGAACACGCGCAGTCCCTGCCGCACCATCGGGTGGTCGTCGGCAATCAGGACGCTGATCTTCCCCGACCGCGCGCCCGCTGGTGTGCCGGCTTCTTCCTCACGCAGGACGTCCACCGGGCACCTCCAAGCGCACCGTCGTGCCCTGACCCGGAGTCGAGGTCACCTGCACCCTCCCGCCGACCGAATCGGCCCGCTCGCGCATCGACACCAGGCCGAGCCCGCGCTCGCCGGTGCCCGAATCCGCCGTGAAGCCGACCCCGTCATCGACCACTGACAATACTGCCCCGCCGCGCGGAAGCGGCCCGAGCGAGATCTCGATCCGCTTCGCCTCCGCGTGTCTCAGGGCATTGTGCAACGCCTCCTGCGCCACCCGCAGCACCACCTGCTCGTGTGCGGGAGGAAGGGCGCTGATCGGCGTGTCCCGGAACGTGAGGCGCGGACCGCCGCGGCTCTGCTGTGCCCGATCCAGCACGTCGACCTTCTTGCGCATCGCGATCGCCAAGCCGTCCTCGTCCAGCTCGGCGGGCCGCAGCTCGTCGACCGCCGCGCGCAGCTCCTCGGCGGCCTCCTTGGCCAGCACCGAGATCTGGCGCAGGTGCGTGCGTGCCCGCTGCGGATCGCCCTGCACCAAACCGCTGGCCGCCTCCGCCGTCAATCGCAGCGCGAACAGCTTCTGCGCCACCGCGTCGTGCAGCTCACGCGCCAGCCGCGTGCGCTCTTCCGCGATGGCCAGCTCGCGCTCCCGCTCGTACAGCCGCGCGTGCGTGAGCGCGATCGCCGCGTGCGCAGCGAGCACCGTCAGCAGCTCCTCGTCCTGCTCGGTGAAGCCCTCGCCGTCTTGCGCGGGCGTCGTGTTGCCGAGGAAGAGCGCGCCGAGGATCTCGTCGCAGTCCCGGATCGGGACGCCGAGGAACGCGGTCAGCTTCGGATGCGCCTTCGGCCACCAGCCGAACCGCGGGTCGGCGGTGATGTCGTCGAGCCGCTGCGGCCGCGGGTCGTGCAGCATCACCGAGAGCATGCCGTGCTGGCGCGGAAGCGGCCCGATCGCCGCCCACTGCTCGTCGGTCATCCCCTCCACCAGGAACCGCGCGAACGACCCCGCGCCGTCCGGGATGCCGAGCGCCGCGTACTCGGCCCCCACCAGCTCGCGCGCCGTGCGCACGATCCGCCGCAGCGCCTCCCCGGTGTCCAGGTGCCGGCTGATCGTCAGTACCGCCTGGCTCAGCTCGTGCAGCGTGGCCAGGGCCTGCGATCGGTCTGCGGTGGTGGACACCTCTCCACGTTAGCGCGCCGCCCGGATCCGCAGATCGGCCGCTGCTCCGCCCGTGGTCCTAGGACCGATGGACGAGGCCCGGTCCGGTCGGCGGACCGATCCGCGCGCGGGCCGGCCGGAGGGAGAGTCGAGCCATGACACCGACATCGACACCGAAACCGATGACAGACACCGTGGACGAGGTACGGATCCAGGCCCGCGCCGCCGGACGGCGCGCGGACGAGGCGCACCGGCCGGTCGCGCTGATCACCGGCGCCTCGCGCGGCCTGGGCCGGGAGCTGGCACGGGCGCTGGCCAAGGACGGCTGGCGACTGGTGCTCACCGCGCGCGGCGCCGCCGAGTTGGACGAGACCGCCGCCGAGCTTTCCGCGCTCACCGAGGTCGCGGCGCTGGCCGGCAGCGTCGTGGACGACGACCACCGCGCCGACCTGGCCGAGGCCGCCTCCGAGTTCGGCGGCGCCGACCTGCTGGTGAACAACGCCTCGACGCTCACCGGCTACGACCTGAAGGGCGCCGCGCTGCCTACCCTCGCCGCGTTCCCGCTGCCCGGGCTGCTGGAAACCTTCGAGGTCAACGTCCTCGGCCCGATCGCGCTTACCCAGCTCGTGCTGCCGCAGCTGCGCCTGACCGGGGGCGCGATCATCAACATCTCCTCCGACGCGGCTGTCGAGCCGTACGCGGGTTGGGGCGGCTACGGCGCGAGCAAGGCGGCGCTCGACCACGCCTCGGCGATCCTGGCGCAGGAGGAACCGGAGCTGCGCGTCTGGGTCGTGGACCCGGGCGACATGCGCACGCGGATGCACCAGGAGGCGTTCCCCGGCGAAGACATCTCGGACCGGCCGCTGCCCGAGACGGTGATCCCGGCGTTCCGCGCGCTGCTGCGCGACTGGCCGGACTCGGGCCGCTACCTCGCCAGCGACCTGCTGCGCACGAAGGAGGAAGTCTGATGATGCTCATCCGTGACGTGGCGCAGCTCGGGGAATTGCGCGCCGGATCGGGCGCTGGCCGGCGGGGGAGCGCAGAGTCAGGGTTCGACGAGAACGGAGGTTTCCCCGGTCTCGACGCGTTCGAGACCGGCTTCGACTTCACGGTCCCCGAGGAACTGTCCGCACGCGCACCAGCGGAGGCGCGAGGCCTGCGGCGCGACGCGGTGCGAATGCTGGTCGGGCACCGCGAGGGCCTGGAGCTTTCGCATCACACCGCCGCCGACCTGCCGCGGGTGTTGCGCCCCGGCGACCTGCTCGTGGTCAACAACTCGGGGACGCTGCCCGCGGCGCTGAACGGAAGGCTGCCGGACGGCACGCCGGTCGCGGTGCACGTGTCCAGCGCCGAGCCCGGTGCGGGAGGGGAGTACCTGGTCGAGCTGCGCAGGCCGCACGCTGGCAGCACGGTGCCTTACGCGCAAGCGGGGCGCCACGCGGGCCGGACGGCGGGCAAGACTGTGCTGACCGTGCCGTCTCCCGCCCGACCGGGCCTGGAGATCGCGCTGCCCGAAGGCGCCTCGTTCCTGCTGACCGCCGCGTTTACCAAGCGACTCTGGTACGCGCACTTCCGGCTCCCGAGCAGGGGCGGCGAGCCGTCAGGCACGGCGAACTCGGCTGCGGTCAGCCCGCTGACGGCCTTCCTAAGCCGCCACGGCAAGCCGATCCGCTACTCGTACGTCGATCGGGACTGGCCGTTGTCGGCTTATCAGACGGTCTTCGCGGCCGAGCCGGGGAGCAGCGAGATGCCGAGCGCGGCCCGGCCCTTCACGCTCGAACTCGTCGCGGCGCTCGTCTCGCGCGGCGTCCTCATCGCGCCGATCACGCTGCACACAGGTGTGGCGTCGCCGGAAGCGCACGAGGCGCCCTACGCCGAGCGATACCGCGTCCCGCAGAGCACGGCCAGACTGGTCAACCACGTACGAGCGCACGGCGGCCGGGTCATCGCGGTCGGCACCACAGCCGTGCGCGCGCTGGAATCGGCCGCTGACCTCGACGGGAAGGTCCACGCGGCCGACGGATGGACCGATCTGATCATCACGCCGGAGCGTGGCGTGCGCGCCGTGGACGGCCTGCTGACCGGATGGCACGAGCCGCGCGCCTCGCACCTGCTGATGCTGGAAGCCGTCGCGGGCCGTCCGCTGCTCGACCTCTGCTACGCCGAGGCCATCCGCGAGCGGTACCTCTGGCACGAGTTCGGCGACGTGAACCTGCTGCTGCGGTAGCCGGCGGAGCGCATGCGTGGCGGGGCGCGGTCAGCTCGATCCGGTCGAGGCCGAGGCCAGGCCCACGATGATGCTGATGAACACGATCCCGTAGCCCACGGCGAGCCAACTGGAGCGGTGGCGGCGTACCGTCACCGCTCCGATGGCCGTCGCCGCGGCGATGATCGGGGAGGCGAACAGCGGCAGCGCGAACTCGAACCAGGCGCCGTTCGCCGAGCACAGCGCAGAGCCGTTCGGGGTGCAGCCGGTGACCGTGGACAGGATCCCGGCCGCGAAGCACAGGATCGCGCCGGCGACCGCGACGAGGGGGAGCAGCAGCGCGGCGCAACCGATGCCGCTGCTGACCGGCCGACCCTTGCGCGAGGCCTGGTCCGCGTCAAGGGCGGCGTCAGGGTCCAATTCGGCACCGTCGACGACTGCCGCGTCGGCGTCGGGGGCGGGGTTCGGTGTGGCGCTGGCGTCAGAGGAGGCGTCGGCATCGGCGTCTGGGTCAGCGGACGGCTGCCGTGCTTCCACCCCAGGCGCTTGAGCGGCATCGGCAGCCCCACCGGTCCCGGCAGCCTTGGGCGCATCGGCCGCCCGGCCGACCGCGACGCCGGCATCCTCTTCCGCCCCGACCGTCTGCACCCGGTCGGTCCGCCCTGCGGGTTCGCTGTCCTCGGCTTCCACGCCGCCACCCCTCCCTTTGGAGGTGGAATTCTATGCGCTCGCACACCAGTCCAGGGAGGGGTTGCGGCGACCTTCCGCACCCGGCTCACGGCGGCGCGAATGACGAAGAAGCCTGAGTCAGGGGCGCAAGGGGGTTGCGAACCTGGCCGGGTGCGGCGAGGATCACCCCATGAATGCGCGCGCTTCCGTCCCGCAGCTCGTCGACGCCTACCTGACCTGGTATTTCGCCGATAATCCGGCCCACGCACAGCTGCTCGGGGCCGAGGGCTTCGACGGCCGGCTCGGCGATCACTCGGCCGAGGCGATGCTGCGACGCGAACGGGAAGTGACCGAATGGCTCGCGCGGTTCGAGGCTCTGGCGCCCGCGCCGCAGCTCGACGACGAGATCGACCGGCGGCTCGCGGTGGCCCAGCTGCGCGGCCAGCAGTTGCTCGCCGAATGGCCGGCCTGGCGGCGCGACCCCTCCGTGTACCTGTCCACCACCTTCTTCAGCCTCCTGATGCCGTACGTGCACCGGCTGCACCCCGAGTCGTTCCTGGTCGAGGACACCCTCGGCAAACTCGCCCAGCTTCCCGACGTGCTGGCATCCTGCCGCGACAACCTGGACGCCGAGCTCGCCGCGCCGCTCATCGTGGGCCGCGGCCTCGGCCAGGCGCGCACCGGACGCGCCTTCGTCACCTCCTCGCTGCCGGGCATGGTCGGCGACGAGCGGCTCGCCGCGCGCGTGCGCGGGGCCGCCGAGCCGGCCGCCGCGGCCTTCGACGAGACCGCGGCGTTCCTCGAGGACTTCCAGCAGAAGGCGCGCGGCGACTGGCGGATGGGCGAGCGGCTCTACTCCGCGCTGCTGACCGAACGCGAACTGCTCGGCTACGGCGCCGCCGAGCTGCACGAGCGCGGCGAGCGCGCGTACGCCGCCCTCGACGCCGAGCTTGGCGAGCTCGCCCGCCGCATCGCCGCCGAGTCGACCGCCGGCGAGTCAGCGGACTGGCACGCCCTGATCGCGAGCCTCCAGGACGACCACCCGCCGACGCTCGAGGCGATGCGCGAGGAGTACGAGGCCGAGACCGAGCGCGCCCGGCAGTTCGCCCGCGAACGCGGCATCGTCACCTTCGCGCGGGGCGAGGAGTGCCGGGTCGTGCCCTCGCCCGAGTTCCAGCGCCCGATCCTCGCCGTCGCGTCGTACATGTCGCCGCCGCCGCTGACCGAGTCCCGCGTCGGCCACTTCTTCGTGCCCTACGCCCCGGCCGAGTTCACCGAGGACCAGGTGCGCCAGCGGCTGGCGACCAACTCCCGCGCGCAGATCCCCACCATCTCCGTGCACGAGGCGTACCCCGGCCACCACTGGCACCTGTCCTGGTCCGCGAACTCGACGCGCACGCTGCGCAAGGTGCACCGCACGCCGTACTTCTCCGAGGGCTGGGCGCTCTACGTCGAGACGGTGATGCGCGACGCGGGCTACTTCACCGATCCGCGCCACGAGCTCGCGCACGTCGAGGCCCGCGCCTTCCGCGCCGCCCGGATCGTCGTGGATACCGCGCTGCACTGCGGCGACATGACGGCCGAGCAGGCCGAGGCGTTCATGGTGCAGAAGACCGCGCTGTCCGTCGGCACCGCGAAGGGCGAGGTGTCGCGGTACTGCGCCTGGCCGACGCAGGCGCCGTCGTATCTGACCGGCTGCCTGGAGATCGAGCGGATCCGGGACGAGTACCTCGCCCGCGGCCTCGGTTCGCGGCGCGAGTTCCACGACACGATCGCCGGTTCCGGCAGCCTGCCGCTCGGGCTGGCGCGGGCCGCGGCGCTCGGCGGATTCGGGCCGGACGCGGGCCGGGAGCGGGAAAGCGCAGGATCGGTGGAAGAAGCGCAAACCGCCGGATGACGGAGAAATCACGGGATAACCGCGCCGCCACGTGGGCATCACTGCCATGATGAGTGATGTGCGGCCTCTGATTGGCTTGACCGCCTACCGGACTCACGCGGCCTGGGGTGTGTGGCACACCCCGGCCGCGTTGCTGCCGCACGCCTACGCCGACCACGTCACGGCGGCCGGCGGCGTACCGGTGCTGCTGCCGATCGGCGCGGACGACGCGGCCCAGGCCGTGATCAGCCGGTTGGACGGGCTCATTCTCAGCGGCGGCCCGGACATCGAACCGGTGCGGTACGGCGCGGCTCCGGATCCGTTCGCCGAGCGCTCACAAGCGGATCGCGACACCTGGGAGACCGCGTTGCTGATGGCCGCGCTGCAGGCCGACCTGCCGGTGCTCGGGATCTGCCGCGGTCTGCAGCTCATCAACGTCTGCCTCGGCGGGACGCTGCACCAGCACCTGCCGGACCTCGCCGGAGGCGAGCGGCACCGTCCGGCGCCCGGGGTGTACGGCACAGTGCGCATCCGGCTGGACACCGACGCGCTGCCCGGCTCGCTGCTCGGCGAGGGCGTCGACGTGCCCTGTCACCACCACCAGGCGATCGACCGCCTCGGCAGCGGCATGGTCGCCAGCGCCTGGGCGCAGGACGGCACCATCGAGGCCGCCTGGGTGCCGCGCCGCCGGTTCCTGGTGGGTGTGCAGTGGCATCCCGAGGTGCGCGACGATCCCGCGCTGTTCACGGCGCTGGTGAAGGCGACCGGGTAACGGCCGGCCCCTGCTCGCCTCAGCCGGTGTGCTGCTCGTCGACCCCCGGGTCCACCGCCGCCGGTACTCGGAGCCCAGTAGCCGAGCCTGCCAGCCAGCCGACCCCGGTGGCGAACCGGCAGCAGAGGGCTGCGGACGGCGGCGCTCAGTGCACGCGGGTGAGCAGTATCCCCGCCTCGGCCGCGGTGTCCACCAGGTGGATCGTGGTCGCCATCGGCCGCGAGTAGGCCAGCGCGCGCAGCAGCGGCCAGGCCGGCAGCGTATTCGTCCAGTGGTTGATGCCGACGAGGATGAGCCGGCGCGGGACCTCGCCGACCGGCGTGTAGTACGCGGGCGCGGCCGCCTGGAAGATCTCCTGTACCGTGCCGGCCGCGCCGGGCAGGAACACCAGGCCCGCCGAGGCCCGCGCCAGCAGCCAGTCCTCCCGGGCCGCGTTCGAGAAGTACTTCGCGATCGCGCCGGCGAAGGCGTTGGGCGGCTCGTGCCCGTAGAACCAGGTCGGCACCGACAGCGACTGGCCCGCCCGCTCGGCCGGGAACGCGGTGCGCACGTCGAACGCGGCGCGCGCCCACGAGGTCGGATCCGGCCGGAACTCGCGCGCCGCGCTGAGCGCCTCGACCGCCTCGTCCACGGCCCCGTCGTGGAAGGGCGCCAAGTACGCGCCCAGATTCGCCGCCTCCATCGCGCCCGGGCCGCCGCCGGTCGCCACGGTGAACCCGGCGCGGGTCAGCGTCCGCCCGAGGTGTGCCGCCTCCTCGTAGGCCGAGGAGTCGCGGGCGACGGCGTGTCCGCCGAGTACGGCCACGGTCTTACGGTCCGTCAGGAACTCGCCGAGCGCGTCGGTGATCGAGTCGTCATGCAGGCCGCGCAGCACGATGCCCAGCACGTCCTCGCGGTCGCGCGGTCCAGAGTCCCAGGCGTAGGTGAGGGCGTCAGGGGTCTGCTCGTAAGGCTTCTGCGCGATCCCGTCGTAGAGCTCGTCCGCCGTGTACAACGCGGTGCGGTAGGGGTCGAAGGGCAGGTTCGGCGCCGGCGGGAACACCATCGCGCCGCGCTGCCGCAGGTCACCGGCCACCGACTCGGTCAGCGAGCAGCCGAGGAAGACCGAGTCCGTGACGTCCGCGGTGCGCAGCTCCCAACCGCGTTCTACGAGATCGACCGCCTGCACCCGGCAGCCCGCGAGGCTACCCTGATGCGATCTCAAGTGGTTGTCGAAGGCGGCCAGGGACTCGATCTCCATGGTCGCAAAGCGTAGTCGCAGCCTGGCCGTCGCGGGTACCGGTCGGCACAATCCGGCCCGGCGGAGTGACGCGAGAGCGGGCGTGACGCTTTCACGACGGGAGCGCTGCGGCGCCGACCGCGGCCTGCCGGATGACGTGCGACGCGAGCCGGAAGCCTGATCCGGGCCGGTGCGTCCGGCCTTTGCGGTGCATCGGCCCGGGTGTATAAGACCACGGGAACATGCGAGATCGAAGGCTGACAATCCACCTCTCGCCGGCCGGTCGCGGCCGGGAAGGGAGCAGAGCCGTGCGACGCATCCTGCGCCTGGCCGCCCTGCCGATTCTGGCTTTGTTCGCGCTCGTGCTCGCCGGCGCCGGCCCAGCGGCCGCGGCGGCGCACTCGAGCGCGGCCACCGCCTCGTGCACCGGAACGATCCAGATCGACTCGTTCGCGTTCGGCACGCCGGTCGTGACGGCGGGTCAGACCGCCACGGCCAAGCTCGTCGCGACGAACTGTACCGCGCAGCCGGTCAGCGCGACCGTCGAGGCCTACGGCAGGTTCTTCGGCCCCTCCGGCAACACGCTGCCGCCCGGTTGCCCGGTGGTGGACCCGATCGCGATGCCGGCGAACTTCGCGGCGAACGGCCAGTACACCAACGCCTTCGGCACCTTGACCTTCGCGGGATGCAGCGCGACCTCGTACCAGGAGTACGTCAGCTTCTTCGTGGGCGGCGCCACCGTGGCCACGGCCACCGCGACGGTCGCGATCCAGGGCGGCGCGACCTCCTCCTGCCACATCGTCTACACGAAGCAGAGCGAGTGGCAGGGCGGCTTCGTGGCCGCGGTCTCCATCACGAACACGGGCACGCTGCCGATCAGCTACTGGCGTCTCACCTTCACCTTCGGCGGCGACCAGCGCATCTCTTATGTATGGGGGGCGAACTTCGCGCAGACCGGCAACAGCGTCACGCTCGTCAACACCGCGAACAACGGGACGATCGCGCCGGGGGCGACGCTCACCGGCGTCGGCTTCGTCGGCTCCTGGCAGAGCAGTGACGCGCCGCCGAGCGGCTTCACCCTCAACGGCGTCCCCTGCGCCTGACGCCGGCAGGGATTGGGGTAGCTGATCGGGACCGCTGCGCAGAGTTGCTGCGCGGGACCGCTGCGCAAGGCTGCTGTTCTGGGACGCTGATCAGGACTGCTGCGCGGTACTCTCTCTGCCCTCACCGCCGGGTGTTGCGCTCCCGCCGGTGGGGGCAGAGCCGCGCGGCCGCACCCCCAGCTTCGCAGCGGACGCCAACAGGTAATCGACGCTCATGGCACGCCGCGCCGGTCGGGTCACTCCCCGATGGCGCCGCCGTCGATGCGCTCCCGCAGCAGGTCGGCGTGCCCGTTGTGCCGCGCGTACTCCTCGATCATGTGCAGCAGCACCCAGCGCAGCGAGAAGGTCCAGTCGCCCCGGCTCGCCTCGAAATCCAGCTCGTGCGCGGCGGTGATCTCGCGCGAGCGGGCGCAGGCCGCCTGCCACGCCTCGAAGACCTCGGTCGGACTGTTCGCGTCGAGGCGGTTCCAGTCCCCGTCCTGGTCCTCGTCGTCGAAGTACAGCGGCGGCGTCTCTTCGCCGGCGATGCCCTTGTTGAACCAGCCGCGCTCGACCTCGGTCAGGTGCCGCAGCATCCCCAGCAGTGACATGCTCGACGGCTCCGCCGAGCGCAGCTTCAGCTGCTCCTCGCTCAGGCCGGAACACTTCCAGGCCAGCGTGTCGCGGTGATAGTCGAGGAAGCCGGTCAGCAGCGTGCGTTCGTCGGCCACGCCCGGCGGCTCGTGGCGGCTCTGTGCGTCCATGGTGATCGTCATGGCGCAATCCTGGCATAACGTACCGACAAGGCTCAGCGGGTTTATCCGCGCCGCGCGCTCCCAGGCCAGGCGCGGACCGGGCGGATTGTCACGAATCGGTAACCACGTAACTACCGATTCGGGGCTTGATTTCGTTCAACAGCCCGGCGAAGCTTGCTTGCCATGGCACGTACATACCTGTCGACTCTTTCGCCGCGCCGTCGCTGGGGTATCGCCGGCTGCGCCGCCGGCGCCGTGCTGATCCTGACCGCCGCCATCGGGAACCCGTGGACCTGGTCGACGATGGGCGCGCTGGACCGCAGGCCGGTCGGCAACAGCGTGCCGATGCTGGCCGGGTCGCTCTCGGTGTTCCACTGGACGGTCGGCCCGCACGGCTCCAGCGCCCCGGCCGGGCAGACCACCGGACACTGGGTCGCAGGGCTCGTACTCGACCTCGGCTGGCCGCTGCTGGTGCTGATCGGCGCGCGGTTGCTGGCCGGCGGGCTGGCGCTGCGCAGGGCCCGGCTCTCGCTGCTGGTCGGCGTGTGGAGCCTGAGCACGCTCTGCGCCGCGGTGATCGGCCTGATCGCAGGGATCGTCGATCACGCGGTGGCCCCGGGTATGCGCGCGATGGATCTGGGCATGACCGCCAACGCGCCCATCGGTGACGTGCTCACGCTGCAAGCGGCCACGATGGCCGTGCTCGGCGCCGCTCTCGGCTGGCTTCCCGGCGTCACGGCGGCCATCGGTTACTCGGTGCGCCGCGCCGTCGCGCCGGCCACCGAACCGGCCGCCGCGACCACGATGACCGCGACCGCCGCCGCCAATGCGGAGGACCCGGTGTCGGCCGGAGCCACGCCGACCGCCGCCGCGATCGAGACACGCACGCTCGACCTCGCCGGGCTCGAATCGTTGCGCCGGGCACGGCGACGCAGCCTCGACGGCACCCTCCCGGACGCCGCGACCTCCTCGTTCTTCGCCTCGGAGTAGGGGGCTTGCTCGCCGCGGCGCGTCCGGTGGCCGTAGGGAGTGAGCCGCGCCGCGGCCCTTAGATCGCCTTGCCGGGATTGAGGATCCCGAGCGGGTCGAGCGCCCGCTTGATCGCCAGATTCGCGGCGAGCGTCTCCGCGCCCAGCTCCTCGCCGAGCCAGTGCCGCTTGAGCGTGCCCACGCCGTGCTCTCCGGTCAACGTGCCGCCGAGGGCGAGCGCCGCGCGGAACAGCTCGTCGGCCGCCGCCCACACCTCGGCGGGGATCTCGGGCAGCGAACGGTCGAAGACGAAGACCGGGTGAAGGTTGCCGTCACCCGCGTGCGCGACCGTCGGTACCAGCACCTTGTACTGCTCTGCGATGCGCGTTACCGCATCGAACATCTCCGGCAGCTTCGAGCGCGGTACGCACACGTCCTCGATGAGACACGCACCGAGACGCTCGATCGCGTTGAACGCCGTACGGCGCACCGTGAGCAGCTGTGCGGCCTCCGCTTCATCCGACGAGACGGCCACGACGGACGCCCCCGCGGCCTCGCAGCACTGCGCCATGACCGCGGCTGCCGCCTGCGCATCCGATCCGTCCGCCTGTCCGAGGAGCATCGCTCCGGTCGCCGGATCCAGCCCGATGTTGCGCCACTCGTCCATCGCGACGAGCGTCGTGCGGTCCATCAGCTCCAGCAGGCTCGGCCCGACCGCGCAGCGGATGATCGCCCAGACCGCCTCCGCCGCCTGACGGATCGTCGGGAACTCGGCGGCCACGGTCACCGGCGGCTGCTTGGGCGCCGGGCGCAGCCGCAGCGTCGCCTCGGTGACGACGCCGAGCGTGCCCTCCGAGCCGATCAGCAGCGCGGTCAGGTCATATCCGACGACGCCCTTGATCGTCCGGCGGCCGGTGCGCAGGACGGACCCGTCGGCGAGCACGGCTTCGAGCCCGAGCACCGATTCGCGGGTCACCCCGTACTTCACGCACCGCAGGCCGCCCGCGTTGGTGGCGATGTTGCCGCCGATCGTGCAGGTCTCGTAGCTGGACGGGTCCGGCGCGTACATCAGACCGAGCTTGCGCGCCTGGCGGTCGAGCTCGGCGTTGATGACGCCCGGCTCGACGACCGCGAGTTCGTCCTCCGCCGACAATTCGCGGATCGCGGTCATCTTGGCCAGGGAGATGACGAGGCAGCCGTCGACCGCGGCGGTGCCGCCGACGATGCCTGTGCCCGCGCCGCGCGGGATGACCGGCACCCGGTTGCGCGAGGCCCAGCGCAGCGCCGCCACGACGTCGTCCCGCTCTCGCGCGACCACGACGGCGCAGGCCTGACCAGGCGTCACATACGAGTGCTCGTCGTTGCAGTACGCGCCGATCTGGTCGGGATCGGTGATGACGCGACCCGGGGGCAGTTCCTTCACGAGATCGTCGATGATCACGGTAACGGGTCTATTCGCGGGTCCGGCCGGTGTCAATGCCGCGGCGCCCGGGCGCGGAGGCGAATCACCCGGCGCCGGCGTCGATGGCAGCTGCCCGAGTGGCCGCCGAGGCCGCTGCGCGCGATCGCGCCAGCGGCGTGCGGCGCCGATAACCCAGCAGCGTGTACGCGAGCGTCACGTACCGCTCAGCCAACACGTCCAGCGGTACAGGACCATCCGGCCGGTACCATTGCGCGACCGCGTTACACGCGGCGATGATCGTCCGGCGTGCGTCGTCGGGGTACGGCGTCGTGAAAACGCCACTCGCGATTCCCGCATTGATCGCTGAGCGGAACAGGTCCGTCGCCTGGCGCTCCCGCTCGCGGTACGCCGCAGCCAAGTCCTCAGGCAGCGCTCTAGCTTCGTTAATCAGAATCAGGCTCGCTACCGAACGTTCAGCGCGGTACCGCACCGTCGCGCCGACAACTGCGGCCAGCCGTCCGGCCGGATCACGGCCGGCCTGCGCCATCGCGTCGTCGCATAAGGCGAAGTAGGCGTCCATGCCCTCGTGGAGCAAGGCGGCGAGAAGCGCCTGCTTGCCCGGGTAATAGTGGTAAAGCGCGGACAGGCTCACCCCGGCGCGGGCCGCGATGTCCCGGATCGAGGTGGCGTAGTAGCCGCGTCCGGCGAACTCCGCCGACGCGGCGTCGAGCAGTGCCTGGTGCCCAGCGGGGCGTCCGGCCATGGACGGGCTCCTTCCACTCACCCGGGCGGCCCGGCCGGCCCCGAACGCGACCGCTCTGGACAGGCTGGGCTACTGACGAGTAGCTTAACGAGCGTTCAACTGTACTCGCGAGGAGGCATACCCCGTGATCCGCACCATCTACAACGAGGACCACGAGGCGTTCCGGTCCATGATCCGGGACTTCATCGAAGCCGAGGTCGTCCCGCACCACGGCGAGTGGGAGCAGCAGGGCCACGTCCCGCGCGAGTTCTACCTGCGGCTCGGCGAGCTCGGCCTGCACGGCATCAACGTGCCCGAGGAGTACGGCGGCGCCGGCGAGTCCAGCTACAAGTTCGCCATGGTGATGGCCGAGGAGGTCGCCCGCGCCGGCGTCTCCTTCGGCGCCTACAGCATCCACACCAATCTGGTGCGCCCCTACCTGCTGGCCTTCGCCAGCGAGGAGCAGAAGCAGCGCTGGATGCCCGGGTTCGTCTCCGGCGAGATGATGGGCGCGCTGGCCATGACCGAGCCGGGCACCGGCTCCGACCTGGCCGGCATCTCCACCACCGCGAAGCTGTCCGCCGACGGCACGCACTACATCCTCAACGGCGCCAAGACCTTCATCTCCGGCGGCGTGCTCGCCGACCGCGTGCTCGTGGTCGCGCGCACCTCCCCGGCCACCCCCGAGGACCGGCGCGGCGGTCTGTCCATCCTGTTCGTGGACACCAAGTCCCCCGGCTACTCGGTCGGCAAGAAGCTGGACAAGATCGGCCTGAAGACCTCGGACACCGCGGAGCTGGCGTTCCAGGACGTCAAGGTCCCGGTCGAGGACCTGCTCGGCGAGGAGGGCCAGGGCTTCAAGTACCTGACCCACAACCTGGTCGAGGAGCGCCTGGCCATCGTCGTGGGCGCCACCGCGTCGGCGGCCGCGGCGATCCGGTTCGCGATCGAGTACGTCAAGGAGCGCAAGGCGTTCGGGCAGCCGGTGTCCGCGTTCCAGAACACCAAGTTCGTGCTGGCTGACTGTGAGGCCGAGTACCAGGCGGCGCAGACGATGACCGACCGCGCCGTCGAGCTGTTCGACGAGGGCAAGCTGACCCCGGCCGACGCCGCGGCCTGCAAGCTGTTCACCACCGAGGCGGCCGGCCGGATCATCGACAAGTGCCTGCAGTTGCACGGCGGCTACGGCTACATCAACGAGTACCCGATCGCCCGCCTGTACGCCGACACCCGCGTCTCGCGCCTCTACGGCGGCACGTCCGAGATCATGCGCACGATCGTGGCGAAGTCGCTCGGCCTGTAGCAGGAGCGACGGCCTACCGGCTGCGTTCCTCCAACATCAGCAGGCCGTACGCGCCGATGGTCGCCAGGTCGGCGATGCGGCCGTCGCGCAGCATCTCCTCGAACTGCGGGCGCGGGAACCACTTCGCGACCAGGTCGACCTCCTCCGGATCCGGCGCCGCGGCGGCCGGATCCGGTCGCAGATCGGTGGCCAGCCAGGCGTTGCAGGCCTGGCTCGACATCCCGTAGGCGTGGAAGAACCGGCCGAGCGGCGTCAGCCTCCCGGCGCTCAGGCCGGTCTCCTGCGCCAGCTCGTGCCGCGCCACCTCGGCCGGGTCGCCGTCGCCGCGATCCGGCAGGGTGCCCTGCGGGAACTCCCAGAACCGGCCGCCGACCGTGTAGCGGTACTGCTCCACCAGCCAGAACCCGTCGTCCTGCAGCGGGACGATCAGCGCCGACCGCGGCTTGTCGATGACCCCGTAGATGCCCGCGGTCCCGTCGGCGCGGACGATCTCGTCCTCGCGCACGCTCATCCACGCGTTCTCGTACACCACTCGGCTGGCAACCTGCTCGATCATGACGGCCAGCCTAGCCGCCGCGTTTCCACCGCGCTGCCGCCGGCGGCCGGATAACCGGTGGCCCGCAGCCGAATTCCCGTGATGGGATCGCCGCATGAGCGATCTTGACGTCCGTCCCGCGCGCCTGGACGAGATCGACGCCGTGCTCGCGTTCTGGGCCGCGGCGGCCGAAGGGGTTAGCGTCAGCGACGACCCGGCGGGCGTGCGCGGGCTGATCGAGCGCGATCCCGAGGCGCTCATCCTCGCGATCGAACACAGTCCCGCGACCGAGCACAGCCCCGCGTCTGAACGCAGCGGCCGGATCGTCGGGAGCGTCATCGCAGGGTTCGACGGCTGGCGCTGCCACCTCTACCGCCTCGCGGTCGCGCCGGACCGCCGAAGGCAGGGCATCGGCCGACTGCTGATCGAGGCCGCGGAACTGCGCTTCGCGGCCTTCGGCGGCCGCCGCGCGGACGCGATGGTGCTCGAACGCAACACGACCGCGCACGGCGCCTGGGGCGCGGCCGGATACCAGCGCGAAGAGCACTGGCGCCGCTGGATCAAGCCGCTGCCCTGACGAGCCGGACATCTGATCGATCAGGATGTCATGCCTGCTCACCGTCCGAATGTGAGCTGTTTCCGCTGTTCTCCGCGGGCAGCGACCGCGATACTGATGCGGAGAGCTCCGATGCCTGCCGGGGCGGTCCCGGCAGGCACGGCAGGGTCGACGGGAGTGGTACGTGGCGGTCACCGACGAGGCGATCGAGAAGATCAAGGGCATGATCGTGACCGGGGCGCTGCGCCCGGGCGACCGGCTGCCGAAGGAGGCCGACCTGGCGGCCGACCTCGGCCTGTCGCGCAACTCGCTGCGCGAGGCGGTCAAGGCGCTCTCGCTGATCAACATCCTGGACGTGCGCCAGGGCGACGGCACCTACGTGACCAGCCTCGAGCCACCGCTGCTGCTTGAGGCGCTGAACTTCATCGTCGACTTCCACCAGGACAACACGGTGCTGGAGTTCCTCGCCGTGCGCCGCATCCTGGAGCCCGCGGCCGTGGCGATGGCCTCCACCAGGATCGCCGAGGACGAGATCGCCTCGCTGCGCGCCGCGCTCGACGACCTCGGCGAGACGCCGGACATCGACAAGCTGGTCGCCAGCGACCTGGAATTCCACCGCCGCATCTCGGCCGCCTCCGGCAACTCGGTGCTGTGCTCACTGCTCGACACGCTCTCCGCGCCGACGGCGCGAGCCCGCGTCTGGCGCGGCCTGACTCAGGAGGGCGCCGCGACCCGCACGCTCGCTGAGCACCGCGCGATCCTCGACGCGCTGCAGGCCCGCGATCCCGAGGCGGCGCGTTCCTGGGCGACCGTGCACATCGCCAGCGTGGAGCAGTGGCTCGCCTCAGTGCTCTAGGGCGTGCGCCGCGGCGCGCAGCGTGTCCGTGAGCACCATGTATCGGTGAGCGCCGCGGGGACGTCTCGCCGTTGGTACGGTGACGGCGTGGACCTCGACGCCTTGTGGGACTTCGGAGATCCGGCTGCCAGCGAGCAGCGGTTCCGGGCGGCGCTGGCCGATGCGGACGGCGAGGACGCGGCGGTGCTGCGCACCCAGCTTGGCCGCGCGCTAGGGCTACAGCGGCGGTTCGACGAGGCGGACAAGGAATTGTCCGCGGTGGATCCCGGCGACAGCGCGCTGGCCGCCGCGTACCTGGCCATCGAACGCGGCCGGATGCTGCGGTCCAGCGGAGACACCGCAGCCGCCCGCCCGTTCTTCATCAGCGCGCTGGAACGCGCCGAGGCGGCAGGCCTCGACTTCCTGGCCGCCGACGCCGCGCACATGCTCGCCATCGCCGAGTCCGGCGAGGCGCAGGTGCCTTGGGCCGAGCGAGCGCTGCGGATCGCCCAGTCCTCCGACGATCCCCGGGCCCGCCGGTGGGTCGGCCCGGTGACCCACAACCTCGGCTGGACCACGCACGGCCTCGGGCGGTATGACGAGGCACTGCGATACTTCGAGCAGGCCCTCGCGTTCCGGCTGGCGCAAGGCGATCCCGAGCCGATCAAGGTGGCGCGCTGGGCGGTCGCCCGGTGCCTGCGTACGCTCGGGCGGTATGACGAGGCGCTGGCGATTCAGCGAGAGCTTCGCCAGTCCGGCCCCGGCGCCGGGTACATCGACGAGGAGCTCGGCGAGCTGCTGCTGGTTACCGGGCAGCCGGAGGCAGCCTCGCCACACTTCGCCGCCGCACATCGCTTGCTGTCTGGGGACGCCTGGCTCGTCGCCGAGGAGCCGGAACGGTTGCGCCGTCTCGCCGAGCTGAGCGGCGAACACCTCAGCGGCGAACACCTGGGCGCGGACCTGCTGTAGGCGGACGCCGGCCCTATGCAGTGAGCAGGCCCGAGGCGCCGAGCGCGGACCAGAGCTCCTCCGGGATCGGGTGCGCGAATGCGGCTGCGTTGTCGCGCACCTCCGCCTCGCTACGGCAGCCGACCAGGACGCTGGCCACGGCGGGGTGGCGCAGCGGGTACTGCACGGCGGCGGCCTTGAGCGGCACTCCGTGTGTTTCGCAGAGCTCTGCCAGCGCCTGGGCACGCTTGACCAGCGCGGCGTCCGCCGGGGCGTAGTCGAAGGTCGCGCCCGGATTCGGGTTGGCCAGCAGGCCGGAGTTGTACACGCCGCCGATCACCACCGACGTGCCGCGCCGCTCGCACGCCGGCAGCAGATCCGCGAGGGCCGACTGGTCGAGCAGCGTATAGCGCCCCGCGCACAGCACCAAGTCGAGATCGAAGTCGCGCACGAAGCGCGTCAGCATCGCCGACTGGTTCATGCCCGCGCCGATCGCTCCGACGACGCCCTGCGCGCGCAGCCGAGCGAGCGCGGCGTATCCGGACTCGTAGACGTCGCGCTCGTGTTCGTCCGGGTCGTGCAGCAGGGCGATGTCGATCCGGTCCAAGCCGAGGCGATCCAGCGAGGCCTCGAGGCTGGAGCGGACGCCCGCCGCGCTGAAGTCCCACTCCCGCGCGCGCGGCGGCGTCTCGACGAAGCCCTCCGGATCGGCGGACTCCCCGTTCCGCAGCGGGCGCAGCAATCGGCCCACCTTCGTCGACAGGGTGAAGGTGGCGCGGTCCCGCGTCGCCAGGACGCGTCCGAGCCGTTCCTCCGCCAGACCGACGCCGTAGTGCGGCGCGGTGTCGATGTAGCCGATCCCGGCTTCGAACGCCGCCTCGACCACGGCTGTGGCCTGCTCGTCGGTGACCGGCGCGAACAGGTTGCCCAGCGGGGCGGTACCGAGGGACAGCGCGGTCACCGACACCGCGCTGCGCCCGAGCGGCCTGCGTGCGGATGCTTGAAGGGAAGTGGCGTCGCCCAAGGTCAGTCAGCGCTCGCTTCGCCGCCGACCACGCGGGCCAGTGCCAGCGCGAACAGGATGACCGCGCCGCTGATCGCCAGCTGCCAGTAGTTGGAGACCTGCGCCAGGTCGATCACGTTCTGCACCAGGCCCAGCAGAATCACGCCGCTGGCCGCGCCGACCATGCTGCCGCGCCCGCCGCGCAGCGACACCCCGCCGATCACCGCGGCGGCGAACACGGAGAAGATGATGCCCTCGCCGTAGCCCTGGTTGGGCGCGACCTGGGAGACCCTGCCCGCCTCCATCAGCCCGCCGATCGCGGCGAGCACGCTGCCCGCCACGTAGACGCCGATCCGGACCCTGTTCACCTTTATCCCGGCGGCGCGCGCCGCTTCCATGTTGCCGCCAACGGCGTAGAT
>NZ_DASRGV010000321.1:0-10046 GCF_035650855.1 Actinocrinis sp. | reverse complement strand
CGGGTCGCGCTGTTCTTGGGCATCTGGGGCTCCACGACCCTCGCGGGAGCCGCAGCCGGCCTGATCTGCACCCCGCTGGCCTACAGCGGCGTACCCGGCATCGCCACCGCGGACAGCTACCGCGACACCCTCGCCGAAGGTCTGCTGCTCGGCTTCCTCATCGGATTCCTCGCCGCGATCGCCGCCAGCCTCTTCATCGGGGCCGGCGCGTCATCAAGCGGCAACGGCGCCACCGCGATGGCCGCCGAACCCGCGCGCGGCGTCGACGAGACCTGGCCGCTGAGCAGCTGACTCACTCGCGGTCGACGGTCCGCGGCTCGCGGCTCGCGGCTCGCGGCTCGCGTCCGCGCAGTGCCGCGGACCGCGTGCGGGACGGCGGCCGACCGGAATTCCTCCCAGCCGATTTGCGGTGTGGCGGGGCGTTCCCTGGTCCGCTCACGCAGCCCGCGTCACAACAGTGAGCGCAGAGCCTCAGCCAGCCGCTCGTAGTCACTCTCGCGGTTGTACAGCTGCGCTGAGAGACGCATCAATGCCTGATCGCCCCACACGTTGATGACCGATTCGATCCCGAACTCATCCGCCACCCGGTCGCGTAACGCATATACCGCCGCACTGTCTGCTCGAACTCCGGGCAACGGCACCAACCGCATCGCCAGCGTGGCGCTCTCCCCCGTAGCGTTCGCGTTACCAGGCATCCGGCTCACGTCCGCGCCGAGTGCGTCAGCAACGACACGCTGCCCGTGCGCGGCCAACGCGCCGTTACGTTCCCGCACAGCCGCCCAACCCCAGGCCTCGAAGAAATCCAACGCGGCCGGAACGGACAACCAAGCCGACGAGTCAACGGTGCCCGGCAGCAAGAACGAGTGCGGATACCCCTCGTCCTCCCGCCACGAGACGGGAAACGACCCGATACGCTCCCGCCACCGCTCCGCGACGAACAGACCGGCGCTGCCGCGCGGCGCACACGGCCACTTGTGGAAGTTCCCCACCCAGAAGTCGGGCCGCAGCGTTCCCAGGTTTACCGGTAGCAAGCCCGGTGCGTGCGCGCCGTCTACCAGCACCGCGACCCCGCGCTCGCGCAACGCCGCGACGATGCGGCCGACAGGGAACACCTGCGCCGTCGCGGACGTCACCTGGTCGACGATCGCCAACCGCGTACGCGTCGTCACTTCTCCTAGCAGCGCAGCGACCATCTCGTCATCGGAAGCGCCCAGCGCAACCCGTGCGACGACGACCGAGGCGCCGACCTGCGCAGCAGCCTTCTGCGCGCCGAACAGGACCGCGCCGTAGACGTGATCAGTGACCAGAATCTCGTCGCCTTCGGCAAGAGGAAACGCGGCAAGCACCGTCCCGACGCCGCAGGTCGAGTTCTGCACGAATGTGACGCCGTCGGCGTCCGAGCCTAGGAACGTGCCGGCCGTGAGGCGGGCCGCGTCCAGGGCTGGCTGCAGCTCGCGCCGGAAGAATCCGGTGGGGTTGCCTTCCATCCGCTCTCGCCACCGCTGCTGCTCGGCGAGCACCGTGGAAGGCACGGCACCGAAGGAACCGTGATTAAGGTGCACAAGCTTGGGGTCGAGCGACCACAGTTCGGGGTGGTAAAGGAAGTCTGCCGTGGCGGATTCGTCAGTCGTCGTCACGCCCGCCGAGACTATCCGATCAGCGTGAAGGCCTTGGAGCCACAGACGAAGAGACGGCCTGAACCCATCCCAGTCTCCCCTTGTATGACCATCTGCCGATTGCGACATCCGCATGAAATTGCGAGAGTTCGCATCATTGATCCGCAAGTTCTCCGATCCTGGATCTATCAGGGTCAACCGGCCCTGCGGCCACAACGAACTTGGGGTGGGCACCATGCAGCAAGACGTCGCAATCACACGGCCGACCGACCGGAAGTCCGTCCGCGGATTCGCGGTCATCCTGCACGAGTGCGACTTCCGCGAACTCATCTTGCTGCAGCGCACAGCAGGGCTTCTCGACTACAAGGGATATCTCGAGACCCTTTGGCGGCGGATGACCCTCCTCAGGCAAGCGGGACTGCGTGTGCTTGTCGGTCCCTTCCTTATCGATCAGCACATCAGCTTCGCGGACCGGATCGGTGCAGCGCCGTTCAGCCCGCTCGCGATGCGGGCGTTCGACGCCTTTGTGACGCGGACGTGCCCGCACACGCGAGAGTGGTGCGGTGAACCGATGAGCCGCTTCGTAGTCGATCTGCGTACCGCAGCGAGCGCCACGGCGAGTGGTCGCGCTCCCCCGGCAGCGACGAGCATCCGCGCGTCGTCGGCGTATCCGCCCGCCACTGCCGGGGAGTACACGAACGGGCTTAGCTCCAGGCGACCTTGAAGACCCAGGCGTACTGCCCGGTCGCCTGCGCCGCCTTGGGAACGTCGATCACCAGCGCTCCGTTGTCCTGGCTCCACGTCAGCGGGCCGCCACGGTAGCCGAGCAGCGTCACGCGGTCTTGCGGCCGGATCGGTACCGGCGCTGGCACGCTGACCTGGTTGCCGGGGGCGGTGAGCGAGATGATGTAGAAGGCCTGATTCTGGTTCACCGTGAAGCGCAGGTTGTCGAGTTGCGCCATGCGTGACCAGTAGGTGGTGCCGTAGATCGCCTCGCCGTTCACCTTCAGCCAGGCACCGGTCTCGCGAAGGCGCTGCTGCATGACGTCGGGGATGGTGCCGTCGGCGCGCGGTCCGATGTCGAGCAGGAAGTTGCCGTTCTTGCTGACGATGTCCACCAGCGTCTGCACGACCTGTTCCGCCGTCATGTACTGGCTGTCCGGGGTGGCGCTGTTGTAGCCGTAGGAGAAGGGGTCGAGCCCGCGGCTCGCCTCCCACTTGGCCACGACCGTGTTGGCGTAGGTCGTGTATTCGGGCGTGGTGAAGTCGTGGGCGGGAATGCCTCCGCGATCGTCGACGGTGACGTCCTTGGGCTTGCGGCGGTTCTTGGCGTTGTTGAAGTACGTGGTCAGCGCGTCTCGGGTGTCGTTCACGCCGCCGATGTCGTACCAGATGACATCCGGGTCGTATCCGTTGATCAACTCGAGCACTTGCGGCGTCTGGTAGTCCTTCACGTAGTCCCTGCCGGCCTGGTAGCCCGTGTAGGGCACCGGGGCGAGCGTGTACGGGTTGCGCGGCGCGTGGCCCATCCACGGGTTGTCAGGGTTGAACCATTCGGGCAGCGAGTAGTACAGGCCGTTGCGCAGGTGCGGCGTGTACTGGCGCGAGGCGGCGAACAGCGCGCCGACCAGGTCTCGGTGCGGGCCGAGTTGCACGGCGTTGCGGCCCGTGACCTTGGAGTCCCAGAGGGCGAAACCCTCGTGGTGCTTGGAGGTGAGGACGTAGTATTGGGCGCCGGCGGCGGAGATCAGCTCGACGCAGGAGCGCGGATCGAAGTTCGCCGCGGTGAAGCGCGGGATGAAGTCGTCGTAGTTGAAGCTCTCGCCGTAGGTCTGCGCGTGGTAGGCGTACGTCGGATCGTTCGGGTTCTGCATGTTGTTCCAGTACCACTCGGCGTACTCCTTGCCGACCGGTCCCCAGGCCGGCACCGAGTACACGCCCCAGTGGATGAAGATGCCGAACTTGGCGTCGTCGAACCAGTACGGGGCCTGGTGTTTGGCGAGCGAGGCGTCGGTCGGCTGGTAGTCGGGCACGCCGAGTGTCAGCAGCGATGGGGCGACGGCGAGTGTGGAGCCGCGGGTGGTCGCGGACACTGCGCCGGTCGAGGTACTGCCGACGGCGGTGCCGGCGGTGTTGGCTATGCCGATCCGCAGCCTCGCCTGCTCTCCCGGTGCCAGGATCTTCACCTGGGCGGGAGCGACGGTCCGGGCTCCGGGTGCCTCGACGCCGACAGTGACGGCGTCGGCGGCGGTCAGCCATGTCGTGCCGGCGTTGACCAGGGTTGCCTCGACTGATTGGGGTCCGGCGTCACGCACCATGGATGTCGTCGACCTGGCGTCGCGCAGCAGCGCCGAGGTGCCCTGGGCCAGCGGCTGGAGGCTGAGGGCGAACACGTGCAGGCTGGTCACATTCGGGGCGGGCTGGGCGCTGTTCGGCAGCGTGATGGAGACGACGTCCCGGTCCGGGTAGACCCAGACTTCGGAGACGTTCAGTGAGACGGGGTGCTGATCCGTGCCGCCGCCTGGCGTGTAGCGGTAGGGGAAGGTGAGGTCGCCCGAGTTGTACCAGTCGGGCGCGGTGAGCGTGGCGGCGGAGGTGCTGCCGTCGGCGTATGTGACGGTCGCGGTGCCGCTCGCGGTGCCGTAGCTGCCCGCAACGAGGAACAGCAGGCTGAGATAGCGTCCGGAAGGGAGGGTGATCTTCTGCCCCAGGGCGACGATGTCGTTCTTCGCGCCCGCGGCGGCGGATCCGAGCTGGTAGGGGACGCCGCCCACGGTCACGGTGCCGTCGGCGGGCAGCGAGTCGCCGGGGAAGCTGTATCCGGAGCCGTCGAAGTCGCCGTCGTGGGCCGCAGCGGTGTCTATCGCGTCGTGGTCGAAGTAGTCGGCGAGGGATACCGGAACGGGCTGGGGCGCGGGGACGGGGGCCGCAGTGTGTGCGTCGGAGGCGTCCTCAGCCGGTGTCGAGGATTGGCCCGCGGAGCCTGAGGTCTTGTCCACGGCGTGGGATACCGAGGGAAGCCCGAGTGAGGCTGCCCCGGCAGCGAGACCGAGTACGTGGCGACGTGGGAGATCGGGAAGAGACGTCATCGGCTCTCCTTAACTGACCCGGTGATCACAGGGCCAGGGTGATCGGATGTATCACTGAAAGTGGGCACAGATTTTCGCATCAAGCAGCGAAATGAGAATCAGGAGGGTTGATTCATCCGATGTGTCATCCTGGACCCGCGCACGTACGCTGTCAACGGTTCTCCCGCAGCGGCGGCGCGAAGACTACGAAATTCAAAGCCCTGATTGACAGCTGTGGTCGTCAACCGCCCGGCGAAGACGGGTGCGCCGCAGCCCGCGCGGGGCCACGGCGCAACGGTCTGCGGCTACTTCCAAACGTCGTTGGGAACGGCGGCGTAGGCGTCGTTGTTCGTCAGCGGCGTTAGTCCGAGCGCCTGGTCGACAACGCGCAGCAGGCCATACTGGTCGACTCGCTGCGAGCTCTGATACCCGGCCTTGACCGTGTTCTGTGACCCGATCAGGACTGTCGGCACCTGGTTCGGGTAGTTCGGGCCGTAAGCCTTGGTGGCGCCTTCGTCCCAGGTGAGGATCAGCAGCGAACGCTGCGTGGTCCAGGCCGGCGAGTTGAAGATCGTCGGCAGCGTCTGGGACAGCCAGGTGTCGCCGGCCGCGACGCCGCACGCCTCCATGTCGTCGCAGTCGTCGGCGGCGAACCACACGAAGCTCGGTGTGGTCGCGGTGCTCTGGAGGTCGGTCGTCATCTGGGTGAGCGGCTGCCAGTGTGCCTGGCAGAAGGAGGCGCTGTTCTTCATCTCGGCGAAGTAGTAGAAGGGCGCGTCGTCCGGGTAGTAGTAGCCGTGCGTCGAGGTGTCGCAGGCACCGTTCGAGCCCTGGGTGTACTGCTTCCACGTGCCGCCCGCCGCCGCGACCCGGTCGCCGACGCTCGGGGCATTGATCGTCGTGGTGGACACGCTGTTGTCGGTGAGGCCGTAGAGTCCTCCGGCCGCGAGCGCGACGTAGTTCGGGTCGCTGGGATGCGTTGTCGCGTAGGACTGAGTAAGGACGGTGTTCGCGTTCGCCAGGCTGTTGATGTACGGCGCGGCGCTGTTGCCGATGATGCCGCTGTAGTCCTGGTTCTCCATGTAGACGACGAAGACGTGGTCGAAGCCGGGCACCGACGAGGGTGGCGCGGTGAGCACCGGGCTGGGCAGCGATGCGCCGATGGTCAGGGAGATGTCATCGGCGTAGCCGTCCGTGGTGTTGCCCGCGGTCCAGGTGAACGCGAGGTCCACCTTGATCGATCGGGTGCCCACCGGCAGGGTGCCGCTCGCGCTGCGGTAAAGCAGCTCGGTGGTGTTGTTGCGGTTCTTGTTGGTCACCGGGGCGATCGACGCGCTGCCCAGCGACGTACCGCCGGCGCCGAGGAAGGTGGCGGTCAAGCCGACGCGGTCGTTTTGCGAGGCGTATCCGCCGAGCCAGCCGCTGAGGTTGTAGGCGGCTGCCCCGGCGTCGATCGTGCTCGCAGCGCCGGAGACGTCGGCCACTTGTTCGAGGCCTGAGTTCCCGGTGCCGCCGCCGGCGAAGAATCCGGTTCCGCGGTCGGTCGGGCCGGGGGTACTCGCGGTCGGGAAGCCGCCTGCGGCGCCGTAGCAGACGACGTCCGGCTCGCCCGACGTGATCCTCCAGCCGGGTACGGTCATGCCGTCCAGGCCGTTGGGCGAACAGATCGCCGCCGATTCCGCGCCGGCATCGACGAGCAGGTTCGGGCTGGTGACGGAGGCCGCGCGGGCCGGGGTGGAAAGCAGGCTGGGCAGCAGGGCGAGGAGGAGGGAGGCTGCGGTCAGCAGCGTGGCCGTGGGCCGGTCAGGGGAAGGAGAGGTGCCGCTGGGCCTACCGGGCCTGCCAAACCTGCGAGACCCGCCGGGCTGACCGGTACTGCCGGAACTGCCGGTACTGCCGGACTTACCGGTGCTGCCGGGCGTGCCCGGCCTGCCGGTACTGCCGGACTTACCGGTAGTGCCGGGCGTGCCCGGCCTGCCGGACCTGTCGGTGCTGGCGGGCGTGCCCGGCCTGCCGGACCTGTCGGTGCTGGCGGGCCTACCGGGCCTATCGGTGCTGCCGGTACCGCCGGTACCGCCGGGTCTGCCGATGAGTCTCATGGGTGGTCCCTCCGCTCGAACTTGACCAGACAAGTTGCCCGTTATCGTCCTGTTGGAGGGAGGACGGCAATCAACGTTGAGATATCCGGCGCGTGGAGGTTGGCCGCATAGAAGTGGGTCCGAATCTGACGCGGTAGACGTCGCGGAGCGGTACTGCGCGGTGTCGGCCGGTGTCGGTGTGACCGGCGGCAGCCGGCAAGGGCGCACGCGGCGCACGGATTGGGAGGACTCGGAGGCGCGGCGGCGGCCAGGCCGGTGGCCTCTCAGGGGGCGACGACGAGCACGGGGCGCGGGGCGGGAGTCAGCCGGGCCCGGCCGCCGGCCGGGAACTCGGACGCGCGGTGCGAGGGCAGGTCTGCCTTCACCTCCGTGCCGTCTTCCAGCGTGACCGCGACGCGCGTGATGGCTCCGAGGAACGTGGCCGTGCGCACCGTGCCCACCGCCGGGTCGGCGCCTGCGCGATCGGCGGCCGAGTCGGGCTCGATGGCCTCCAGTTCGATCGCCTCGGGGCGCAGGAGGACCTCGACCTTTGTGCCGGGGACTGGGCGCTCGCCGTCGACCGGGAGGCGGCGGCCGGCTACCTCGACCACGTCCAGGTCGATCATCGTGCCGCGCAGGCGGTTCATCGTGCCGACGAACTCGGCGACGAACGCGGTGGCCGGTCGGTCGTAGAGCTGGGCCGGGGCCGCGCACTGTTCCAGCTGTCCGGAGCGCATTACCGCGACGCGGTCGGCCATGGACAGCGCCTCTTCCTGGTCGTGCGTGACGAACAGCGTCGTGATGCCCAGGTCGAGCTGTACCCGGCGGATCTCGTCGCGCAGCTGCAGGCGGACCTTCGCGTCCAGGGCGGACAGCGGCTCGTCGAGCAGCAGCACCTTCGGCCGGATCGCCAGCGCGCGGGCGAGCGCGACCCGTTGCTGCTGGCCGCCGGAGAGCTGGTGCGGGTAGCGGGCGCCGTGGCCGGCGATGCCGACCAGTTCCAGCAGCTCCTCGGCGCGGGCTTTGCGCTGCGGCGCCGCGGTCTTGCGCAGCCGCAGGCCGAACGCGACGTTCTCGGCCGCGGTCAGGTGCGGGAAGAGGCTGTAGGACTGGAACACCATGCCCATGTCGCGCTTGGCGGCGGACACCGGTGTGATGTCGGCGCCGTCGAGGCGGACCTGGCCGGCGTCCGGGCGTTCGAAGCCTGCGACGATGCGCAGCGCCGTGGTCTTGCCGCAGCCGGACGGGCCGAGCAGCGCGACCAGTTCGCCGGGGGCGAGGGCGAGGTCGAGTCCGTCGAGCGCGTGCACGGCGCCGTAGGAGCGGCGCAGTGCGCTCAGTTCGAGTCCGGCGGCGGGCATCAGGCACTCCGGTCGGTGACGGCGGCGGCGCGGCGGCCGCCGAGGAAGGAGACGAGGAACAGCACGGCCCAGGACAGCAGCAGGCTGAGCAGGGAGACGGCGATCGGCAGCTGTCCGCTGCCCTGGCCGTCCTGGACGATCCAGACCGCGAACGGCACGAAGCCGAGGATGGAGGCGATGGTGTACTCGCCGAAGACGAGGGCGAGGGTGAGGACGGCTCCGGAGAGCAGTCCGGCGCGCAGGTTCGGCAGCAGTACTCGCCACAGGACGACCGGCCAGGAGGCGCCGAGGCCGCGAGCGGCTTCGACGAGCGTCTTGAGGTCGACCGCGCGCAGTGCGGCGTCGAGCGCGCGGAACGCGAAGGGCAGCACGAGGATCGCGTAGACGAGCGGCAGGATGAGGGGGAAGGACTGGTTCTGCAGGTCGGCGTCGAGGCGGAACATCCAGCTGCCCTGGTCGTTCAGGCCCCAGCCGAGGACCGTGGAGACTCCGGCGGTCAGCGCGACCGGTGAGACGACGAGCGGCACCATGGCGATCGATTCCACGACGCCGCGCAGTCGCGGCAGCCGCAGCCTGATCGCCACCATGGCGGGCACGAGCAGGACGAACTCGAGCGCGATGGTGCTTAGCGCGAGGAAGAAGGTCATGCGCACGCTGGTGAGGAACCCGCTCGCGCCGAACAGCTGTCCGTAGGGTGCCAGGCTGAAGCGGTGCAGCCGCGCGTTGTACACGGTGAACCAGAGCGCTGAGAGCAGCGGTCCGAGCAGGTAGATCGCGACGACGGCGAGCATCAGGACGCGCCACCAGCGGACGCGGGAAAGGCGCTCGGCGAGGCTTCGGGCGGATGGCGGACCGGCCGCGCCGGCGGGCTCAGGGCGGTCGGCGGCGGCCAGGGTGTCGGTTACGAGTCCAGCCATCGCGCACTCCTAGCCCGCAGCGGGAGATAGACGGCCATCATCAGGGCGCAGATGGCGATGGTGTTCAGGCTCATGGCCATGCCCAGGTTCTCCTGTCCGGCGAGTACGTTGCCTGACAGGACGGACGCGATCCGCAGGGTGATCAGCGGCACGGTGCCTCCGGCCAGGGCCTGCGCGGTGGCGTAGGCGGCGAACGCGCTGCCGAAGCAGAGCACGAATCCGCCGAGGGCGGTGGGCAGCAGGATCGGGCCGCCGATGTGCCGCCAGTAGTCCCAGGCGGTGCCGCCGAGCCCGGTCGCCGCCTCGCGCCACTGCCGGCGCAGCCCCTCGAGCGCCGGCATGGTGGTCAGCACCATGAGCGGGATGAGGAAGTAGGGGTAGACCAGCACCAGGCCGGTGAAGGTGTCCAGGGCGAATCCGGGGTCGATCTTGCGGATCAGGCCGGTCGCCTCGCCCGCGGTGCCTGCGGCGGCGATGAAGCAGAAGGCGAGCGGGATGCCGCCGAAGTTGGCCAGCACGCCGGACGCGGTGAGCACGGCCTGCTTGAGCACCCGGCCGCGCGACTGGGCGATCGCGTGCGCGGTGGCCAGTCCGATGATCGCTGAGATCGTGGCGGTGAGAAGGGACAGGCGCAGGGAGCCCCACATGGCGGTGAGGTAGAAGCCGCTCCAGGAGTCGGTGAGGTTCTGCGCGGTGAACGAGGTGACGCCGGTCGCGGGGTTGGTGCGGCGTACGGCCTCGTACAGCAGGGCCCAGGTCGGCAGGCCGAGGAAGATCGTGCAGTAGATCAGCAGCGGCGCGACCGCGGCCCACGCCCCGAGCGCGCGGGGTCTGCGGGCGCCGCGCCGCGCCGGCACCGGATCCGCCGCGTCGGTGAGCGGCGGGTCGAGGGTGAGCGCCAAGTCAGGCTCCTGGGGAGGGCGGGGACGGAAGTGAGTGGTGGTGGCGCGTGGCAGTGGTCGGGAGGGCGAGCGGCGGGGTCGGGCGGGGAACGCTAGGGGTGGGG
>NZ_DASRGV010000320.1:0-5289 GCF_035650855.1 Actinocrinis sp. | reverse complement strand
TCGGACCGCTCGGCACGTAGTAGCTGGCCGCAGAAGCGACCGCGCCCTTGCACGCGACGGCGACGACGCCGGGCGCCACCGGGGTACCCCAGCCGGTCGCCATGTCGTACCCGGCGGTGGCCGGGTAGCTGTAGGCCGGCTTGTAGGCGGCGATGCCGTTGTTGCCCGCGGTCACGTCGCGGAACACCGAGAACCCGGCGGGCGCGACGCCTGCGTTGTAGAGGGCCGGGGCCGCCTGACCGGCGAGGCCGTTGGCCTTGCACGAGGCGCTGGCGTCGGCGAGGGCGTAGATGGCCGCCCAGATCGGAGCCGCACCGCTGGTGCCGCCGATGACGGCGTAGTAGTAGCCGTTGTGTTGCGGGTTGCCGTCGTTGTAGATCTCGTCGATGACGTAGCCCGTGGCCGGGTCGGCATCCGCCGCGACGTCAGGAACCTGGCGGCAGCCGGTGCTCGCGGCCGTGGCGCAGTTCTGCGTGTAGCCGAACCCCTTGACGCCGTTGTTGGCTTGGTAGCTCGGCGCCTTCTCCTTCGTCGACACGCCGCCACCGGTGGCGCCGTAGAAGGTGACGCCCTGCGAGTTGGTCTGCGACGAGTTCCACGCGGACTGGACCATCGAGTTGTTGGTCAGCCCGCTCATCGTGGTGCCGCCGGCGGCCAGGACCGTGGGCTGGCTGGCCGGGTCGTCCACCGAGAGCTCGGCGTCCGGCGAGCTGGACGACGGGTCGTAGCAGTCGGTGTCACCGGAGTCGCCGGAGGCCGCGACGACCGTCTGGCCCTGCGCTGCGGCGCTGGAGAAGATCGTGCTCTCCGAGGTGATGGTCGACGGGTTGGCCGCCGCCTCGCACAGGCCCCAGCTGGTGGAGATCACCTGGGCCGTGTCGTCGGTGACGATCTTCTGGTAGGTGTCCAGGACGTTGGCGTCCGTGGCCAGGTTCGCATCGGGACCGGCGTAGTCGATGATCGAGACGCCGGGCGCCGCGGTGGCGATGTTCTCGATGTCGAGCGCGGACTCGATGCCCACGTTGGTGTACAGGTTGGCCGGGGCGGTCGGGCCGCCGTCGACCGCGACCTCGCTGACCGGGGTGGAGATCTTGTAGCAGTTCTTGTAGTCGGCGATGCCGGCCGCGTCGTAGCTCTCGAGCTCGAAGACCGCGACGGTCACACCGGAACCGGTGTCGCCGCCGGCCAGGACCGAACTGGTGCCGTAGATGTCGGCCAGCGTGTCCGACCGGTAGTAGTCGGTGCCGTTGTGCAGGCCGAGCGGGTTGAGGATGTTGTCGATGTTCGTGCAGACCGGCGTCGCGGTGTTCGGCGAGACGGCGTGCGACTTGGCCGCGCTGCCGGCCACGCCGGCCTTCGCCTCGCGGTTGGTGTTGACGTAGCGCGGCACCGCGTAGGCGATGTTGTCCAGGCCCACGACGCCGGCCACGTCGGCCGAGATCGTGGAGTCGAACTTCGGCGCCGCGGTGTTCGCGTAGACGGTGCGGCCGGCGAAGGTGTATCCGGCGAAGTTGGTGCCGAACGCCGACTTGGCCTGGCCGACCGTGGTGCTGACCGGAATGAACAGTCCGTCCGCGGAGACCGGTCCGGGGGTGAGGCCGGCGGACTTGAGCGCCGCGTCCACTGCCGCCACCTCAGCCGCGGAGGCGCCGAACCGCTTGGCGATCTCCCCCTTCGCCAGGAAGTGGTGGTAGGAGGGCGACTTCGGGTCGTTGACCGCGGTGGCGAGCGCCGACAGCTGGGCCGAGGTCGGCGTGTTGAGCTGGATGTCGACGGTCAGCTTGGTCGAGTCAGCCGGCGCCGCGACGCTCTTGGCGCCGTGCGGCAGGGTCGGGGCCGCGCCGACCGACACCCGGCTGACCGCCGCCGCGTGGCCCGGGACCGCCAGCGCGACCTGGGACGCGCCGACCGCGAGGCTGACGGCGACCGCCGGAATGGCGGCCCGCCGGACGCGCCGGGACTGCGCCGAGGCATCCTCGGGCGCAGTGGCGCTGCTGGATTTGTTCACATGAATCCCCATGTCTCGTACGGTGGTGCTGTCAGCCGCCGATCCCCCCACGGGGGCGGCGAACACCGGTGCTCCCGGTCCTGTCATACCGGAGCATCGGAGCTATTAGGGTCAGAGCGTGGCGAATGAGGCGATCCCCGGGAATCGGGGCAGGTCGCAGATGGCCGCCGCGAGTATGACGATATTGACCGCGAGTGGACGCTCGGACAAGTAACAATCCCCCCACGCAGTTGATGACCCGCCACGACGTGCCCGGCGGAGTCGACGAGGACTCATGTTACGACTCCCGACGAGCCCTCGAGACGATTATTTGTAGCAGCTTTGCACCAACCGCCGCCATGCCTAATTCGGGCTAGATATGTCACAAAACGTAGCAGTACAGAACGCGCTACAACGGAAATTATGGACATGCGGTGAGAATTCTGACGGGCGGATCAGTGACCTGTATGACCAGCGGTCCCGCGCCGCAGCTCACACCGCGCTCCATGGAAGTTTCACGGCGGTGAGTCGAGGGCCGAGGCCCCTACCAGCGGGTGAATTCGGGATGTGCCCCGGGGGCATTGATTATCCGTTGTAGCGGCCGGAGAGTTTCGCTTAGGGGGTGGCGCGTGTCGGCCACTGGCGTGTCGTCGTGGCCGGCGCCGGGGCCGGTGCTGCTGCTCGACGTGGGCGGCGATCAGCAGCCTTCACCAGCCACACCGGAAAGGTGCACGGACTCCTGATGCGGCGGCGGACCCTGGCAGAAGCGGCGGCGAACCGACATGGCTGAACTGATCGTGGAACCGGGTGCCGACACCCGGACGGGCACCGGACCGGACGCGGACCTGAAGAAGACCGCCCTGAAGAAGACCGCGTTCCCGCTGTCCGTCACGGTCCCCACCTTCAACCCGTTGATCAGGCCGGCGCTCGTGCCGGTTCCGACCGAGCAGGTGCCGGTGCCGTTCGCGGGGGATGGCGAAGGCGTCGGGGAACTGACGTGGGGACAGCGCGAGATCCTGCAGGCGATGGTCCGGCAGGGCTGGATCTCGCTGGGCGGCGTGCTGCCGCTGCCGCCGGGCGTGAGCGTGCAGGACGCCGCCGACCAGCTCAGCTACATGGTGTCGCGCTTCCCGTCCATGCGCACCAAGCTGCGATTCGACGCCGAGGGCTACGCGCTGCAGGAAGTGCACAGCTCCGGCACGGTCATGCTCGACGTCTACGATCTGGCGCCCGGCGCCGACGCGAACGAGACGGCAGCGCAGATTGAGGCCTGCTATCGCACCAGGCCGCGCGACTTCTGCGCACAGTGGCCCGTGCAAATGGGTGTGTTGCGCCAGGCGGGCCGGCCCACACACGTGATCGCCATCTCGTGTCACACGGTCAGCGACGGCCTCGGGATGCAGGCGCTCGGCCGGGAGGTCGAGGCGAGGCGTACCGAACCCGCGATCGGCCTGCAGCAGCTCGAATTGGCAGCCTGGCAGGAGTCTCCGGCCGGGCGGCGGATCAGCGACGCGGCGATCCGACACATGGAGAAAGTCCTGCGCTCGGTGCCGCCACGTCCGCTGCCCTTCTCGGACGACGAGCGCGATCCGCGGCATTGGACCGGCGTGCTGCGCTCGCGTGCCTTGAAGCTCGCGCTGCCTGCCATCGCCGAGCGCACCGCCTCCGACACCTCCGCCGTACTGCTGGCGCTCTACGCGACCGCGCTGGGCCGGCTCGGGCTGCTGAACCCGGCGGTGATCAGGCCTCTGTCGAGTAACCGCTTCCGGCCCGGCCTCACCGACATGGTGGGCAACCTGGTGCAGAGCGGGGTGTGCGTCCTGGACGCGGCCGAGACGACGATCGACGAGGTGGTGCGCCGGGCGCGTCAGGTCTCGATGACGGTGCGGAAGTACTCGTATTTCGATCCGCGGGCCGAGACCAAGCTCATCGACCGGCTCGGCCGTGAGGCGCGCGAATTGGACCCGGACGCGGAACCGTGGTGTTGCGTCAACTGGGCGTTCTTCAACGACCGCCGCATCACGCCCGGCGAACCCGCGCGTAGCCGGGAGGAGTTGGAGGCGGCGCGCCGGCTGAGCAAGTTCGGCTGGATCGAGAGGAAAGAGAACCCTTACGAACAGCTCTTCCTCCACATCGACGACGCGGAGGACGGCATCGCGCTGATGGTCTGCGCTGACACTCGCCACATCTCCCCTGCCGGCAACGAAGCGCTGGCCCGCGAGATGGAGGCGGCGGCCATTGAGGCGGCATTCGATGCGGACGCACCAACGCGTGTGACGGCGCCGGTGCCTATCGCGGCAGCCGTCCGTGTATAGCTCAATGCGCTGCGCACGCATGCGGTGGAAGCCGGGGCGCGCAACGCCATGACCGCCCTGGAAGCCGTCGGCGTATACGTCCCGTCCGGCCGCGTCCCGATCGAGGACCTGGCTGAGCATTTCGGGCTGTCGACGATGCAGGTCCAGGTGTTCCGGCGATATCCCCAGCTCGGGCAAGCCAGCCGCGATCCCGATGGCGGGCTGCTCGAACTGCTGCGCGGCGCGGTGGCCGATCTGGACGGTCTGCGCGGCCGCGAGGATCGGGTGCGGTACGTCGTGCACGCGCGCACGTTCCCGCTGGTGATGCAGTATCCGCAAAATCCGCTGCGCGAGCTGTGCTTCGAATTCGGGCTCGATCAAGCCGCGACATTCGCGGTCGGCCACCACGCCAGCGCCTCGGGCCTGCTCGCGGTGGACGTCGCCGGCCGCCTCCTCACAGCGGACGCCGACCCCGACGCGCTCGCGCTGGTCGTGGCTGGCGAGAAGGGTTTCGCCCGGCAGGCACGGACGGCGTCGGAGACCAGGTTCCTGGCGGAGGGCGCGGCAGCCTGCCTCATCCGCGCGGAAGGCACCCACGACCGGCTGCTCGCCTACGCGACCGACCTGCGCGGCGAGTTCGAGGACTACGGGTACGAAACGGAAGCGGCTGCAGCATTGCAGCAGCAATACGCGGACTGCCTCGCGGCGGCGATCCTGACGGCGGTCGAGCGGTGCGGGCTGGAGATGGGCGCGATCAGCCTCATCCTGCCGCACAGCGTGGACCGGCTGGCCTGGCAGCGCGTCTGCCGCAGGCTCGGCTTCCCGCTCGACCGCGTGGTGCTCGACAATCTGGCTTCGATCGGACCCCTCTTCTGCGCCGACGCCTTCGTCAACTACCGCACCGCGCGCACCCGCGGCCTGCTGCGCCCAGGCGACCGCTACGTAATGGCGGCCGCCGGAGCCGGCCTCGGCGCCGCCTTCTCCGCAATGGTCTTCGAGCACTGACAG
>NZ_DASRGV010000319.1:0-13836 GCF_035650855.1 Actinocrinis sp. | reverse complement strand
CGAAGAGGAAGCCGTCCTGCGGCACCATGACCATGCGGCGGCGCAGCTCGTCAAAGCCGATCCGGCGCAGGTCCACGCCGTTGATCAGCACTCTGCCCTCGCCCGGGTCCATCAGCCTGGTCAGCAGCTTGGCGAAGGTGGTCTTGCCGGAGCCGGTCTCGCCGACCACCGCGACCCGGGCCCGCTGCGGAATCTGGACGCTGATGTCGCGCAGCACCGGCGGCCCGCCGGGGTATGCGAAGCCGACCCGCTCGAACTCGACCCGCACCGGCCCGACAGGCAACGGCTCGGCCAGCCCGTGCGTGCCCGGGTCCGGGACATCGGGCTCTGATTCGAGCAGCCCGATCACCCGCCGCCAGCCGGAGATCGCGTTCTGCGCCTCGTTGAGCACCTCGACGCCCCACTGCACCGGCGTGATGAACAGGGAGACCAGGAACAGCATCGCGATCAGCTGGCCCGCGGTGATGTGTCCCCCGACGCCGAGCGCGACGCCGACGACGACCACGCCCGCGTTCGCCAGTCCGGCGGCGACTTCGCCGGCGCTGAAGGTGCCGACGATGACCGCCTGCGCGCGTACCTGGGCGGCGCGCGTGGCGTATACGGCCTCGTTGATCCGGCGGCCGGTGCGCTCCTCGATGCCGTACGCGCGCACGACCGGCGCGCCGACCAGTGACTCGCTGAACGCGCTGAGCATGCGGCCGATCGACTGGCGCACCGCGTTGTACCGTGCGCCGGTGCGCCGCTGCAGGAAGCGCATCGCGGCGAACAGCGGCAGGAAGCAGAGCCAGACCAGCAGGGTCAGCTGCCAGGAGTAGCTGCCCATCACGGCGGTGGCCAGGAACATCTGGGCGACGCTGATGAACAGCATCAGGCCGCCTTCCTGGATGAAGTTGGTGATGGTGTCCACGTCGGAGGTCACCCGCGAGACGAGGGCGCCGCGCTGCTCGGCCTGCTGGTGCAGCACGGACAGCTCGTGCACGTGCCGGAACGCCTTGATGCGCAGCGTGGAGAGGCCGGATTCGCTGGCGCGGTAAAGCCGCCGGTTCATCGTGTACGCAGCCAGGGTCGTCATGACGACCGCGAGGGCGGCGAGGCCGGCCATGACCCGCACCTCGCTGGTGTCGACGCCGCCGGGCGCGTCGAAGCCGTGGTCCACCGCCTGCTGCACGGCGATCGGGATGACGATGCGGCCGACGGTCGCGATGAACGCCAGCAGCATGGTCACGCCGATGCCGCGGGTGAACTCGGGCGAGAGCCGCAGGCCCTTGCGCACGATGGAGAGCGGACTGCCGGAGGCCTCGCGGACCAGCACGATCTCGGGAGCGTCCGGCGCGGCCGCTTGCTCGATGGTGGCGGTCACGCGACCGCTCCTTCCAGGTCCTCGTCCTCGATGGCGTCCGCGTCGAGATCCGACGCGGCGGCGTCTTCGGCGGCGCGCGCGTAGGCCGTGATCAGGTCGCGGTATCCGGCGCTGCGGTGCAGCAGTTCCTCGTGTGTGCCCCGGTCGGCGATGACGCCGTCGTCGAGGAAGAGGACCTCGTCGGCGAGTGCGACCGTGGCCTTGCGGTAGGCGATGACGACGACGGTCGCGCCGAGAGCGTTCTGCTTCAGGCCGCCGAGGATCGCTGCTTCGACACTGGGATCGACTGCCGAAGTGCAGTCGTCGAGAATCAGCAGCCTGGGATGCCGCACGAGGGCGCGGGCGAGGGCCAGGCGCTGCCGCTGGCCGCCGGAGAGGGTCGCACCGCGCTCACCGATGACCGTATCGAGCCCATTGGGCAGCGCGTCGACGAACCGTTCGGCCTGTGCGATGTGCAGTGCGGCGCGGATTTCGGCCTCGGACGGGTCGTCGCCGAGCCCGACGTTGGCGCGCACCGTGTCGCCGAACAGGAAGGTCTGCTGCGCGACCAGGGCGACCGCGCGCGGTACCTCGCCCTTCGCCAGCTCGCGCAGATCGGTGCCGTCGAGCCGGATCGCGCCGCCGGTCGGATCGGCGAGCCGGGCCAGCAGCGTGGCGAGCGTGGACTTGCCGGAGCCGGTGGCGCCGACCAGCGCGACGGTGCGGCCGGGCTCGATGCGGGTGCTGACCCCGCGCAGCACCGGAAGGTCCGGCGCGGATTCGTAGGCGAACTCGACTCGGTCGAGTTCGAGCGCGGCCGGGCCGGAGTCGCGGGCGAGCCTCGCCTTGCCGTATTCGCTGTGCTCCTCGGCGCTGAGCACCGCGCGGACGCGGCCGAAGCCGACGACGCCGCGCGGCAGGTCGCCCAGGACCCAGCCGATGGCGCGGATCGGGAAGGCGAGCAGGGTGATGAGATACGCGATGCTGACCACGTCTCCGGGCCGGCTCTGGCCCTGGGCCACGCGGGTCGCGCCGATCAGCAGGACCGCGAGCACGCCGAGGTTGGGCAGCGCTTCGAGCATCGGGTCGAACAGGGAGCGGGCGCGCCCGGCGTTGATGTTGGCGTCGCGCAGGGCGCGGGTGCGCGCGGCGAACCGCTCGGTCTCCGATTCCTCGCGGCCGAGCGTCTTGACCACCAGCGCGCCGTCGAAGGACTCGTGCGCGACCTCGGCGACGTGCGCGCGAAGCTCCTGCGCGCGGGCGAAGCGCGGCCCGGCGTAGCGGGTGTAGACCGTGTTCAGCACGATGACGGCCGGGAAGAGCAGCACGCCGACGAGGGCCAGCACGGTGTCGGTGAGGAACATGTCGACCACGGCCAGCAGCAGCATGACGATCACGCCGAGGGTCATCGGCAGCGGGTTCATCGGCTGGAACGCCATCTCGACGTCGGAGTTGGCGTTGGAGAGCAGCTGGCCGGTCGGGTGGCGCTGGTGCCAGCTGAGCGGCAGGCGCAGATAGGCGTCGCTGACCTTGCGCCGGAACTCGGCCTGCGCGCGGAAGACCACCACCCCGGCGAGCAGGCGCCGCCCGAAGATGCCGATCACCTTCGCTATCGCCACGCCGATGATCAGCAGCCCGGCGGCGGCGAGGCCGGTGCCGGGGGCCGAGCCGCGCTGCAGGTCCGGCAGCACGACGTGGTTCGTCGCCCAGCCGATCGCCCAGGCGGAGCCGACAGTCATCGTGCCGTAGAGCGCGCTTCCGGCGACGGCGGCCGCGAAAACCCGCGGCGCGCTGCGGATCGCGACGCCCAGCACGCCGAGGCCCTGCCGGAAGGGGGAACGTCCGGGCGTGCCGCCCTGCGCCAGATCCGTGGTGTTCTGCGCTGTGTTCTGCACTGCGTGGTTCTGCACTGCGTCGGCTTGACGGCTTCGGCTGGGCAAGCCGATCTCCCCTCGGTTCAGGCGCGCCTGCGGGCGGCGCGAACGTGCAGCGTTCGACTCTAATGCGACAACAACGGCGCGGTATAGGAGATTTCCGATCGGAGCCCCTTACCCGTTTCCGGCGGCACGTTCGTCGCACAGCGTGGGTGATCCCGGTATTCTGCGCGGCGAGCACGCTTGTCGCCTGGAGGTTCGCTAGCACCACCGACACTGCAGCCCTACCAACACCGCGGGAGTAGCAGCATGAACGGGTTCGCACGTGAGGAACGCGAGGCGCTGGCGGACACGCTGGTGCGGGTCGGGCCGGACGCGCCGACGCTGTGCACGGGCTGGAGCGCCGCCGATCTCGCGGCCCACCTGGTCATCCGCGACTCGAGGCCGCTGGCCGCGGCCGGGATCGTCCTCAAGCCCCTGTCACCGATCACGCGGCGGGCGCAGAACTCCGTCAAGCAGCACACCCCGTACCTGGACCTGGTCGAGCGGGTGCGGAAGGGACCGCCGCCGTGGTCCGTCTTCCGCCTCGGCGCGATGGACGCGGCGGTGAACACCGTGGAGTACTTCGTGCACCACGAGGACCTGCGCCGGGCGGTGGGCGATCCGCCGCGCGAACTGGACCTGGTGAACTCGGACGAGCTGTGGAACCGGCTGCGCCGGCAGGCGAGGCTGGCCTTCCGCTCGGTGCCGGTCGGCGTGACCCTGGTGCGCGCCGAGAACGGCGAAGGCCCGCGGCAGACCGTGGTCGCGAAGGCCGCCACGCCGCTGATGGTCACGGTGACCGGGCCGGCCGGCGAGCTGGTCCTGTTCGCCAGCGGCCGCAAGGAGGCCGCGCACGTGCAGCTCACCGGAGACGACGCGGCGGTCAGCCGGCTGCGCTCGGCCAAGCTCGGGATATGACAAGATCAGTCAGACCTGCCCGCCCCCGGCACTCCCGGCACCGGGGGCGCACCGTTTCCCCGCGCTGCCCACGGGTAGCCGGATTCCGACCGGTGCGAGCAGGGTCCTGAGATCAGCCGGGAGCGCGGTTGGACCGAAGTGACTGAGACGAACGATCTGATCGCGGGCCGCTACCGCCTGCTCGCCCAGATAGGCACCGGCGGCATGGGCGTGGTGTGGCGGGCGCGCGATGAGGTGTTGGGGCGGACGGTAGCGCTCAAAGAGCTCATGGTGCGCTCGACGACCGGCGGCGGCGTCGGCGACGAGGGCACGCGCCGGGCGATGCGCGAAGCCCGCATCGCGGCGCGGCTGCACCACCCGAACGTGATCGGCGTCTACGACATCGTCGACCACGACAGCCGTCCGTTCCTCGTCATGGAGTACCTGGAGTCGCGCAGCCTGGCCCAGCTGATGGCCGCGGGAGTGCTGCTCCCTCCGCACGAGGTCGCCCGCATCGGCGCCCAGCTGGCCTCCGCCCTCACCGCCGCGCACAACGCCGGCATCGTGCACCGCGACGTCAAGCCCGGCAACGTCCTGCTCGCGGAAGACGGCGAGGTGAAGCTCACGGACTTCGGGATATCCCGGGCCGTGGGCGACACCACGGTCACCGCCAGCGGCCTGCTGCTGGGAACGCTCGGCTACATCGCGCCTGAGGTCGCCCAGGGTCAGCCTGCTGATTCGCTCAGCGACGTCTACTCGCTCGGCGCGACGCTGTACGCGGCCGTCGAAGGCCAACCACCGTTCGGGAACACCGAGAACGCGGTCGCGCAGCTGTACCGCATCATCCACGAGGAGATCATCCCGGCCCGCCACGCCGGTCCGCTGGAGCCGGTGCTGCTGTGGATGCTCTCGCGGGACCCGGCGCTGCGGCCGGCGATGCCGCACGCGGAGCGGGCGCTGAAGGCACTGGAGACCGCGCCCGAAGACGCGGTGCCCGCACAGCCGGAGCCCGAGCAACCCGCTGCCGCCCGCACGACGCCGTTGGTGGCAGCCGCCCCGATACCCGCCGACCGGTCCTACGCCGACAGCCCCGCGCCAACTCCGCCTGCTGTCCCAGCGGCCGCTCCCTCGGAACCCGCGCCGCCAAAGCGCTTCGCCCTCGGGACACGCCGCCGCGCGGTGATCGCGGTGCTCATCGCGGCGCTGCTTCTCGCGCTCGGCGGATGGGGGCTCTCCGCCGCGCTCAGCAGCCACTCGACCACGGCGAAGGCCGGGGCGACCACACCGACCAGCCACGCCGCGGCCCCCACCGCCGCCGCGCCGTCCACCTCGTCGCGGCCGTCGAACACGAGCGGTTCGAAGAGCTCTGCGTCTCCTTCTCCGTCTGCCCCCTCCGCGTCGGCTCCGGCGCAGAGCCGCGCGGATCAGCTGACGTCGACGATCATCGCCTACTACCACCTGGTGCCGGGGAACCTGACCCAGGCGTGGCCCTGGATGACTCCCAACTACCAGCAGAACCACGCGGGCGGCTGGTCGGGTTACCAGTCGTTCTGGTCGAAGATTCAGCGCGTCACGGTCTCCGATGTGACCGCGACGCTGCCCTCCACCGTGACGGCGACGATCGACTACTACTACAAGGACGGTTCGTTCGCCAAGGAGCGCACCCAGTTCGGCATGCTCTTCGACCAGGGACAGGGCCGGTGGTTGATCGCCAGCTCCTCGGTCCTCTGACTCAGCGCAGTTCGTCCGGCAGCAGCTCCGGCGGGAAGTCCTGGTAGACCACCGGGACGAGCCACCGGTCGATCGCCGCCGCGCCGACCGAGGTGTACGCCGGCGTGGTGGTCGCGGGGAACGGACCGCCGTGCTGCTGCGCGTAGGTCACCGCGACGCCGGTCGGCCAGCCGTTGAAGATGACCCGGCCGGCGCGCTCCGCCAGCAGCCGGCCGATGCGCCGGGCCTCCTGCGCGTCGTCGCCGCCGGCCAGGTCGGCGTGCACGGTCGCGGTGAGGTTGCCGCCGCCCTCGCTCTCGATCACGTCGATCGCGTCGGCCGGGGCGCCACCGACCACGACCACGCCGACCGGGCCGAAATGCTCCTCGGTCAGCAGCTCGCTGCTTTCCCGGACCGCGTCGAGCGTCGTGCGGTACACCTTGGGCGCCGCGGACCACGGGCCCTCCCCCGCCTTGCCGCTCGCCAGCAGGCTGACATCGCCGCGCGAGCCGAGCTCGTCGACCGCTGACACGTAGCCGTCGTGGATGCGCTGGGAGAGCATCGGACCGCCGGTGCTCTCCCCCACCGCCGCCTCGATCGCGCCGAGCAGTTCCGGCTCGTCCGGCACGAACAGCACGCCGGGATTCGTGCAGAACTGGCCGACGCCCTGGGTCAGCGAGGCCGCGTAGCCACGCGCGATCTCCTGCGCCCTGCTGCGCGCCGCGCCGGGGAACACGATCACCGGGTTGACCGAGCCGAGTTCGCCGTAGAACGGGATCGGGTTCGGCCGCTCGGCGCACAGCTTGGCCAGGGCCAGGCCACCGCGGGTCGAACCAGTGAAGCCGACGGCGCTCAGCAGCGGGTGCCGCACGAGGGCGGCGCCCTCCTCGACGCCGAATACGATGTCGAACACGCCCTCCGGCGCGCCCGCCTTCTGCAGCGCTTCGCGCACCAGCTCGGCGGTGCGCAGCGACGTGCGCGGGTGCGCCTCGTGCGCCTTCACGACCACCGGGCAGCCGGCCGCGAGGGCCGAGGCGGTGTCGCCGCCGGCCACGGAGAAGGCGAACGGGAAGTTGGACGCGGCGAACACCGCGACCGGCCCGATCGGGCGCTTGATCCGGCGCAGGTCCGGCCGCGCCGCCTCGGCGTGCTCGATCACGATGCCCTGGTACGAGCCGTCCCGCACCACCTCGGCGAACAGCCGCAGCTGGCCGGTGGTGCGGGCCACCTCGCCGGTCAGCCGGGTGGTGCCGAGCGCGGTCTCCGAGTCGGCGAGCGCGACCAGCTCGGTGACGTGCGCGTCGAGCGCGTCGGCGACGGCCTCAAGCGCGGCCGCGCGGGCCGCGCGGCCGGTGTCGCGCCAGGTCTCGAAGGCCGCGAACGCCGCCTGCACGAGCGCGTCGACCTGCTTGGTCCCGGTCGCGGGCACCGGGTCGCCGACCGGGCCGCCGGTGCGCGGGTCGTGTCCCTGGATGCTGTTCATCGCGTATTCGTCCTCATCGTCACAGGTTGTCGGCGTCCAGGTCGGGCAGGGTGAACTGGCCGCCGAGGTGCTGGAAGACCGGGTCGTCCGCCGGCAGCTCGCCGTTCTCGGCGAACAGCTCCTCGGCGAAGACCTCGGCGTCGTCCTTCGACTCGTACCCGAGCTCGCCCGCGCCCTTGAGGGAGACCCAGCCGCCGCGGGTGTTCGCGGAGACCCCGTAGACGATCTTGTAGCCGGGCTTCTCCGCCGCGAGGCAGGCCTCGAACAGCCGGGCGCAGTCGTCGGGCGACAGCCAGGTGGATAGGGCGCGCTGGTTCGGCGGCTTCGGGAAGCAGGACAGGATCCGGATGCAGATCACGTCGAGGCCGTAGCGGTGGTGGTAGAGCGCGCCGAGCGCTTCACCGGTGACCTTGGACACGCCGTAGTACGTGTCCGGCAGTGTCTGCACCGACTCGGGCAGCGGGTACTCGTCGGGGGTGTGGAAGCCGACCGCATGGTTCGAAGAGGCGAAGACCACCCGCGGCACACCCGCCCGCCGCGCCGCCTCGAAGGCCTTGTACGTGCCGTCGATGTTGGTCTCCAGGATGCGCTCCCACGGTGCTTCGCCGGACTTGCCGCCGAGGTGGATCACCGCGTCGACGCCCTCGCAGGCCTCGGTGAGTGCGGCCAGGTCGGTGACCGAGGCGCGGATCGTCTCCTCGCCCGGCCCGGCTTCGAGCGGCTCGATGTCCAGCAGCCGCAGCGTGCGCCCCGGACGCGCCATGCGCGAGCGCATCGCACTGCCGATCCCGCCTGCCGCGCCGGTGATCAGAATCGTGGACAACGATCCACCCGCCTTTCATCGCACTGTTTTCGTCGCACTGTGTTTCTTGCGGTTTCTTGCGCCGTGAGTGTGTGAATGCTCGAAGTCAGGGCCGTAGCAGGAAACTCAGTTGCCCGGCGTGTCTGCGTACCGCGTCCAGCACCTGCGCGGCGTGGCCGGGATCGTCGAGCCGCGCGTACGGCACCGAGCAGCTGATCGCGTCGATCGGCGGGAGCCGGTATTCGAGCGCGACCGCGAAGCAGCCGAGGCCTGGGGTGTTCTGGCCGCGCTCGGTCGCGTAGCCGCGCTCGCGGACCAGGGCCAGCTCGGCGAACAGCGCGGCGCGGTCGGTCACGGTCTGCGGGGTGAGCGGTTCGAGCTTGGCCGGCAGCAGGGCGTCCACCTCGGCGTCGGTGCGGCCGGCCAGCAGCGCCTTGCCGAGCGCGGTCGCGTACGCGGGCACCCGGCGGCCGACCCGGGAGGTGAGCCGCAGGTGGTGCGCCGATTCGCGGCTGGCCAGGTAGACCACGTCGGCGCCGTCGAGCCGGGCCAGGTGCACGGTCTCGTTGACCTCTGTGCGCAGCTCCTCGAGCACGCGGGTGGCGGCCCGGATCACTGGGTCGCGGTCGAGATAGGAGGTGCCGACCAGCAGGGCGCGCACGCCGATCGAGTAGCCGGTGCCGCGCCGGTCGGTCTCGACCCAGCCGCGCGCCACGAGGGTGCGCAGCAGCACGAAGAGGCTCGACTTCGGGTACGACAGCTCGCGGTGGATCTCGCTGAGCGTCAGCGGTTCGCTGTAGCCGGCCAGCAGTTCGAGCAGTTCGATGGTGCGGTCCGCAGACTTCACCGCTCCCGAGGCAACGGGCACCACGGCCGCGGCCGGGGCGGCAGAGCCGTCCGTCTTCTCGTCGGCCGCCTGCGCCGCCGTTCCGCTCTGCTTCACCGCTCCCCTCTCCCTCGCCACGCCGTCTTTCGCCGCTCTCGATGCGACTGCTGTCGATTTAGCCGCTGTTGATGTAGGCGCTCTTGATGTAGCTGCTCTTGATGTAACTGCTTCACAGCTTCGGCCACTGCCCATCCTCACACGCTCGGCAAGCGTTCACAAGTGAGACTACTATTCATGCATGCGAACACCTCAGACCCCGCTCGGCCGCCTCGACGGCCTGCTGTTCTTCCCGGTCACCGCCTTCGCCCCGGACGGGTCCTTCGATCCGGCGGGTTATCGGGCGCATGTCGAGGCCAGGCTGGCCGCGGGGCCGGCGGCGGTGTTCGCCGCCTGCGGCACCGGGGAGTTCCCGGCGCTCGCCCCGGCCGAGTACGAGGAGTGTGTCCGCGTCGCGGTCGAGGCGGCCAGGTCCGCAGGAGGGACGGTACCGGTGCTCGGCGGCACCGGCTACGGCACCGCGCTGGCCGCCGAATACGCGCTGGCCGCCGAGCGCGCTGGCGCGGACGGCCTGCTGGTGTTCCCGCCCTCCGGGGCCGATGGCGGGCAGGCCGGGCTGATCGCGCACTACCGGGCGCTCGCCGCGGCGACGCCGCTGGACCTGATCCTGTATCAGCGCGACCAGCTGGTGTTCGCTCCGGAGACGGTGGTCGAGCTCGCCGCGGTGCCGAACATCATCGGGCTCAAGGACGGGCGCGGGGACCTGGACCAGATGCAGCGGATCGTCAGCGCGGTGCGCACTGCGGGCGTCGAGGACTTCCAGTACTTCAACGGCATGCCCACCGCCGAGGCCACGCAGCGGGCCTACCGGGCGATCGGCGTGCCGCTCTATTCGTCGGCGGTCTTCTGCTTCGCTCCCGACGTCGCGCTGGCGTTCCACGGCGCGCTCGACAAGGGCGACGCGGCGACCCTCGACAAACTGATCGACGTGTTCTTCCGGCCGTATGTGGAGCTGCGCCGCAGGCACCCCGGGTACGCGGTGTCGCTGGTCAAGGCGCTGACAGTAGCGTCGGGGCACGCGGTCGGCGGCGTGCGGGCTCCGCTGACCGAACCGGCGGCGGCACATGTCGAGGAGGCGTGGGCGCTGGTCGAACAGGCTCGGGAGGCGCTGGCATGAGCGGCGCCGGGGTCTACCTGTATCCCTGGGACGCGGCGGGCGATCCGGGCTGCGCGGAGCGGATAGCCGGTCTGGGTGTTGACCGCGTGCTGCTCGCGGCCGCGTATCACACGGTAAGGGCCCTGACTCCAGCCCACCCGGAGCACAAGGTCGTCACGGCCGATCACTCCGCGGTCTACTACCAACCGGATCGGGCGCGGTGGAGCGGCCGTGAGGTGCAGCCGGTCGTCGCGACCTGGGCGCCGGGCTCGTTCCACGAGGGCGCGCAGGCTCTACGCGGCGCGGGGCTCAAGGTCTACGCATGGACGGTGCTGACGCACAATCAGCGTCTCGGCACGGTCCATCCGGAGATCTCCGTCGTCAATGCGTTCGGAGATCGTTACCCCTGGGCGTTGTGCACCGCGAATCCCCGGGTGTACGAGTACGCCGCGACGCTCGCCGCAGAGGTGGCCGCACTGCCCGAGGTGGACGGCCTGGAGCTGGAATCCTGCGGCTGGTACGGCTTCGAGCACCTGCACGCACACGACAAGACCGGCTCATCCGCGCTACCGGCCCAGGCCAGGGAACTGCTGTCGCTGTGTTTCTGCGCGGCGTGCGAGATCGACTACGCGAATGTCGGGATCGGGCCGGCGTGGTTGCGCGACCAGGTGCGGACAGCGCTCGAGCCGATCTTCGCCGGGAGCCCCGACGCGTTCGACGACGCCACTATCGCAGCGCTCGAATCCACGCTCGCGCCGGTACACGCGGTGCGCGAGGCCGCGGCGGATCGGTTCCGGGCCGAGGTGGTCTCGGCGGTGCGTGAAGTGCGTCCTGACCTCCCGATTCTGCTGCACACGCATCCGGACCCGCGCCGTGTCGGGGCGAATCCGGGTGCTGATCCGGCGAGTCTGTTCGCGCAGTCCGTGGGTCCGGTGCTGCAGTGCTGGGGTTCGATCGACGACGGGGCCGCGACGGTGTCCGCAGTCGCGCAGCAGGCTCCGGATGACGTACCGGTCGTCGCGTCGCTGCTGGCCGTGGCCAACATGGGCGGGCGCGTCGAGAGCCTGGTGAAGGACGCGGTCCGGCTGCGCGATGCGGGCGCCCGCGAGTTGCGGTTCTACCACGCCGGTTTGGCGTCGGGCAGCGATCTGAACGCGATCCGCTCTGCCACGACGGCCTGGAACGAGGAGTCGTAGCCGTCCGTAGTCGTCGTCTCGACGCGTCCTGCCTCCCCGACGTATCTGACGGGCCGTTCGCCGCTCTTGTCCGTTGAACCGCCGATCGGGTGAGCCGATCGGGGCCATGGGAGGGGTGGAGACGATGAGCGGCGACGGTCCGGACTTCGGGCAGCTGGTCTCTGAGGGAGCGGACGCGGGCGGCGAGGCGGGCAAGGACTGGGGCGAGGCGCTCGGCAGCGCGGGCGCCGAGGAGTTTCTGCACACCGGCGAGCAGGAGGGCGGATTCGTCGGCGGCTTGATCGGCGAGGGGCTCGGCTCGCTGGCGGGCGGGCTCGGCGGCGCGCTGACGTACGGCAGCGAGGAACTGTCGCACCTCGGGCACGAGCTGTTCGACGACGCCACGGCCCAGGGCGGCAGCGCGGACCCGCTCGGTGGCGCGTCACAGCCCGGCGGCGTCTCCGACGTCACGCCGGATCCGGCGGACGCGGGAGCGGTGGACATCGGCGTGCACGACGACAGCTCCGACTACGCCGATCAGGGCGCTGACCAGAGCGGCGCAGAGTAACCCTCAGGCGCCTAGAACCGCGGCCGGTGCGTCGGCCAGCTCGGGTCCGCGCGCAGCATCGCGGTTTTGTCGTCGCGGCTGCGCAGGCCGCAGGCGAGGTACTGCTCGTGCAGCCGGGCGAGGGCGTCACGGTCCAGTTCGACGCCGAGGCCGGGGCCTTCGGGCACCGCGAGCGAGCCCTGCGACCAGCGCAGCGCGCCCGGCTCGATGATCTCCTCCCGCTGCCACGGCGAGTGCGTGTCGCAGGCGTAGGTCAGGTTCGGGGTGGCGGCGGCCAGCTGCGTCATCGCGGCCAGGCTGATGCCCAGGTGCGTGTTCGAGTGCATCGAGACGCCCCAGCCGAAGGTGTCGCAGATCCCGGCCAGCCGCTGCGAGGCGCGGAAGCCGCCCCAGTAGTGGTGGTCGGAGAGCACCACCGCGACCGAGTCGAGCGCGGCGGCCTCGGGGATCTCCTCGAAGCTGGTGACGCACATGTTGGTGGCCAGCGGGAGGGTCGTCTTGCGGGCGACCTCGGCCATGCCCGGGTTGCCCTCGGTGGGGTCCTCCAGGTACTCCAGCAGTCCCTCCAGCCGCGGGGTGACGCGCAGGGAGGTGCCGACGGACCAGTTCGCGTTGGGGTCGAGGCGCAGCGGGAGGTCGGGGAACGCGTCACGCAGCGCCGCGATCGCCTCGACCTCGGCCTCCGGTTCGAAGACCCCGCCCTTGAGCTTGAGCGAGCCGAATCCGTAGGTGTCCACCATCCGCCGGGCCTGGGCGACGATGCCGTCCGGGTCGAGCGCGGCGCCCCAGTCGTCCTCGGGGTAGTCGTCGGGGACGGCGTGCTCGGGATGCTTGGCCCAGCGGTAGAACAGGTACGCGCTGTACGGCACGCAGTCGCGGACCGCGCCGCCGAGCAGGTCGCAAACGCGCAGGTCCGTCGCCTTGCCCTGGGCGTCGTAGCAGGCGACTTCGAACGCCCCGTAGGTCTGCGCGACGGTCTTCTGCCGGGAGGCGCGGCCGACCAGCTCGGTTGGGCTGCCCGGGGTGACCGCGCCCAGGGCGAGGGCGACCCGCCGGTTCAGCTCGTTGAGGTCGAAGACGTCCACGCCGACGAGGGCGGGAGCCGCGGCGCGCAGGTTCGCCAGGGTCGGGTCATCGCCATAGGCCTCGGCGAGGCCGGAGACACCGGCGTCGGTGTCGATTTCGATCACGGAGCGCAGCTGGTACGGCTCGTGCACGCCCGAGGCGTTGAGCAGCGGCGCGTCGAGCACGGCGATCGGGGTGACGGAGACGTGGGTGATCTTCGGGCCTGCCATGTCTCCACCTTAGTTGCGGAGGCGGGGAGGGTGGAGACGGGGAGGGGGAGGTTGCGGCGCGGTTGTCCCGCTGAGCGGGACAGCGGGGGAAGGCAGCGGTCAGCGGATCGGATATCCGGCGTCGCGCAGGCTGCGCTTGACCTCGCCGATGGACAGGTCGCCGAAGTGGAAGACCGAGGCGGCCAGCACCGCGTCCGCTCCGGCCGCGACCGCGGGGGCGAAGTCGGCCAGCTTGCCGGCGCCGCCGGAGGCGATCACCGGGATGGTCACCTCGGCCCGCACCGCGCGGATCAGCTCCAGGTCGTAGCCGTCCTTGGTGCCGTCCGCGTCCATCGAGTTCAGCAGCACCTCGCCGGCGCCCAGTTCGGCGGCGCGGCGGGCCCAGCCGATCGCGTCGATGCCGGTCGAGCGGCGGCCGCCGTGCGTGGTGACTTCGAAGCCCGACTCGGTGGCCACTCCTTCGGGACAGCGGCGCGCGTCCACCGACAGGACCAGCACCTGGCTGCCGAAGCGGTCGGCGATCGCCGAGATCAGCTCGGGGCGGGCGATCGCGGCCGTGTTGACCCCGACCTTGTCCGCCCCCGCGCGCAGCAGCCGGTCCACATCCTCGAC
>NZ_DASRGV010000318.1:0-20691 GCF_035650855.1 Actinocrinis sp. | reverse complement strand
GGCGACAGCCCGGAGCCGATGGAACGAGGTGTGCGGTGACAACGGCACACGAGCCCCGTAGAGGCCCGGACGTCCATCTTTCGGTCGAGGACCTGTCCGCGCTGGCGGAAGGCGGGCAGCCGACCGCTGAGGGCGCGTCAGAACACCTTCTCGACTGCGCCGCCTGCCGTGGCGAGGTCGACGCGATCGCGCAACTGCTCGCCGCGTTCGAGACCTTGGAAGCTCCGCAGCTGCCGCAGGAGGTGGCGATCCGGATCGACGCCGCGCTCGCTCGTGAAGCGGCCGCCCGGGCCAGTTCGCCGAGTGCTGATGGCGCTAGCGCGTCCGCGAGCGTCGGCAGTGCATCGAGCGGTCGTCGGCGGCGGTGGCTGTCGCGCCGCGTCGGCGTGGGATTGGCCTCACTCGCCGCATTGGCCGGCGGCCTGGCGCTGGCGGTCAACCTCGTCTCCTCGAACGCGTCGAGCGGCAGCGCGGCGTCCAGCAGCGGTTCCGCAGCACTCAAGCCTGATGCGGCCAGTGGCGGTCCCCGGCGAGCCCAAGGCTTGGTGGAGTCCCCCAACACGGTCGCTCCCACCGCTCCCCTGGCCGTCTGGGTGAAGCAGGCACTGGGCAATGTGAGGCCGGACGTCGAGATCAACTCGCCGTGTTTGGCGAATCCGGCATTCAGCGGCGACCAAGTGCTGCGCGTGGCGATCGGAACGTACGAGGGTGTGCCGGCGACGCTCGTCATCTACCCGAACGGTGGAGACACCGCGACGGTCAGGGCGGTCGTGTATTCGCAGTCGTGCGCCGCGTCGGACTACGAGGTTCTCGCGCAGGGGATCGTCGCGAAGTAGGCAGCGACTCAGCGCTCGCATCCGAGCGGAGATTCGAGTTAAGGCAAAAGCGCTAGTGGCCACCCGGGTTCGGGTGGCCACTAGCGCTTCGCGTTCGTCGTCTAGCGCTGCGGTTCCGCTCAGGCGGAGACGAACTCCTGGAGGTCGTTGAGCAGAGCGCGCTTCGGCTTGGCGCCGACGATGGTCTTGGCGACCTCGCCCTTGACATAGACGTTGAGCATCGGGATGTTCAGCACCCCGTACTTCGCGGCGATCTGCGGGTTCTCATCGATGTTCACCTTGACGATCTCCAGCGAGTCGCCGTGCTCGGCGGCGATCTGGTCCAGGATCGGCGCGATCATCCGGCACGGAGCGCACCACGGCGCCCAGAAGTCCACCAGGACCGGCTTGTCGCTGTCGAGCACGTCCTGCTGGAAGGACGCGTCGGTTACCTGCTTGAGGTCTGACATGTTTCCTCGTCTCCCGGTGTCTCTTCGGTGCTGCCTTCGCCCGTCCGAAACGCCGCCTCGGACGGTTCTGCTTCCGATCGACGTAGCCGTCGATCCGTGTGCTGCCGGCTCGGCGCGTGGCGCTCGTGCGCGGATCAGACCGCGGGCGCGCCGTCCTTCAGTGCCGCCAGGTACCGCTCGGCGTCGAGCGCGGCCGCGCAGCCGGTGCCGGCCGCCGTGATCGCCTGACGGTACACGTGGTCAACGACGTCGCCGCTCGCGAACACCCCCGGCAGGTTCGTCCTGGTGCTCGGGGCGTCCACCTGGATGTAGCCCTCCGCGTCGATGTCGACCTGGCCGCGGAACAGGTCGCTGCGCGGTTCGTGGCCGATCGCGATGAACAGACCGGTGGCGGCCAGGGTGCGCTCCTCCCCTGTCACCGTGTCACGCAGCCGCACCGCGCTGACGCGGTCCTCGCCCTCGATCCCCACGACCTCGCTGTTCCAGGCGAAGGAGATCTTCGGGTTGGAGAAGGCCCGGTTCTGCATGATCTTGCTGGCCCGCAGCTGGTCGCGGCGATGCACCACGGTCACCGAGCGGGCGAACCGGGTCAGGAAGGTGGCCTCCTCGATCGCGGTGTCGCCGCCGCCGACCACGACGATGTCCTGCTCGCGGAAGAAGAAGCCGTCACAGGTGGCGCACCACGAGACGCCGTGGCCGGACAGCCGCTTCTCGTCGGGCAGTCCGAGCTCGCGGTAGCCGGATCCGGTGGAGATGATGACGGTCTGCGCGAGGTGAACCTCGCCGGCGCCGTCCACGACGCGCTTCAGCTCACCGGTCAGCTCGACCTCGGTGACGTCGTCTGCGACCAGTTCGGCGCCGAAGCGCTCGGCCTGCTTGCGGAGGTTGTCCATCAAGTCCGGTCCCATGACGCCGTCGGGGAAACCGGGGAAGTTCTCTACGTCCGTGGTGTTCATCAGCGCGCCGCCCGCGGTGACCGAGCCCTCGAACACGAGCGGCTTGAGTCCGGCCCGCGCGGTGTAGATGGCCGCTGTGTATCCAGCCGGGCCCGAACCGATGATGATGACCTCGCGAACCTCGCTGGTTCGCTCTTCCGAGTTCTGCGGCACGGCTCGCTGACCTTCCCTCTTCGTGTGGCTGCATGGAGACGAACGGATACCGGGGGCCGGCTATTCCGCCGGCCCGCCCGGCCTCCCGACAGGGCGAGAGTAGTGGGCCGGCACAGCGATGGCCCCCCTGTTCCACGTGAAACATAGGGGACCATCGGGTGCGTATACGGGCCGAGTGCGAAGCAAGGGCCTCGCTACACAGGACGCTGTTAAGCCTCGGCTGCGTTAGCGCCACCGGATCGCGCACGCACGCGCTCTCCGGGCACGAGCGTGGAGATGATGCGCTCCAGATCCTCGAGCGAAGCGAACTCGACCACGATCTTCCCGCGGCGGGCGCCGAGGTCCACCCGCACCCGGGTCTCCAGCCGATCGGACAGGCGCCCGGCGAGTTCGGAAAGCTCGGGGGAGACGCGGCTTCCGGCGCGCACCTTGCGCGGTGCGCGGGTGCGATCGCTTTCCGGGTCCCCCACCGCCACGATCTCTTCGACCGTGCGCACCGAAAGACCTTCGGCGATGATGCGCTCGGCCAGGTGCTGCTGTTCCTCGGCGGTGTCCAGACCGAGCAGCGCTCGTGCGTGCCCGGCGCTCAGCAGGCCGCTGGCGACGCGCAGCTGCACCTTGGGCGGCAGCTTGAGCAGGCGCAGCGTGTTCGACACCTGCGGACGGGAGCGGCCGATCCGGTCGGCCAGCTCCTCGTGCGTGCAGGAGAAGTCCTTGAGCAGCTGGTCGTAGGCGGCCGCCTCTTCCAGCGGGTTGAGCTGTGACCGGTGCAGGTTCTCCAGGAGCGCGTCGAGCAGCATCCGCTCGTCTTCGGTCTCCCGGACGATCGCCGGGATGCGCTCGAGTCCCGCCTGCTGGGCGGCGCGCCACCGGCGCTCGCCCATGATGAGCTCGTACTTGCCGCTGCCGCTCGGCCCCTCCGGGCGCACCACGATCGGCTGAAGCAGGCCCACCTCGCGGATCGAGTGGATCAGCTCGTCCATCGCGGTCTCGTCGAAGAAGTCGCGAGGCTGCTTGGCGTTCGGCACGATCGCGTCGATGGGCAGTTCGGCGAAGTGCGCTCCGGGCACCTCGTCGGCCACGATGGAGGCGGCCACGAAGACCGGTTCGGTGGACTCCGGCTCCTCCTCCGCCTCGGGCCGGTAGATCTCGCCGAGCGGCAGCCGCCGTTGCGGCACGGACGGCGTGGCCGCCGGAGCGGTCAGCGCCGAGGTTCCCTCGGCTCCTTCCGCCGGCATCGTCGGGATCAGTGCCCCGAGTCCGCGGCCGAGTCCCCGTCGCCGGTCGTTCATCGCTTCACCTCAGCGTCGATCCCAACTTGCGTGCTGCCATGCGTGCTGCCCTCATCCAACTGCACCGGGATACGGGAAACCTTCTCCCGCGCCGCCCACCGCTCGGCGATTTCGCGAGCCGCCTCCCGGTACGCGAGCGCACCAGTCGAGGCGGGGTCGTAGGTCATCACCGTCTGCATGTAGCTCGGCGCCTCGGAGATACGCACCGAACGCGGCACCGAGGTGCGCAGGACCTGGTCCGGGAAGTGGGTGCGCACCTCGTCGGCGACCTGCGAGGCCAGCCGGGTGCGGGCGTCGTACATCGTCAGCAGGATCGTCGAGACGTGCAGGTTGGGATTCAGGTGGGCACGCACCAGCTCGATGTTGCGCAGCAGCTGGCCGAGCCCCTCCAGCGCGTAGTACTCGCACTGGATCGGGATGAGCACCTCGTTGCCGGCCACCATCGCGTTGACCGTCAGCAGGCCGAGCGAGGGCGGGCAGTCGATGAGGATGTAGTCCATCGAGCTGTGGTAGACCGACAGCGCGCGCTGGAGCCGGCTCTCCCGCGCCACCATCGACACCAGTTCGATCTCCGCGCCGGCCAGGTCGATGGTCGCCGGGGCGCAGAAGAGACCCTGGATGTCGGCGACCGGCTGGACGATCTCCTCCATCGAGTACCGCTCGATCAGCACGTCATAGATCGAGGGGATCTCGGAATGGTGGTCCACGTTGAGCGCGGTCGAGGCGTTGCCCTGCGGGTCGAGATCGACGACCAGCACCTTGGCGCCGCCCTGGGCGAGCGCGGCGGCGATGTTGACCGTCGTGGTGGTCTTGCCCACCCCGCCCTTCTGGTTGGCCACCACGAAGGTGCGAGTCTGTCTCGGCCGCGGCATTTCCTGGTTGCTGCGCGAAAGCGCGGCCAGCGCCGCCTCGGCCTCGCGGGCGATCGGAGTGTCTTCGGATCGGCCGCGGCCACCGTGCAGCAGATCGGTGTCCATCTCGGGATGCACCTCAATCTCGCGTGCGCTCGCTGCCGGCGGCTGGTCGTAGGGCATCGGCCAACTCTCTTCCTCCGTCGCCGAGACGACGGCTTGTTCGGCATCCGCGGCCCGCGGGTCGAGCTGCCAGGACCAGCTGAAGCCGTCCGGCGGCGCCGGCAGGTCCCGTGACTCGTCGAGCCGCCATCCGCGCGGAAGCGGCTCCCCGGTCGAAGCCGCGCGTCCAATATCCGAGGGCGATTCACCGTGGTCGGGATCGTCCTGCGAAAAAGCACTGTACTGACCGTGCGCGACCATCATGTCCCCTCGCCGCCTCGGTCGGAGAAACTACAGAGTCAGTCGCGGCGCGTTTCCCCCGGCAACTCACTCGTAGGGGTTACGTTTCACGTGAAACCCTCGCTGCATAAGCAGAGCGGTCTTCGTGAGACGTGCGCGCAGAGAGGCGGTGTCACATTTAACCACGGGTACCGCGGCGAGAGCGCTGTACCGGGCTCCGGAATCCGCTAGGGCCCAGATCGATGCGGATGACGCGTGTCGCGGCGTCACCGAGCACCGAGCCCACTTCCACCACGCCCCATGCCCGGGCGCCGAGCCCGGAAAGCGTGGGCGCCACCGCCGCGAGTTCCTCCGCGGCGGCCTCCCCCTTCAAGGCGAGCATTCGCCCGTGAGGACGAAGCAGCGGCAGGCACCAGCCGACCAGACGCTCCATCGGCGCCACCGCTCTCGCGGTCACCACGTCGGCGCCCATTCTCCGAGCCCAGTCCTCGGCGCGGCCGCGAAGCACCTCCGCGTTGTCCAGCTCAAGCGCGTCGAGGCACTCCTCGAGAAAGACGGTCCGGCGCAGCAGCGGCTCCAGCAGCGTCACCCGCAGATCGGACCGGATGGCCGCGAGCACCAGGCCCGGCAGTCCCGCCCCGGAGCCGACGTCGACGACATGCGCATCCTGTGGCACCAGTTCCGCGACGGCGGCGCAGTTCATCAGATGCCGCTCCCAGAGCCGGTCCACCTCCCGCGGGCCGATCAGTCCGCGCTCGACACCCGGCCCGGCCAGCAGCTCGCCGTACCGCTGGACGACCGGCAGCGCCGGGCCGAACAGATCGACGGCCGCCTGCGGCGGGGCGGGCAGCTTCGCATCGAGCATCGGGCACCCTCAGTTTCACGTGGAACGGCAGCCATCATCATGTCAAGGATCGGTCCTGCTCCGTACCGCCCGCCCCGGGCCGGGTAACGCGAACCGGCCCCGCCTCCTGAAGAGGCGGGGCCGGGCACTACCGGTTCCGGACCAGAGGTCCGGTCACGGGGTGTTCACACCGGGAGGACCACGACCCGGCGGTTGGGCTCCTCGCCCTCCGACTCGCTGCGCAAGCCCGCGGCGGCGACGGCGTCGTGCACCATCTTGCGCTCGAACGGGCTCATCGGCGCCAGCTTCACCGGCTCCCCGGTCTCCTTGACCTTGCGGGCGGTCTCGGAGCCGAGCCGCTCCAGCGCCGCGCGGCGCGCCGCCCGGTGCCCGCCGACATCCAGCATCAGCCGGGTACGCTCACCGGTCTCCCGGGTCACCGCGAGCCGGGTCAGCTCCTGCAGCGCCTCGAGCACCTCGCCGCTCGACCCGATCAGCTGGTCGAGGCCGGTGCCGACGATGGAGACCGAGGCGCGGTCGCCCTCGACGTCCATGTCGATGTCCCCGTCGAGGTCCGCGATGTCGAGCAGCCCCTCGAGGTAGTCGGCCGCGATCTCGCCTTCCTCCTCGAGCCGGGTCAGCTCATCCTCGTCGGGCTCTTCCGAGGTCGTCTGCGCCGACACCGACTGCACCGCCTCGACGGCCGATTCCGTCACCGTGTACTCCCTACGTCTGTCCTGGCCCGCATCGCCGGGCGCCACCCTCGGGGATCCCCCGAAAAGCTATTTCTTCCGCCCGCTGCGCGTGGTGCGAACCGGCTGATTGCGTTGCGGCTTCGGCCGGGCGTCCTCGATCTGCTTGGTGCCCGTGCCCGTCGCGTTGCCCGCGGCGCCGGCCTTCGGCTTCGCCGCGCCCTTGGCCGCGGCGCCGTTGACCGACTTGGCGCCGTTCGTGCTCGCGGTTTTCTCGCCGGCCTGCGGCGGAACCGCGTCCACGGGCTCGCCGCTCTTCGCCGCCTTCTTCGCGGCCTTGGCCGCCTGCCGCGCCAGGTGCGCCTCGTGCGCCTTCGAACCGGGCAGCGGGCTGTTGTGCAGCACATAGAACTGCTGGCCCATGGTCCAGAAGTTCGTCGTCAACAGGTAGATGAGAACGCCGACCGGGGCGATGAAGCAGAAGAAGGCCATGAAGACCGGCATGATGTACATCATTGCCTTCTGCTGCTGGACCATCGGGTTGTCCGGCGCGCTGTTCTTCAGGATCATCTGGCGCTGGGTGATGAACTGGGTCACCACGTAGACGATCGTCATGCCGATGATCACGGCCTTGACCGTGGTCGGGCTCGCCCCCCCGAGCGTTGCCGCGGTGGCGTTGAAGTGGGCCGAGATCGGCGCGCCGAAGATGTGCGCCTGGTTCGCGCTCGTGACCAGCCCGTGCGGTCCGGCGGTCATGAAGTACAGCGCGTGCCCGTTGGCCACGTTGTAGAGCAGCCGGTACAGCGCGGTGAAGAACGGCATCTGCACCAGCAGCGGCAGACAGCTGGCGAACGGGTTGGTGCCGTGCTCCTTGTAGAGCGCCATCATCTCGCGCTGCTGACGGGCCTGGACCTCGCGCTTGCGCTGCGGGTCGAACTTGGCCCGCTCCAGCTCCTTCTTGTACTTCTCCTGGAGCTTCTTCACCTCGGGCTGCACGACCTGCATCGCCCGCATCGACTTGATCTGCTTGACGAACAGCGGGATCAGCGCGGCGCGGATGACCAGCGTGAGAAACACGATCGAAAGACCCCAGGCCCAGCCGCTGTTCGGCAGGAACACCGAGCCGAACAGCTTGTGGAACTGGACGATTATCCAGCTGACTCCCCAGATCAGCGGACTCAGTAGCTGGTCATACCACTGCACGGTCAGGCTCCTCGGCTCGACTCACACCCACGAAAACCTCACACGGAACGGCGCGCCGAAGCAGCGTCCCCATCCACATCCACTATCCGCCACGCGCCGCGTGGAGGCACCGGGTCGACCCCGCCGGCGCTCCACGGATTGCATCGCAGGATCCGCCATGCCGTCAGAATCGAGCCTTTCACCGATCCGTGTACCGCGATGGCCTCGTACCCATAGTGCGAGCAGCTCGGGTAGTAGCGGCACACCGGTCCCAGCATCCGCGAGATCGTCAGCTGGTACAGCCGGATCAAACCCATCAGCAGGTACTTCATCGGCGCCTCCCCAGCCGCCCGAGCGCCGAGTCGAGGTCACGCGCCAGCTGTTGGCCGTGCGCGTCCGCGGCCGGCGGCAGCGCCCGGATCACCAGCACCGCGCCGTCCGGCAACCCGTCGAGCCGCTGCGCGACCAAGTGCCGCAGCCTGCGCTTGACCCGATTGCGGGTGACCGCCGGGCCCACCGCCTTGCTCACGACGAAGCCCGCACGGGCTGGACCCGTACGGGCTTCGGCAACGCTCGAGTTCGTCACGTCCAGCTCGGCCCGCCACAGGTGCGCGACGAGCGTCGGCCGCCCCGCCCGGCGCCCGCCGCGGATCGCGCGGGCGAACTCGTCGCCCCGCTTCACACGGCGGTCTGCGGGCAGCACCTGAAAGCTAGGCGGAAAGGTTGCGCCGGCCCTTGGCCCGGCGCGACGAGAGGATGGCCCGGCCGGCGCGCGTGCGCATGCGCAGCCGGAAGCCGTGGGTCTTGGCGCGACGCCGGTTGTTCGGCTGGAAGGTGCGCTTGGTCACTGGGGCTCCAGACAGGTGCTGATTCGGTCCTCGACGTCTCGATACCTGGAAGGTGTCGTGTGGAGCGCTTGCTGCTCCGGCGGCCCGCATCGTCGCGCTGGAGGCGTCCATTCCGCAGGCATGACACAACGCCGGTCGGCATCTCGACCTGCTTACGGTACGCGGACGATCGGCGACGGGTCAAACCGCCCGTTCCGATCACACACGGGCACCGTTACTAAGCCCATGGCGACTTCCGAAGCGCCAGGCGATCGACCACACGCATCGGTACTACGCGTTAAGCACAGACCTGTGGACAACAAGTTGAACAGGGCGCGCTGGATGGCTACCGTCATCCGAGTCGCTATTGCCGGTCGAGTCGCCCGAATCCAGGTCCGCACCATGTCTGAGCTGCACACTTCACGGTCGCGGCGGACGAGGGCCCACCCGTGCGGCTGCCCCGGGGGAAACACCGGCGACCGCGCGCAGCCAGACGCCGGGTTTTCCACAGGGCTTGTGGAAAACTTGTGGACGGGCGCGACCCCTGCCCAGACCCGACCCGTGAGTGGTAGCCGTGCCTGACGATCCCTCCCGTTCCGTTCCCACGGACGGTGGCCCCCTGGACTTCGCGTCGGTGTGGGCTGCGTTCCTTTCCAGCGTCGACGCGGCGGACTCGGTCAGTCCGGGGGACCGGGCCTTCCTGCGCGTGATCGTGCCGATGGCGCTCGTCGGGGACACCGCGTTGCTGAGCGTGGGGGACGAGTTCTCCAAGGGAGTGCTGGAGACCAAGCTGCGGGATCTGATCACCTCGGGGCTCGGCCGCATCCTCGGCCAGGAGATGCGGATCGCCGTCACGGTCGCGGCCGCGAAGCCGACGCCGGCCCAGATGGCGCCTCGTCTGCCGTTCGCCCCCACACCCGACGAGCGCGCCCCGGCCGATCCGGAGGGCTCGGCGCAACCGCTTGCCGCACAGCCTCCCATTCCGCCGCCGACCCGCAGTCCCGAGTTCGCCGACGGCGGGCGCAGCGATGACGGACCGGCGAACGGCGGCGCGCCGAGGCCGGAGCTCGCGCCGCACGGAAAGCAGCAGGGGACGAAGGAGGGGGAGAACGCCCGCCTCAACCCGAAGTACCTGTTCGAGACCTTCGTCATCGGTTCGAGCAACCGGTTTGCGCACGCGGCCGCGGTGGCCGTGGCCGAGGCGCCGGCTAAGGCGTACAACCCGCTGTTCATTTACGGCGACTCCGGCCTGGGCAAGACGCACCTGCTGCACGCGATCGGCCACTACACCCGCTCGCTGTATCCGGGCACCAAGGTGCGGTACGTCAGCACCGAGGAGTTCACCAACGACTTCATCAACGCGATCCGTGACGGCAAGCAGGACCTGCTGCGCCGCCGCTACCGCGACATCGACATCCTCATGATCGACGACATCCAGTTCCTGGAGAACAAGGAAGGAACCCAGGAGGAGTTCTTCCACACGTTCAACGCGCTGCACAACTCCAACAAGCAGATCGTCATCTCGAGTGACCGGCCGCCCAAGCAGCTGACCACCCTGGAGGACCGGCTGCGCTCCCGCTTCGAGTGGGGCCTGATCACCGACGTGCAGCCGCCGGAACTGGAGACGCGTATCGCGATCCTGCGCAAGAAGGCCGCGCAGGAGGGGCTCAACGCCCCGCCCGAGGTGCTGGAGTTCATCGCCAGCAAGATCTCCACCAACATCCGCGAGCTCGAAGGCGCCCTGATCCGGGTGACGGCCTTCGCTTCGCTCAACCGCGCCCCGGTCGACTTCCCGCTCGCCGAGGCGGTGCTGCGCGACCTGATCCCGGACAGCGGCGGTTCCGAGATCACCACCGCCACGATCATGGCGCAGACCGCCGCCTACTTCGGGCTGTCGATGGAGGACCTCTGCGGCACCTCGCGCAGCCGTGTGCTGGTGACGGCGCGTCAGATCGCGATGTACCTGTGCCGGGAGCTGACGGATCTGTCGCTGCCGAAGATCGGGCAGCAGTTCGGCGGCCGCGACCACACCACCGTCATGCACGCGGACCGCAAGATCCGGCTGCTGATGGCCGAGCGCCGCTCGATCTACAACCAGGTCACCGAGCTGACCAACCGCATCAAGTCGATGCGCGGCTGACCACTTCTCTCTTACCGCACCCTGCCTGCACCTAACGCATCGCTCTATCCACAGGCATGTGGAAAAGTTATCGCGCTGTCCACAGCGGCGTGTGGATAACTGAACTCACGGCGTCGCTGCCTTATCGGATACCGCTTTCGGATTACGCGGGTTATCCACAGACTGTCCACAATGCCGTCCGCAGCGCGTTAACGCACACGCACAGTCGAGTTCTTTTCGTCCGGAACCGGGCGTGTCATCTCACACCGGCTCGAATTAGTCGACTAATGTCCCCATCGACGCACCCACGGGAAGAGGACTCCGGAAAACGACATAACGGACACCGCCGGACCGCCGCACACTGGTTTCCCACACCCTGTGGATGCTTGGGGATAACTTCTGTGCATAAACTCCGCAGGTCGTGGCCGCTTCCCCCATCCGGGTGAACACGTTGTCCCCAACCCTGGTGATCAACTTGGGGACAGGCTGTGCAAAACCCCGCCTCGACTGTGGAAACCGTGGGGAAAACTTTTCGTCATCCACAGGTCGCCCTCGATTATCCCCAGGTTGTACACATCCCCCTGTGCACAGAATTTCTCAGCTGAGCTGCGAAAAAGGCCGTTTTCCACATATCCACAGCGCCTACTACTACGACTACAGAGATATAGACCAGGATCCCGAACTACAGCCGTCTCGGCTCGAATCTGTGGAAAACCGTCGTCGGTCCTCTGAGGTCCAACCTCTCCGAACCTCGGTAAGCTGGCGCCCACAGCAGCGCCAGGTCCTCATTCGCCTTTCTTCCATCCACCGCCTGTGGAAAAACCTCCGGATCGCGCGAGCCGCTCCAGCGGACGCCCGGCCGGCTCCGCAACCGGCTCGTACCGGTTCCGCAGGCGGCACACCGGCTGTCGGAAGAAGGCGGCATGATGGGTCCCGGCGCGGCCGCCCCGACCCGTCGAGCCCCGCGCGGCGAAGCCAGCGCCACGCGGCAGAACCCATACCCAGCCGTATCCGGCCGCCGAGGCCGGCGGCGCCCCCACTGCCAGGAGGCGGATACCGGTGAAGTTCCGAGTGGAACGCGACGTACTTGCCGACGCGGTCGCCTGGACCGCCCGCTCGCTGCCGGCCAGGCCGCCCGCCCCGGTGCTCGCCGGCCTGCTGCTGCGCGCCGAGGGCGGCCTGCTGACCGTCTCCGGCTTCGACTACGAGGTGTCGGCCCGCTCCGAGGTGCCCACCGAGGTCGAGGAGGAGGGCACCGCGCTGGTCTCCGGCAAGCTGCTGGCCGAGATCACCCGCTCGCTGCCGAACCGCCCGGTGGAGATCGCCACCGAGGGCTCGAAGGTCACCCTGGTCTGCGGCACCTCCCGGTTCACCCTGCAGACCATGCCGGTGGACGACTACCCCGCGCTGCCGAACATGCCCGGGGCCAGCGGCGCCATCGCGGGCTCCACCTTCGCCGCCGCCGTGGCGCAGGTCGCCGTCGCGGCCGGCAAGGACGACACGCTGCCCTTCCTGACCGGCGTGCGCGTTGAGATCAACGGCGACACCCTCCGCCTCGCCGCCACCGACCGCTACCGCCTCGCCGTGCGCGAGATCCTGTGGAAGCCGGAGCGGGCCGACGCCGAGGCGGTGGCCCTCGTCCCCGCCAAGACCCTGTACGACATCGCCAAGTCGCTCACCTCCGGCGAATGGGTCACCATCGCGCTGTCGAGCGAGGACGGCGGAGCCGGCGAGGGACTGATCGGCTTCGAGGCCGGCGGCCGGCGCACCACCACCCGGCTGCTCGAGGGCGAGTTCATCAAGTACAACGCGCTGTTCCCGGCCGAGTACACCGGAGCCGCGGTCATCGAGACCGCCCCGCTGATCGAGGCGGTCAAGCGCGTCGCCCTGGTCGCCGAGCGCAACACGCCGATCCGGCTCAACTTCTCCACCGGCCAGGTCACGCTGGAGGCCGGCTCCGGCGACGAGGCGCAGGCCTCCGAGACGATGGACGCGGTCTTCGAAGAGGAAGACATCTCCGTCGCCTTCAATCCGGGTTATCTGCTCGAAGGCCTCGGCGCGATCGACGCCCCCTACGCACAGCTGTCCTACACGACCTCCACCAAGCCGGCCGTCCTCACCGGCCGTCCCGCCGTGGACGCCGACCACGACCCGGCCTACCGCTACCTGATCATGCCGATCCGCCTGTCCGGCTGAACCCCCGGTCCGACCGACCCCGCGGGGCGCGGACAACCCCCGCGGGCGAAGTGTGCGGCAACCGGGCACGGGCGATACGGTCGATCCCGGAAGCAACAGCGTCGTTGGGCGACAGGGTCGGTCGGACCCGCGGAGCGGTCACAGCCTCGGCTCCGGGACAGCAGAGAGAAGGCGTCATGGAACTCGGACTCATCGGTCTGGGCAAGATGGGCGGAAACATGCGCGAGCGCATCCGCCGGGCCGGGCACACGGTCGTCGGATACGACCGCAGCCCGGACCTGTCGGACGTGGGCTCGCTCAAGGATCTGGTCGGCTCCCTCTCCGCACCGCGCGTGGTGTGGGTCATGGTCCCGGCCGGCGGCCCGACCCACTCCACCATCGAGGAACTCGGCGAACTGCTGTCCGAGGGCGACGTCGTGGTGGACGGCGGCAACTCGCGCTGGACCGATGACAAGAAGCACGCCGAGCACCTGGCGGCCAAGGGCATCGGCTTCGTCGACGCCGGGGTGTCCGGGGGAGTGTGGGGCCTGCAGAACGGCTACGCGCTCATGGTCGGCGGCGACGCCGCGGACGTCGCGAAGGTGCAGCCGGTCTTCGACGCGCTCAAGCCGGAGGGCGAGTACGGGTTCGTGCACGCCGGGGCGGTCGGCGCGGGCCACTTCTCCAAGATGGTGCACAACGGCATCGAGTACGCGATCATGCAGGCCTACGCCGAGGGCTGGGAGCTGCTCGAGGCCGTGCCCGAGGTCACCGACGTGCGCGAGGTGTTCCGGTCCTGGAAGGAGGGCACCGTCATCCGGTCCTGGCTGCTGGACCTGGCGGTCGCCGCGCTCGAGCAGGACGAGCACCTGGAGAAGCTGCGCGGATACGCCGAGGACTCCGGCGAGGGCCGCTGGACGGTCGAGGCGGCCATCGACCACGCCGTGCCGCTGCCCGCGATCACCGCCTCGCTGTTCGCCAGGTTCTCCTCCCGCCAGGAGGACTCCCCCTCGATGAAGATGGTCGCCGCGCTGCGCAACCAGTTCGGCGGGCACGCGGTCACCGGCGCCGACGGCAAGCACGCCGCCGAGCACCGCACCCCCGGAGCCTGACGGGTCGTCAGGCGTGCGGTTCCGCGCCGCCGCGCCTGACGAGCCAAGGCGGGAAATCTCGACCCCACGCGGTATCACAACAGGAACGTAGGCAGTGCGTCTCAGCCATCTGTCGCTGGCCGATTTCCGGTCCTATGCCGGTCTCGAGCTTCCGCTCGAGGCCGGCGTCGGCGTGTTCGTCGGCCGCAACGGCCAGGGCAAGACGAACGTGATCGAGGCGATCGGGTACCTGGCCAACCAGGGCAGCCACCGGGTGGCTCAGGACGCGCCGCTGGTGCGGGCCGGGGCCGAGCGCGCGGTGGTGCGCGGCGCGGTGCGGCACGAGGACCGGACCGCGCTGGTCGAACTGGAGATCAACCCGGGCCGCTCGAACCGGGCGCGGCTCAACCGCTCGCCGGTGAACCGGCCCCGTGACGTCCTCGGCTACCTGCGCACCGTGCTGTTCGCACCCGAGGATCTGGCGCTGGTGAAGGGCGATCCCTCGGAACGGCGCCGGTTCATCGACGAGCTCCTCGTCGCCCGCGCTCCGCGGTACGCGGCCGTGCGCGGGGATTACGAACGCGCGCTGAAGCAACGCAACGCTCTGCTGCGTTCCGCGTCGATGGTGCGTCGCGCGGCCCGCGGCGGTCAGGCGCCTGATTTGAGCACCCTCGACGTCTGGGACGCGCACCTCGCCAGGGCCGGCGCGCAGTTGCTGGCCGCGAGGCTCGGACTGCTGCGTGCGCTGACGCCGTTGGTGGACAAGGCATACGGGACGATCGCCGGTCACCCGGGTGCGACGCTGGAGTACCGGCCGTCCTGCCCGCTCGACCCCGAGGCGCGCGACGAAGACGCGGCCGGCTCGCAGCCGACGGTGGGATCCGCGAACGCCGCCCAGCCGGCCGCCGCCGGCTCGGCGGCCACGAATCGTCCGCCGGATGCGACCGAACTCGAGGCCGCGCTCGCCGCAGCCCTCGTCCGCTCCCGCCCTGACGAGGTGGAACGGGGGATCACCCTCGTCGGACCGCACCGCGACGACTTGCTGCTCGCCATCGACTACGGCAGCGGGCCGCTTCCCGCCAAGGGCTACGCCAGCCACGGCGAATCCTGGTCGTTCGCGCTCGCCGTGAAGCTGGCCTCATACGAGCTGCTGCGCTCCGACGGCATCGAGCCGGTGCTGCTGCTCGACGACGTGTTCGCCGAGCTGGATTCCTCGCGCCGCGCGCATTTGGTATCGGTCGCCGCATCCGCCGAACAGGTCCTGATCACTGCCGCCGTCGACGCGGACGTGCCGGCTGAACTGCGTGGCGTGCGTTACGACGTCACCAAGGGGTCGGTGACGCGCCGGGACGAGAGCGGATCGGCAGTGCCTGTCCACAACTCTGTGGACAGAGCGGACGGCGACGACTCGGGCGAAGAGAGCGTGGACAGCGGCGCTGTCGCTGACGCTCCGGAGCGCTCCGCATGACCGACGCCGAGAATTCCTCAGGCCTTCGCGGCGCCGATCTCGCCCGCGCCGCGCTCACCGCGGCACGCAAGCGGGCACGAGAGATCGAGGAGGGCAGGGCGCTGCGCCGCGGTTCGGCGGAGGCCAACGCCCGGCGCTCCAGTGCTCGTCCCGACGAGCGCGACCCCCAGCCGCTGGAGGCCACGCTCTCCCGGCTGCTCGCCGAGGCCGGTTGGGAGGCCCCGGCCGCCGTCGGCGGCATCATCCACGGTTGGGCGGACATCGTCGGCCCGCGAATCGCCGCGCACTGCGCGCCGGTCTCCTACGAGGACGGCGTGCTTACCGTGCAGACCGACTCCTCGGCATGGGCTACCGAGCTGCGGCACCTATCCGCGACGCTGCTTTCCCGGCTTAACGCTGCGGTACCCCGCCGTGCAGTACCCGGGGGCCCTCCGCGTGACGCTATAGAGCGCATTTCCGTCCTCGGGCCGAATCCGCCGAGCTGGCGCCGCGGTCGTCTGTCCGCGAACGGCGGTGCGCGAACCCGACGCGTGCCCTGACCGTGTAGTCCTCTGGGCGCTCGGCGCTGCGTGCCGAGTGATCCGAAAGCGGCAACCGCGCACTACAGGGACCAAACACCAGTCAAGCGTCCGTAACGAGCACGCATGGTGCAGCTGGTTGTTCTGCGACAATCGGGTGGTATGACTCGGCGCCGCGAACGACGCCGTCATCGCGCCGAGCGTTTGCCGACCCCCCAGCGCGTAGGGGGACACTTAACTAAGGGTGGATCAGCTCAGAAGCGCTGTCAGGGCGCGTGTGCCGCATCTTGTCCCCGCGAACCGGTAGAATGGAACAGGTTCTAGGCAGTCGGGGACTTCAGGCTGACGGCGACCCTCGCCACCTCCTGTCCCGCGACGGCCTGCTGCTGGTGCCGCGATGGCGCGCTCCAGCTCCTCGCCTTGTGGCCCCGGCTCCTTCCCCAGCCGGCCGGTGCCGCTGACGTTGAGAAAGGGTTTCGCGTCCGTGGTCGCTTCAGAGCAGTCCGCCCAGTCCGCCCCGGCGGTCGATGAGAACACCGCCGTCCCAGCGGCCGCCAGAAGCGGAAACGGCGACTACGACGCCAGCGCGATCAGCGTCCTGGAAGGCCTCGAGGCGGTCCGCAAGCGACCCGGCATGTACATCGGGTCCACCGGCGAGCGCGGCCTGCACCACCTGGTCTACGAAGTGGTCGACAACGCCGTGGACGAGGCGCTGGCCGGCTACTGCGACAACATCGAGGTCACGCTGCTGGCCGACGGCGGCGTCAGCGTCGTCGACAACGGCCGCGGCATCCCGGTCGGCATCGTGCCGGGCCAGGACAAGCCGGCCGTCGAGGTCGTGCTCACCGTGCTGCACGCCGGCGGCAAGTTCGGAGGCGGCGGCTACGCCGTCTCCGGCGGCCTGCACGGCGTCGGCGTCTCAGTGGTCAATGCGCTGTCCACCCGCCTGACCGTCGCGGTCAAGACCGACGGTGCGCTGTGGACGCAGGAATACCTGCGCGGAACCCCCACCGCCGACCTGCACAAGGGCGAGGCCACCACCGAGACCGGCACCACAGTCTCGTTCTGGGCTGACGACGAGGTCTTCGAGACCACCACCTACAGCTTCGAAACCCTCTCCCGCCGGTTCCAGGAGACCGCCTTCCTCAACCGCGGCCTGACCATCTCGCTGACCGACGAGCGCCCCGAGTTCAAGGACGAAGAGGGCAACCCGCGCGCGGTGCGCTACCACTACGAGGGCGGCATCGCCGACTTCGTCCGGCACATCAACGCCGCCAAGGGCGACCTGGTGCACCCGCAGGTCATCGAGTTCGAGGCCGAGGACACCGACCACAAGATCTCCGCCGAGATCGCGATGCAGTGGAACACCCAGTACTCCGAGGGCGTCTACAGCTTCGCCAACATGATCAACACCCCGGACGGCGGGACGCACGAGGAGGGCTTCCGTTCGGCGCTGACGAACATCGTCAACCGGTACGCCAAGGACCAGAAGCTGCTCAAGGACAAGGACGACAACCTCGCCGGCGAGGACATCCGCGAGGGCTTGACCGCGATCATCTCGGTCAAGCTCGGCGAGCCGCAGTTCGAGGGCCAGACCAAGGCCAAGCTCGGCAACACCGCGGCGCGCACCTTCGTCCAGAAGATCACCTACGAGCAGCTGGCCGACTGGTTCGACCGCAACCCGAACGAGGCCCGGGACATCGTGCGCAAGTCGATCCAGGCGGCCACCGCCCGCATCGCCGCGCGCAAGGCCCGCGAGCTGACCCGGCGCAAGGGCCTGCTCGAGACGATGGCGCTGCCCGGCAAGCTGGCCGACTGCCAGTCCACCAACCCCGCGGAGTGCGAGATCTTCGTGGTCGAGGGCGACAGCGCCGGCGGCTCGGCCAAGTCAGGACGCGATCCGCGCGTGCAGGCCATCCTGCCGATCCGCGGCAAGATCCTGAACGTGGAGAAGGCCCGGATCGACCGGGTGCTGCAGAACAACGAGGTGCAGGCGCTGATCTCCGCGCTCGGCACCGGCGTGCACGACGACTTCGACATCGCCAGGCTGCGCTACCACAAGATCATCCTGATGGCGGACGCCGACGTCGACGGCCAGCACATCACCACCCTGCTGCTCACCCTGCTGTTCCGGTTCATGAAGCCGCTGATCGAGGCCGGGCACGTATACCTGGCCGCACCGCCGCTGTTCAAGGTCAAGTGGACCGCCAACGACTTCTCCTACGCCTACTCCGACCGGGAGCGCGACGCGCTGCTGGCCGCCGGAGCCCAGGCGGGCCGCCGGCTCAAGGACGACACCGTGCAGCGGTTCAAGGGTCTCGGCGAGATGAACGCCGAGGAGCTGCGGATCACCACCATGGACCGGGACACCCGCATCCTGCGCCAGGTCACCCTGGACGACGCGGCCCAGGCCGACGAGCTGTTCTCGATCTTGATGGGGGAGGACGTCGAGGCGCGCCGCCAGTTCATCCAGCGCAACGCCAAGGACGTGCGCTTCCTGGACATCTGACCCCCGTGCGGCGCGGCCCGCCGCGCACCGCGACCGTGAGGACCGCCGGCACCGCGTCTTCAAGACAGTGTCTTCGAAAAGCCGGCCTTCGCCGAACAGAAGGAAAGACCCTCCGTGGCAGACGAGAACAACCCGACCGGCCCGGCCGACCCCGGCGCCGCCCCCGCGACCGAAGGCGCCGTCGCCGCGCCCGTTATCGAGCAGACCGGCGACCGCATCGAGATGGTCGACCTGCTGACCGAGATGCAGCGGTCCTACCTCGACTACTCGATGGCCGTGATCGTCGGCCGGGCGCTGCCCGAGGTGCGCGACGGCCTCAAGCCGGTGCACCGCCGCGTGCTCTACGCCATGTACGACGGCGGTTACCGGCCCGACCGCGGCTACTTCAAGTGCGCGCGCGTCGTCGGCGAGGTCATGGGTGTCTACCACCCGCACGGCGACTCCGCGATCTACGACACCCTGGTCCGGCTCGCCCAGCCCTGGGCGATGCGGATGCCGCTGGTCGACGGCAACGGCAACTTCGGCTCGCCGGGCAACGACCCAGCCGCCGCGATGCGGTACACCGAGTGCAAGCTCGCCCCGCTCGCCATGGAGATGCTGCGGGAGATCGACGAGGAGACCGTCGACTTCAACCCGAACTACGACGGGCGTTCGAGCGAGCCGGTCGTACTGCCGAGCCGCTTCCCGAACCTGCTGGTCAACGGCTCCTCGGGCATCGCGGTCGGCATGGCCACCAACATCCCGATGCACAACCTGCGCGAGGTCAACGAGGGTGTCCAGTGGTACCTCGCGCACCCTGAGGCCACCCCGGCCGAGCTGCTCGAGGCGCTGATCGAGCGGATCAAGGGCCCGGACTTCCCGACCGGCGCGAAGATCGTCGGCCGACGCGGCATCGAGGACGCGTACCGCACCGGTCGCGGCTCGATCATCATGCGCGCCGTGGTCGAGGTCGAGGAGATCAACGGGCGCACCTGCCTGGTGGTCACCGAGCTGCCGTACCAGGTGAACCCGGACAATCTCGCCTCCAAGATCGCCGAGCTGGTCAAGGACGGCAAGATCCAGGGCATCGCGGACGTGCGGGACGAGTCCTCGTCCCGCACCGGCCAGCGCCTGGTGATCGTGCTGCGCCGGGACGCGGTCGCCAAGGTGGTGCTCAACAACCTCTACAAACACACCCAGCTGCAGGACACCTTCGGCGCCAACATGCTCGCCATGGTGGACGGGGTGCCGCGCACGCTCTCCCTGGACGCGTTCATCCGCTACTGGGTCGAGCACCAGGTCGAAGTCATCGTCCGGCGCACCCGCTACCGGCTGCGCAAGGCCCAGGAGCGCGACCACATCCTGCAGGGCCTGCTCAAGGCGCTGGACGCGATCGACGAGGTCATCGCGTTGATCCGGTCCAGCCAGACGGTCGAGGTCGCCCGGGTCGGCCTGATGAACCTGCTGGAGATCGACGAGGTCCAGGCCAACGCGATCCTGGAGATGCAGCTGCGCCGGCTGGCCGCCCTGGAGCGCCAGCGGATCGTGGACGAGCACGAGGAGCTGCAGGTGAAGATCGCCGAGTACCGGGCGATCCTGGAGTCACCCGAGCGGCAGCGGCAGATCGTCTCCGACGAGCTGCAGGCGATCGTCGACAAGTACGGCGACGAGCGGCGCTCGCAGCTGGTGCCCTACGAGGGCGACATGTCCATCGAGGACCTGATCCCCGAAGAGGACATCGTCATCACCATCACCCGCGGCGGCTACGCCAAGCGCACCAAGACCGACCTGTACCGCTCGCAGAAGCGCGGCGGCAAGGGGGTGCGCGGCGCCCAGCTCAAGCAGGACGACATCGTCGACCACTTCTTCACCACCACCACGCACCACTGGATCCTGTTCTTCACGAACAAGGGCCGGGTCTACCGGGCCAAGGCGTACGAGCTGCCGGATTCGGGCCGCGACGCGCGCGGCCAGCACGTGGCCAACGTCCTGGCCTTCCAGCCGGACGAGACCATCGCCCAGGTGTTGGACCTGCGCGACTACGAGGTCGCGCCGTACCTGGTGCTGGCGACCAAGCGCGGCCTGGTGAAGAAGACCGCCCTGAAGGACTACGACTCCCCGCGCTCGGGCGGCGTGATCGCGATCAACCTGCGCGAGGACGACGAGCTGATCGCGGCCGAGCTGGTCTCCCCGGACAACGACCTGCTGCTGGTCAGCAAGAAGGCGCAGGCGATCCGCTTCCCGGCCTCCGACGAGTCGCTGCGGCCGATGGGCCGGGCCACCTCCGGCGTGATCGGCATGCGGTTCAACGATGGCGACGAGCTGCTGGGCATGTACGTGGTCCGCGA
>NZ_DASRGV010000317.1:0-19488 GCF_035650855.1 Actinocrinis sp. | reverse complement strand
CCGACGATGACGAAGCCGACCGTGTTCAGGTTCAGCCCGGAGATCCACGTCCAGAACGCCCCGGTGTAGTTCAACTGCTGGGCGACCAAACCCAGCAACTCCACGGTGCCGACGATCAGGGCCACGGCCACCGAGAGCCCGGTGATGGTCAGGTTGTAGTACACCTTGTGCACCGGGTTGGCGAACGCCCAGCCGTAGGCGAAGTTCATGAACGAGCCGTCGATCGTGTCGAGCAGGCTCATCCCGGCCGCGAACAGCACCGGCAGCGAGAGGATCGCGTACCAGGGCAGCCCGGCCAGCGCGCTGGTCGAGGCCAGCACCAGGAAGGCGACCTCGGTGGCGGTGTCGAAGCCGAGGCCGAAAAGCAGCCCGACCGGGTACATCTGCCACGGCTTGCGGATCGCCCGCATCACCCGGCCGAGCAGCCGGTTGATCAGGCCGCGGTTGGCCAGGTGCTCCTCCAGCGCGGCCTCGTCGAACTCGCCGCGGCGCATCGCGCGGAACACCTTGAGGATGCCCCAGAGGATCACCACGTTGACCGCCGCGATCAAGTAGAGGAAGCCGCCGGAGACCGTGGTGCCGATCAGGCCGGTGTAGTGGTGCAGCTGCGAGTTGTCGTTCTTGACCGGCCCCACGAGGGCCTTGACTCCGAGCGAGAGCAGCAGCGCGAGGCCGAAGACGATCGAGGAGTGTCCGAGGGAGAACCAGAAGCCGACGGAGAGCGGCCGCTTTCCTTCGGACATCAGCTTGCGGGTCGTGTTGTCGATCGCGGCGATGTGGTCCGCATCGAACGCGTGACGCATGCCGAGCGTGTATGCGGTCAGACCGGTTCCCACGCCGAATGCGGTATTTCCGAGCGAGTAGTGGCGTGACGCGACGGACGCGATGATGCCCCAACCGATTACGTGCAGCAGCAGGATGAAGCCGCCCATCCCGGAGAGGCGATACCACTCCGCGGGAGTAAGGGCGCTGCGTACGCGGCCTATCAGGCTCGTCCGGCGCCCAGAGGGGGCCGCTTCCACCGCGGTCACGGATTGGCTCATGAGCCCACTATTGCAAACTATTCGCATCTGCGGCTAGTAGGCAGCTTCGTGGATGACCAAGACCCGCCGGCGTCGTACGCTGAGCCGGGCGGCGGATCCCGCCGGTTCTGAACGCGGAGAAAGCGGGCTGTGGTGAGCGATTCGAGGGTGTCCGATACCCACGCGACCGACGCGACCGGTACCAACTCGACCGGTGCCAACTCAACTGGCGCTGCGTCCGGGCCGAGGCTGCGCGCGGCGGTGGCCGGGCTGCCGGCCTACAAGGCGGGCAAGGCGCCCGCTCCCGGCCAGGGGCCGTCCTACAAGCTCGCCTCGAACGAGAACCCCTACCCGCCGCTGCCCGGCGTGCTCGAAGCCGCGACCGCGGCCGCCGGAACGATCAACCGCTACCCCGACTTCGCCTCGTCCGCGCTGCTCAACGAGCTGTCGGGCTACTACGACGTGCCGGTCGAGCACTTGGCCGTCGGCACCGGTTCGGTCGGCGTCGCGCAGCAGCTGCTCCAGGTCACCGCGGGCCCGGGCGACGAGGTCGTGTACGCCTGGCGCTCCTTCGAGGCGTACCCGATCCTGGCCCAGATCGCCGGCGCGACCTCGGTCCAGGTGCCCCTGCGCGACGAGAAGCACGACCTCGACGCGATGGCCGACGCGGTCACCGAGCGCACCCGCCTGATCTTCGTCTGCACCCCGAACAACCCGACCGGCACCGTGGTGCACCGCGCCGAACTGGAGCGCTTCCTGGACCGGGTGCCCTCGGACGTGCTCGTCGTGATCGACGAGGCCTACCGCGAGTTCAACCGGGATCCCGAGGTGGTCGACGGCCTCGACCTATACCGCGATCGGGCGAATGTCTGTGTTCTTCGTACCTTCTCCAAGGCCTACGGCCTGGCCGGCCTGCGCATCGGCTTCGCGGTCGCGCAGCCGCCGGTGGCCGCCGCGCTGCGTGCCTGCGCGGTGCCCTTCGGCGTGAACCTGGTCGCGCAGGCCGCCGCGGTCGCCTCACTGCGCGCCCGCGAGGCGCTGGCCGAGCGGGTCGACGCGCTGGTCGCCGAGCGTGCCCGAGTGCTGGCCGCCCTGCGCGCCCACGGCGTCGAGGTCCCGCCCACCGAGGCCAACTTCTACTGGCTGCGGCTCGGCGACGCGACCGAGAAGTTCGCCGCGGCCTGCGAGGAGGCGGGTGTGACCGTGCGTCCGTTCGCCGGCGAGGGCGTCCGCGTCACCATCGGCGAGCCGGAGGCCAACGACCTGGCCGTCGCGGTCGCCGCGCGCTTCGCCTGAGAGAGCGCCGCAGGAGAGGGCCTGGTCTGAGAGAGCGCCGCTTGAGGGACGCGCCCGGGAGAGCGCGCCTGAGGCAGCACCAAGTCTGACCATAGTTCCGGGTGGGAAGGTGTTAAGAGTTCGCTCTTAACCCCACCGGACAAGTGTTGCGCTTCCGATTAGTCCGGTGGGCACTGTTCGACGGACGCAACCGGTCGGTAACGTGACCCTCGTCAACGCGTTCGCCGGCCGACACCCGAGGCGGCGGCGCGGCGACCCGGCAACGATCCAACCGCGCCCGGCGACCCCGGGAACACGGAGCGACCGACCGGCGACGATCGGCCGCGCACGGCGAGTGCGCGGTGCACGGCGCCGTGCCGGCCGCCTTGAGGACGCCACCGCGGAAGACCTCCGTGGTCCTCGCCGACGATGAGGAGTGAAGAACGTGACGACACGGACCCCGGCGCGCTCCCGCCGGTCCGCGCAGGCCCCGGCGCCTGATCCGGTACCCGTACCGGAGGCGGCCGCGGCCGATGGGCACGGAGCCGCAGACGAGCTCCCGCTCATCCAGTTGCTCACCCCTGAGGGTGAACGCCGAAGCCATCCGGACTATCCGCTCGACGTGGACGCCGAGCAGGCCCGCGCGCTGTACCGGGACCTGGTCCTGGTGCGCCGGGTGGACGCCGAGGGCACCGCGCTGCAGCGCCAGGGCGAGCTGGGCCTGTGGGCCTCGCTGCTCGGCCAGGAAGCGGCGCAGGTCGGGTCCGGCCGGGCGATGCGGCCGGGCGACTTCGCCTTCCCCACCTACCGGGAGCACGGCGTCGCGTGGACCCGCGGCGTCCCGCCGATCAACCTGCTGGGCATGTTCCGCGGGGTCAACAACGGCGGCTGGGACCCGAACGAGAAGAACTTCATGCTGTACACCATCGTGATCGGCTCGCAGACGCTGCACGCCGTGGGCTACGCGATGGGAATCCAGCGGGACGGCTCCGACGACGCGGTGATCGCCTACTTCGGCGACGGCGCCTCCTCGCAGGGCGACGTCAACGAGTCGTTCGTGTTCGCCGCCTCCTACAACGCCCCGGTCGTCTTCTTCTGCCAGAACAACCAGTGGGCGATCTCCGAGCCGACCGAACGGCAAAGCCGCGTGCCGCTCTTCCGCCGCGCCTCCGGGTTCGGTTTCCCCGGCATCCGCGTAGACGGCAACGACGTGTTCGCCTGCCTCGCGGTAACGCGCGCCGCTCTTGACCGCGCTCGCACCGGTAACGGCCCGACGCTGATCGAGGCGTACACGTACCGCATGGGCGCGCACACCACCTCTGACGACCCGACGCGTTACCGCGGTAACGACGAGGTCGAACTGTGGCGTACCCGCGACCCGCTCACCCGGCTGCGCACCTACCTCGTGCGCGAAGGCCAGGCCGACGACGCGTTCTTCGCCGAGGTCGAGGCCGAGGCGGACGAACTGGCCGCCGAGATCCGCGCCGGCTGCCTCGCGCTGCCGGATCCGCACCCGCTGAGCATGTTCGATTACGCGTACACCGGGCCGCACGCGCAGGTCGAGGCCGAGCGCGAACAGCTGGCCGCGTACCTCGACAGCTTCAACGACGAGGAGGTCGCCCGATGAGCCCCGCCGCGACCGCCGAAACCCCCACCGCCCCGGTCACCCTCGCCAAGGCGCTGAACAAGGGCCTGCGCCGGGCCATGGAGCAGGACCCGAAGGTCGTGCTCATGGGCGAGGACATCGGAAAGCTCGGCGGCGTGTTCCGGGTCACCGACGGCCTGCAGAAGGACTTCGGCGACGCCCGGGTCATCGACACCCCGCTGGCCGAGGCCGGCATCATCGGCACCGCGATCGGCCTGGCGCTGCGCGGCTACCGACCGGTCTGCGAGATCCAGTTCGACGGCTTCGTCTTCCCGGCCTACGACCAGATCACCACGCAGGTCGCCAAGCTCTACGCGCGTTCGCTCGGCAAAATGCGCGTGCCGATCGTCATCCGCATTCCCTACGGCGGCGGCATCGGCGCGGTCGAGCACCACTCCGAATCCCCGGAGGCGCTCTTCGCGCACACTGCGGGTCTGCGCGTCGTCGCCTGTTCGAACCCGGTCGACGGCTACTGGATGATCCAGCAGGCCATCGAGTCCGACGATCCCGTCATCTTCTTCGAACCCAAGCGCCGGTACTGGGATAAGGCGCAGCTCGACGAAACGGCCGGTCCGGTGTACCCGCTCGACAAGGCAGTCGTCGTGCGGCCGGGTACCGACCTGACTCTGGCCGCACACGGCCCGATGGTCCGCACCTGCCTCGACGCGGCACGCGCCGCCGAGGAGGAGGGCCGTTCGCTCGAGGTCATCGACCTGCGCACCATCTCCCCGCTCGACGTGGATACCGTCGTCGAATCGGTCAACCGCACCGGCCGGCTCGTGGTCGTGCACGAGGCGCCGGTCTTCTTCGGCCTCGGCGCGGAGCTGGCCGCCCAGGTGACCGACCGCTGCTTCTACCGGCTCGAGGCCCCGGTCGGCCGGGTCGGCGGCTTCCACACTCCCTATCCGCCATCCCGGATCGAGGAGACCTACCTGCCCGACCTCGACCGCGTGCTCGACGCCGTCGACCGCGCCTTCGACCACTGACGAGAGGGGAGCCGAAGCATGGCGATCAAGCAATTCCGGCTGCCCGACGTGGGCGAAGGCCTGACCGAGGCGGAGATCCTGCAATGGGTCGTCGCGGTCGGGGACGAGGTGAAGGTCAACCAGACGCTGGTGGAAATCGAGACCGCGAAGGCGGCCGTGGAGCTGCCCTCGCCGTTCGCCGGCGTGGTGCGCGAGCTGTTGGTCGAGCAGGGCAGCACGGTGGACGTCGGCACGCCGATCATCTCGATCGAGACCGCCGACGCGGAGCCGGGCGGATCCGCTCCGGCCGCCGCCGCGCCCGCGGCGAGCAACGGCTCGTCGAGTAGTGGACCGTCGCAGGGCTCGTCGGGCGGCGCGGAGGCCAAGCGCGAGCCGGTGCTCGTCGGCTACGGCGTCGCACATGGCTCCACCAAGCGCCGTTCGCGTAAGCCGGCCCCGGCGCAGGAGGCCGCTGTGGCTCCGGCGCCCGTGGTGCCGACGGCGGCTTCGGCTCCGGCCGCCCCGCCGACGCCCATCCGCGTCGAGCGGCCTGCCGCGCCCGAGCCGGTGACGACCCGTCCGACGTACGTCCTGGCCAAGCCCTTGGTGCGCAAGCTGGCCAAGGATCTCGGCGTGGACCTCACGACGATCGCTCCCGAGCGCGAAGACGGCGTGATCACCCGCGAAGAGGTGGAACGCGCCGCAGCCCGCGTGACTGCGCCGCGCGTCGGATCACACCCCATGATCCCGGCCGTGGGCGAGACTCGCCGCGTACCGATCAAGGGAGTGCGTAAGGCCACTGCGGCTGCGATGGTGTCCTCTGCGTTCACCGCTCCGCATGTGACCGAGTTCCTGACCCTCGACGTAACCCGCACGATGAAGCTCGTCGCGCGGCTCAAGGCCCTGCCCGAGTTCGCGGACGTGAAGGTCTCCCCGCTGCTCCTGATCGCCAAGGCGCTGCTGCTCGCGGTGGCCAAGCACCCGGAGGTCAACGCGTCCTGGGACGAGGCCGCGCAGGAGATCGTGATCCACGGCTCGGTGAACCTCGGCATCGCCGCGGCCACCCCGCGCGGACTGATCGTGCCCAACATCAAGGGCGCCGAGCGGCTGCCGCTGCGTGACCTCGCCGTCGCGCTCGGGCAGCTGACCGCGACCGCGCGCGAGGGCAAGACAGCGCTCGAAGACCTCACCGGCGGCACGATCACGATCACCAACGTGGGCGTCTTCGGCGTGGACACCGGCACACCGATCCTCAACCCCGGCGAGGCGGCGATCCTGGCCTTCGGCGCGATCAAGCAGCAGCCGTGGGTGGTCACCGACAAGCACGGCAAGGCGAAGATCAAGCCGCGCTGGGTCACCACGCTCGGCCTGTCCTTCGACCACCGCCTGATCGACGGGGAGCTTGGTTCCAAGTTCCTGCGCGACATTGGCCGCGTGCTGGCGGACCCGGTAGTTTCCCTGGTGTGAAGGCTGCACTGATTCAGTTCGACGTGGACCTTGGCCGCGCGCCCGAGAAGAGTCGCGAGCTGGCCGTGGCCAAGGTGCACGAAGCCGCCGAGGACGGCGCCGACCTCGTCGCGCTGCCCGAGCTGTGGCTGCACGGCGCGTTCGACCCCGAGCCATGGCACAAGGGCGCGGAGCCGCTGCACGGCGAGACCGCGCAGGTGATGCGCGAGGCGGCGATGGACTGCGGCGTCGTGCTGCACGCGGGCTCCATCGTCGAGCGGACGCCGGACGGCAAGCTGTACAACACCTCGCTTGTCTTCGACGCCGAGGGGGAGCTGCTGGCCGGCTACCGCAAGATCCACCGCTTCGGCTTCGACCAGGGCGAGGCGGCGGTGATGTCGCCGGGCGAGCAGCTGGTCAGCTTCGACCTGCTGGACCTCGACGACACGGTCATCACCAAGGTCGGCCTCGCCACCTGCTACGACGTGCGCTTCCCCGAGCTGTACCGGGGCCTGCTGGACGCCGGCGTGCAGACCGTGCTGCAGGTCGCGGCCTGGCCGGCCCGCCGGGTCCAGCACTGGCGCACACTGCTGCGGGCCCGCGCGATCGAGGACCAGGTGTTCGTGCTGGCGTGCAGCGCGGTCGGCACCCAGGCCGGGGTGGAGATGGCCGGGCATTCGATGGTGATCGATCCGTGGGGCGACATCCTGGCCGAGGGCGGCGAGGGCGAGCAGATCGTCTACGCCGAGATCGATCCCGCTCTGGTGGCCAGCACGCGGGAAAGCTTCCCCGTGCTCAAGGACCGCCGGCTGTGACGTCCCCTGGTAACGATCACGACAGTAACGATCACTCGCTCTAGTCCGATTAGAATCGAACAATGCGCAACCTCAGGCAGCCCCGCGTCCGCGCGCCGAAGCTGACCGGACGCAGCTGGATCAACACCGCGGTCGACAAGGACGGCGTGGCCGGCGAGCCGGATCTGTCCGGCCGGATCGTGCTGCTCGACTTCTGGACCTTCTGCTGCGCGAACTGCCTGCACGTGCTGGACGAGCTGCGCGAGATCGAGGCCGAGTTCGCCGGCGTGCTGGTCGTCGTCGGGGTGCACTCGCCGAAATTCGTGCACGAGGCCGACCACGACGCACTGGTCGCGGCCTGCGAGCGCTACGACGTCAGGCATCCGGTGCTCGACGACCCGGAATTGAGCACCTGGAAGGCATTCGCGGTCCGCGCGTGGCCGACCCTCAGTGTCATCGACCCGGAGGGTTATGTCGTCGCGCAAATGTCCGGCGAAGGACACGCGCACGGACTGCGTACGCTGCTGCGCGAGCTCGTCGCAGAGCACGAAGCCAAGGGCACGCTGCGTCGCGGTGACAGCCCTTATGTGCCGCCGCAGCCCGAACCGACCGCGTTGCGCTTCCCCGGCAAGGTAATCGCACTGCCCGGCGGTACGTATCTGGTGTCTGACACAGCGCACCACTCAGTGGTCGAACTCGACGCCGACGGCGAGAGCGTGCTGCGTCGCTTCGGCTCGGGTGAGCGCGGCCTGCTGGACGGCAAGGCGCAGGAGGCTCGGTTCAGCGAGCCGCAGGGCCTTTGCCTGCTCGATCAAGACACAGTGCTCGTCGCGGACTCGGTGAACCACGCCTTGCGCGCGATCAACCTGAGCACGGGCGAGGCCAGGACGCTCGCCGGAACCGGCCACCAGTGGTCCCAGGGTTCCGCGACCAGCGGCCCGGCGCGCGAGGTCGACCTTTCCTCGCCCTGGGACCTGGTGGTGGTGGACGGCCGCGTCATCATAGCCATGGCGGGCATCCACCAGGTGTGGGTCTACGATCCGGCGCACGAGACAGCATCCGTACTCGCCGGCACGACGAACGAAGGGCTCGTAGACGGTCCGCTCGACGAGGCCTGGTTCTCCCAGCCCTCCGGCTTGACCGCAGACGCCAACGGCAACGTATGGATCGCCGACTCCGAGTCCTCCGCGCTGCGTCGCCTCGACCTAAGCACCGGAACGGTCACGACGCTCGTCGGCCAGGGACTCTTCGACTTCGGGCTGCGTGACGGCGCCGCGGGCCAGGCCCTGCTGCAGCACCCGCTGGGAGTGACCGCGCTCCCGGACGGCTCCATCGCGATCAGCGATACGTACAACGGCGCGATCCGCCGGTACGACCCGGCCACCGGCCAGGTCAGCACTCTGATCACCGGGCTGCGCGAGCCCTCCGACGCGGTCCTGGCCGACGGTGACCTGCTTGTCGTCGAGTCGGCCGCACACCGCCTCACGCGCGTACGCGTACCCGACGAGGCCCTGCGCGTCGAGTCCGCGGCCTACCGCACCCAGCGTCCCGCCACCGACCTCGCGCCGGGCGAGCTGGAGCTGTCCGTGGTCTTCGAACCCCCGGCGGGCCAGAAGCTCGACGAGCGCTACGGTCCGTCCACCCAACTCGTCGTCTCCGCCTCCCCGCCGGAATTCCTCCGCTCCGGAGCGGGCCGGGACACGCCGCTGCGCCGCACGCTCGTCCTCAACGAGGCGCTGGAATCAGGCGTCTTGCACGTCTCCGTCAAGGCAGCCTCCTGCGACGAACCGCCGGAGGGGGCCGAAGACGACGAGGAGTTCTTCCCCGCCTGCCACGTCCACCAGCAGGACTGGGGGATCCCGGTCCGGCTCGCACCCGGCGCGCCGAACCGGCTCCCCCTGATCCTGCGCGGAACAGAGGCCTGAGACTAGCTCAGGCCTCTGCGCTGGCCCGCCAATGTCCTGATGGTCAGTTCAGCCGCAGAAAGGCGGCGAGCGCGGCGGTGAGACGCCACGGATCGTCGGCGCCGCACAGCTCGCGGATCGAGTGCATCGAGAGCGCCGGGACGCCGATGTCGAAGGTCGCGATGCCCAGCCGCGAGGACGCGATCGGGCCGATGGTGCTGCCGCAGGGCTGGTCGTTGCGGGAGACGAAGGTCTGCCACGGTACGTCGGCCGCCTCGCAGGCGCGGGCCCAGACGGCGCGGGTCGCTCCGTCCGTGGCATAGCGCTGATTCACGTTCACCTTCAGCACCGGGCCGCCGTTGGCCAGCGGCCGGTGGCCGGAGTCGTGCTTCTCCGGGTAGTTCGGGTGCACCGCGTGCGCCAGGTCGGAGGAGGCCATGACAGAGCCGGCATACGCCCGGGCGCGCGCGTCCACCCCACCGCCGCGGGCCTCCACGACGCGTTCGAGGACTGACTCGAGGAACGGGCCGGCCGCTCCGGTGGTGGAGACCGAGCCGTTCTCCTCGTGGTCCATCGCCGCCAGCATCGGGATCGGGCCGTCGCCGGCTGCGTTCCCTGAAGTCGTGGCTTCCACGGCGGCGAGCAGCGCCGTGACGCTGGCGTGCACGGACAGCAGGTTGTCCAGCCGCGGGGCCGCGATCAGCTCGCGGTCGCGGCCGAGATAGGCCGGCGGGGCCACGTCGTGCAACATCAGGTCCCAGCCGAGCACATCGTCCGCCGCGATGCCGAGCTCCTGCGCCACGAACTCGATCAGCTCGCCCTCGTCCGGCTCGCCGAGCCCCCACACCGGGGTCAGGTGCATCTGCGGGTTCAGCTTGACGCCGTCGCCGTTCACCCCGCGGTCGAGGTGGATCGCCAGCTGCGGCACGCGCAGCAGCGGCCGGTCGACGCGCACCAGCCGCTCCGAGCCGTCGCGCAGCACCAGCCGCCCGGCCAGGCCCAGGTCGCGGTCCAGCCAGCTGTTGTAGAGCGGCCCGCCGTACACCTCCACCGCAACCTGCCGCCAGCCCAGCATGCCGGTGTCCGGCACCGGCTTGACCCGCAGGTTCGGGGAGTCGGTGTGCGAGCCGATGATCCGGAAGGGCCGCGAAGGCTCCGCGTCCTCGGGCAGGTACCAGGCCACCAACGCGCCGCCGCGGATCACGTACTGGCCGCCAGGCTGCGCATCCCAGGCAGCCGTCTCGGACAGCTGCCGGAAACCGCCCTTGTCCAGCAGCGCCGCCGCCTCGGCCACCGCGTGATAGGGGGTCGGGGACGCGGCGAGGTACGTCAGCAGGTTGTCGGTGTACGCGCGGTCGAACTGTGCCATGCCGCCCAGCTTACGGGCCCGTGCCGACGAGGAGATGCGGGGACTGTCTCACGGTCGGCGGCGAGGCACGCGGCGGCGGTCAGAACGGAGCCGGCAGCAGCAGTTCGACATTCCGGTCGGTCAGGGTGCCGCGCCGTCCGTCCGCCCCCGGCACCGAGCGCGTCCGCGACTGCCAGTCGTTAAGGCCGAGCTCCCGGGAGAGCGAGGCCAGGGCGATCGTCGAGCCGAGGTCGTACTTCGCCTCCGGACCGCCGGGCACAGCGGTCGGCGCCGCATGATCGATGATCGTCCCGAAGACCGACAGCGTCCGGTCGCCGTTGTCTACCAACTCCACCAGCCGTGCCTGCTGCGGCCAGTCCACGTGCGAGGCCGTGTTCAGCTCCCAGAAGCCACCGGGAATCGGCGACTCCGGATGCCGACGATGCGGTAGGACGCCGTTGACGTGCGTGTGGCCGTTAACCCACAGCACCACGTTCGGGAACCGCAGCAACAGGTCACGTACCGCGTGGCCGAGTACCCGGTGCTCTCCAGGCTCGCTGAGCCAATTGCCCATCGTCTCGGCGGTGTGGTGGCTGAAGACGACGACAAGCCGGTCCACGCCCGCGCCGCGTACCAACTCGCCTTCCTCCGACAGATACTGCGTCGCGGCCGCGAACAGCTCGCTCTCCAGCCACAGGTACTGCTTCTCGTCCAGCGAACCGTCCGCGCCGCCGTTCGGATTGACCGTGTCGAGCACCAGGCAGCGCACCGGGCCTGCATCGAAGCCGTAGTAGGCCGTGTTCTCCGCGACGTTCTCGTGCGTGAAGCCGTGGCCGTCCGGCACACCGGTCGTCTTGAAGTGCTCCCGCACCATCCCGGCGCGATCCAGCAGCCGACGATCAGGGTCCGCCGACACGGTACGGAAGTCCCCTGCGATCAGCTGCTCGACCGCGTGCCGCGAGGCCCGCGCGATATCGATCGCCAGATGCACCAAATCAGTGCCCGTGGGCAACTCCACGGCCTTATGGGTGCTCGTCGCGTACTCAGAGCTCTCCGGGATGTGCGGCAGATTGCCCTGGATCAGCGCGTCGTGGTTCCCGTATGCCGAATACCAGGGCAGCGGCGTCCCGGCCGCAGTCCGCAATCCCTGCGCGTCGAACGGCCTACGTGACGCATCCAGCAGCCCCGGTACCGTCGGGAAGCCGTGCAGCGAACGCGGCAGATCATCGACGCCGCCCGGAGGCGTCCCCTCCGGATGCCAATAGCGCGTGTCGTATTTGACCCAGTCGGCTACGCCCTCGTACTTGCCCGGGTCGCCGGAGTCCGGGCGGATCGAGCCGCCATCGAGCACGTCGATGAACCATCGGGTCTCGTTGTACTGCGCGTTGTCCGCGTTGTCGCCGGTCGCGACCGCGAAGGCCAGCGGCGCCCCGAAGGCCGGTCCGACGCCGATCTCGTTGATGCGCTGCACCATCGCGTCCGCGACCTGCACGCTCAGCATCTCGTTCGAGCGGTACGCCCCGCTCAGATTGGCCAGGCCGGTGAAGCGCGACCCGGGATCGTTGTAGCGGTCGAGGAATTCGACCCGCGCAGGGGACTGATCGTCCACCATGTGAATGTCCGTCAGATGGGCGAAGGCGACGATCGGCGTGCGCTTCGCGGTCCCCAGGGCGGTCGTGACCGTCGTCTTCACGGGACGGCTCGCGAGCTCCTCGCGCAGCAGATACGGCTCGCCCGGCGCCGACACGATCGGCCGGTACCCGCCCTGTCCGGCCGCGCCGGCCAGCAGCGTCTCGGCGAGGGTGGTGCCCTGTGGCGCGGCCGGGCTGAAGCCCGTGTCGGCCACCGCGACCAACGGGAGAGAGGGGTCCGCCGGATTCCGGACGAACAGGCCGATGAGCATCTTGAAGAAGCGCCGCAGCAGTCGCACCACGGCGGGCACTGTACGCGGAGAACCAGGTCCCGCGGAAGGAGCTCATCCCTTCCGGGGACCCGGCCCGCACAGCCCGATCACCAATCCGACCGGGCGTTCGTAACGCACTGACCGGACCGGTGCCGCCTCAGGGAGGACTAAAAAGCCTCCTCGGGCACGTCCATCAGCGCGTTGTCAGTGGCCTCCACGACCGCGCGCCGGGCGGCGAGCAGCGGAAGGATGTGACGGGCGAACCAGCTCGCCGCGGCGACCTTGCCAGTGTAGAACGGCACGTCCTTGGCTGACGCGTCAGCGCTCTTCGCCAGCGCGACCGCGGCCTGCCGCAGCAGCAGCCAGCCGACCACCAGGTCGCCGACCGAGTACAGGAAGTCGGTGGTGGACTGGCCGACCACGTGGATCTCGCGCGCGTCCTCCAGCGCCTTGGCCGCCTGGCCGAACATCGTGTTCGCCATCGACTCGACCTCGCCGAGCGCGTTCGCCAGCAGGTCGCGCTCCTTCGCCAGCCGCTCGCCGCCGGTGTGCGCGTCGAGGAAGGCCTGGATCTCGGACTTCAGGTGGGTGAGCGCCTGGCCCTGGTCCCTGACGATCTTGCGGAAGAACAGGTCCATGCCCTGGATCGCGGTGGTGCCCTCGTACAGGGTGTCGATCTTGGCGTCCCGGATGTACTGCTCGATCGGGTAGTCCTGCAGGTAGCCGGAGCCGCCGAAGATCTGCAGCGACTGCGCCAGCTGCTCGTAGGACTTCTCCGAGCCGTAGCCCTTGACGATCGGCAGCAGGAAGTCGTTGATCCGCTCGGCCAGCTCGTCCTTGCCGCCGGTCAGCCGGGCCGCGTACACCCGGTCCTGCCAGCTCGCGGTGTAGAAGACCAGGGCGCGCATGCCCTCCGCGTACGCCTTCTGCTGCATCAGCAGCCGGCGCACGTCGGCGTGGTGGGTGATGGTGACCCGCGGCGCGTTCTTGTTCGTCGCCTCCGGCAGGTCGGGGCCCTGGACCCGGGTCTTGGCGTACTCCAGCGCGTTGAGGTAGCCGGTCGAGAGGGTGGCGATGGCCTTGGTGCCGACCATCATCCGCGCCATCTCGATGATGTTGAACATCTGCGCGATGCCGTCGTGCACCTCGCCCACCAGCCAGCCCTTGGCCGGGCGGTCGGCGCCGAAGGTCAGCTCGCAGGTGGTCGAGACCTTCAGGCCCATCTTGTGCTCGACGTTGGTGACGTACACGCCGTTGCGCTCGCCCAGCTCGCCGGAGTCCCAGTCGAACAGGTACTTCGGCACGATGAACAGCGACAGCCCCTTGGTGCCCGGGCCGTGGCCCTCGGGCCGGGCCAGCACCAGGTGGATGATGTTCTCGGACAGGTCGTGGTCGCCGCTGGTGATGAACCGCTTGACGCCCTCGATGTGCCAGGAGCCGTCCGCCTGCTTGATCGCCTTGGTGCGGCCGGCGCCGACGTCCGAGCCGGCGTCCGGCTCGGTGAGCACCATGGTCGCGCCCCACAGCCGGTCCGCCATCAGCTTGGCGATCTTGCGCTGCTCGTCGGTGCCGAGCTCCCAGACCACCCGGCCGAAGTCGGTGCCCGCGGCGTAGATCCACACCGCCGGGTTGGCCCCGAGCACCAGTTCGCCGGTGGCCCAGCGCAGCGACGGCGGGCAGAGCGTGCCGCCCATCTCCTCGGGCAGGCCGAGGCGCCAGTACTCGGTGTCCATGTACGCCTTGAACGAGCGCTTGAAGGACTCGGGCAGGGTGGCCGAGTGCTCGGACGGGTCGAAGTCCGGCGGGTTGCGATCGGCGTCGGCGAAGGACTCGGCCAGCTCCGTGACGGCGAGGCGTTCGAGTTCGCCCAGGATCGTGCGCGCGGTCTCCACGTCTATTTCGGGATACGCGGCGGAGCCGTAATGGTTCCCCGAGTCGAACACCTCGAAGAGGTTGAACTCGATGTCACGGAGGTTGGACTTGTAGTGCCCCATCGGGTGGTCCTTTACGTCCTCGGCTACCTGCGAGTAGAACTGTGCGGTAACTTCATGATGCTACTCATGGGTAACTTCCCGCAAGCTTGCACGGTGACTTGGATGGTGCCCGCGGCACCTAGTGGCCCGCTACGCTCGTGGGTTGTGTACGGCTATAACGGTGACGATTCCGGCGGCGGCCAGGTGCTCCAGCCGTCGCTCGCGGACGCGGTCCGCGCCTTCGCCTCGGGCGCGATCAGCCCGGAGGACTTCCACGCCGTCTTCACGACCTGCAAGGTGTACTGCCCGCGCGGGGAGCGGCCCGGCTTCCTCGCGCTGCACGACACCCCGCAGCCGGTGATCCCGATGTTCTCCTCCCTGGTCGAGCTGCGCCGATACTCGGGCGAGGAGTCGCGTTACTTCACCGTCACCGGCGCCGAGGTGCTGGACCTGCTGCCGACCGGTTACGGCATCGTGCTCGACCTCGAGGGCGAGCACCGGGTCGTGTTCGACGCGCAGGCGATCGAGCAGATGATCGACTACACGATGAAGCGGATGTACGGCTAAGCCGAGCTCTAGTCACGGTGCACTTGCGGCGTTACTGTCCTGACATCGCATCAGCTGTACTGGGGGATCACTCATGCCGCTCGGCCCTGGCTCCTTCCTCGACGAACCCGCGCTCATCACCGAGCTGGTGAAGCGGCATCTCGGCCACACTCCCCGAGCCACCGCGGTCGAGTGCGGGGAGCACCGGCTGACCTGGCGTGAGCTGGACGCCAGGATCCGGCACGTGGCCTGCGGCCTGCGCGCCTCGATGGTGCGGCCGGGCGAGCGGTTCGCGGTGCTGTCGCACAACCATCCGGCCTGCCTTGAGGCGCTGTTCGCGGCCGCGCTGACCGGCACCACCGCGGTGATCCTCAACTGGCGGCTGCCGGACGACGTGATCATCGGGATCCTGCGCCGCGAGCAGGTGAAGCTGCTGTTCGTCGGCTCCGACTTCGCCGAGCTGCTGGAGCGCATCCGCCCCGAGCTCGACGAGCTGGACACCGTGGTCATGGTCGGTCCGCCGAGCGACAACCCGCACGGCACCGACGACTACGAGCTCTGGCTGGAGCTGCACGAGACCGGCGAGGGGATGTACGAGGCCGCGAAGCATCGGCCGCACGTCGACGACCCGGTGCTTCAGGTGCACAGCGGCGACGATCACGAGCACGTGGCCTTCACGCACCGGGCGCTGCACCTCGGCGTCGCAGAAGTGACCCCGGAGCCGGGAGAGACGAAGGTCGTCGCCGATCCGCTGTTCCAGGTCCGCGGCATGCTGCACGCGCTGCACGGCATCAGGTATGGCGCGCGGACCGTACTCGTCCGTACGTGACCTTCTAGCTGAGCGGTTACCGCATGTCGCCGGTACGTAAGGCGCCGACACGCGGTCATGCGACGTATGCGTGGTAGTACGTCAATCGCGGCATATGTTGTCGATCATGGCACTGCGATCCACGAAGGCCCGCTGGTGCACGGCGGCTGCGGCGGTGTGCGCAGTCGTCTGCCTCTCGTTACCGTCCGCATTCGCCGAAGACCGCCTGGCCGCCGCTACCTCGGCGCGTACGCAGGCTAGACCGCCCGCCGATCAAGCCGCGCTTCCCGACTTCTCCGGGCTGCCTGCCGTCTCCGGCCTACCCGACCTCGGCGGACTGACCACCAGCGCACTCATGCCTGACTTGTTCGTCTCCTCCTCCGCCTTCAAATACATCAAGCGCACCCAGTCGCGGATTTACACCGGCAACGGGTTCGATGCGTGTACCGCACCCCCTCTGCGCGCGATGACGGCATGGCAGAAGTCCTCGGGGTACCACGCCCTCGGCATCTATATCGGCGGTCTGAATCGCGCTTGCGCTCAAAGCAACCTCACCGCGAGCTGGGTCAGCTCCGTCGTGCGCATGGGCTGGCATCTCGCGCCGGTCTACGTCGGACGCCAGGCGCCGTGCTCCCGGCTGCCACACCTCAAGCTGATCGATCCGAAGACCGCCACCGCGCAGGCCGTCGACGCCGCGGACGACGCCGCCAACCGCGCCGCGGCCCTCGGCATCGCCCGCGGCAGCGCGATCTACTTCGACCTGGAGAGTTACCCCCGCAAGAACGCCGCCTGCACGAATACCGCCCTGAGCTACCTGGGCACATGGACGCAGCGGATGCACGCGCACGGCTATCTCGCCGGGTTCTACTCTTCCGCGGGCTCCGGCATTACCGATCTGGTCGCGGCAGGGTTACCCGGCCATGTCCTCCCTGACGCGCTGTGGATCGCACGCTGGGACAACAAATCCACGGTCCAGGATGCTGCGGTACCGAGTCGCGCATGGACGCCGCATCAGCGCATCAAGCAGTTCGCCGGCGCGCATAAGGAGTCGTACGGCGGCGTCGCGTTGAACGTCGACAAGGACTTCCTGGACGGACCGGTCGCGCGACTGCGGTAGCGAAGGAAAGCGCTGCTGTGCAGCACAACGGCGCGCGGTGATCATGGATCAACCTCGCGCGCCGTTCTACCTGCTTGTGCCTGCTGACTTAGTGCGTGCTCGCGACCGTACGTACGCCTACCAGGCGCGGCCTGGGTCCTGACGCCCGCCGGCGGGCCGTCCCTGCGGAGGCCGGCCGTTGCTGTACTCATCACGCTCCGGGCGGCGCTGCGGGGGCGGGCCACCGCGGAAGAAGTCGCCGCGCGGGTCAGGGTTCTCGTATCCGGGCTGACGCGGCGGCGGACCGCCGGCCGGGCGCCCGCGTCCCGGGTCGTACCCGCCGGGCCGGTCCCAGTTGCCCGACTGTCCGGGCTGGCCCATCGGTGGCCGACCGCCCGGCATGGCGCCGCCTTGGCCGCGCGGCGCGCCGAAGCCCGGGCCCGCCGGGCCGGGACGGCCCGACGCGGACGGCGGAAGCGCGGCAAGGCCTGCGGGCATCGGCCCGGAGGGCCGCGGAACGGCGCCGAGGGACGATCCAGGCGCCGTCATCTCCGGAGTGATCTGCGGGAGCAGGGTCGTCGCCGCGGCATATGCGGGCTCGTACGGGGACGGCGCGGGCGCCGGGGTGGCGGCGTACGGGTCCGTGCCGTACGAGCCGCTGTCGTAGGGCCCACCGCCGAGCGAGGACGACGAACCGATGGCGCCGAGCGTCGACGCCCCCAGAGGCGTCGACGAGCTCTGAGAGGGCGCCGGGGGCAGCGTGGTGAGGGACATGCCCAGCGGGTCGTCCTCAATCGCTTTTCGAGCCAGCTCGCCTACCGTGAGCGCCAGCTCGGTCGCCAGGTCGAGGGCACGCGGCGTGCGCGCGTTCTCCCGCATCCACCAGCACACGATCTGCACGATCGAGCCGGCCGCGTGCGGGCACAGAATGATGGCCGAGCGGATAGGCACCGGATGCGGCGTCCCGCTGTTGAGCCGGTACCAGACGCCGTCGCGAAACCCGATGGCAGCCTGCCCCACCGAATCCGGCAGAACCACCTGGAACTGCCGCTCGAAGTCGCGCACCGACTGGTCATAAGGGGGAAGACTCATCGGGTCTCTCCCGGAACACGGCTCACGGACAGCATCATGAATCCGCCTAGGCGTCGCAGCGGTTGGGAAGTTGCTCGGAGTGCAGCGCGCCGAACATGCACCGAAGGTACTGAACAAGTGCCGTTTCCAACAGTCCTGCAGGGTACGACGTTGTCGCCGCTCCCCGGTGCTGTTCCTCGCAGAGCGCCCTAAACAGGGACATACTGAAAGTAAATTCGAGGTAAGAGATACTTCGGAGTGTTGCGCCCCATGATCGTCCCGTGTACGGGCTAGCCGCGCGACGCGTTCGGCTCTACGCTCCAGCGCACCGGTTTCCGAAGATGTACAGCAAGACGCCGAATCCGTGAGACAGGGTGGTACCGCGGTGCGATCCACGATGCAGGATGTACAGCTGTCGATTTCCTCCATCCTGCGTTACGGCGCCATGGCGCACGCACGCGCCGAGGTGTTGACGTATACCGGCTCGGGATTCCGTTCAGCCACCTTCGCCGAGGTCGCGCAGCGGGCCGCTCAACTGGCCCACGGCCTGCGGGAACGCCTTGGCATCACGGGCGATCAGCGCGTCGGCACCTTCATGTGGAACACGCAGGAGCACGTCGAGGCGTACCTCGCGGTCCCGTCCATGGGCGCCGTCATTCATACGATCAACATCCGGCTGTTCCCAGAGCAGATCGCCTACATCATTCAGCACGCCGACGACCGCGTCGTGATCGTCGACGACACCCTCGTCCCGCTGCTCGCCAAGCTCGCCGACCGGCTGCCGACCGTGGAGCACGTCGTCGTGGTCGGGGACGCCGACACGGACACCTCAGCGCTCACCGGCGCCGGTAAGTCAGTGATCGGCTACGAGGAACTGCTGGCCGGACAGCCGACCACCTTCGACTGGCCCGAGCTGGACGAGCGCGACGGCGCCGCGATGTGCTACACGTCCGGAACCACGGGCAACCCGAAGGGCGTCGTCTACAGCCACCGGTCGATCTACCTGCACTCCCTGGAGGTCTGCTCGCCGACCGGCTTCAGCCTCGACGACGCGCAGCGGGTGCTGGAGATCGTGCCGATGTTCCACGCGATGGCCTGGGGCCTGCCCTACGGCTGCTTCCTGTCCGGCTCGTCCATGGTGATGCCCGGCCGGTTCCTGCAGGCCGCGCCGCTGGTCGCGATGATCCGCGAGGCCGGGGTCACCTTCGCCGGCGCCGTGCCGACCATCTGGTCGGATGTGCTGACCGAGCTGGACCGCACCGGCGCCGAGCTGCCCACCCTGTCCCGCGCGGTGGTCGGCGGTTCCGCGTGCCCGCCGTCTCTGATCTCGGCTTTCGAAGAGCGGCACGGCGTGCAGATCATCCACGCCTGGGGCATGACAGAGCTCTCACCGCTCGGCACCGTCGCGCACCCGCCGGCCGCCTCGGAGGGCGAGCAGCGGTTCCGCTACCGGTGCAGCCAGGGCCGCTTCCCGTCGCTCGTCGAGGCGAGGCTGATCGGCGCGGACGGCGAGATCGTCCCGCACGACGGCGAGTCGGTCGGTGAGCTCGAGGTGCGCGGACCGTGGGTCACCGGCTCCTACCACCACGACGACGACCCGGCGAAGTTCCGCGACGGCTGGCTGCGCACCGGCGACGTCGGCACGATCACGCCCGAGGGCTACCTCAACCTGACGGATCGAGAGAAGGACGT
>NZ_DASRGV010000316.1:0-2124 GCF_035650855.1 Actinocrinis sp. | reverse complement strand
GGCCATCCCCGACGAGGACGCCGAGGTGGGGCACTGCGTGCACCGGCTCGCGATGCACCCGTCGCGGCCGCGGACGCTGTTCATGCAGAAGCACTGGGACGTCATGCGCAGCGACGACGCCGGCGAGAACTGGCGCGAGGTCAGCGGCAACCTGCCGACCGACTTCGGCTTCGTCATCGACGTGCACGCGCACGAGCCCGAGACGCTGTACGTCGTCCCGATCAAGGGCGACTCCGAGCACTTCGTGCCGGACAGTAAGCTGCGCGTCTACCGCAGCCGCACCGGCGGCTGCGAGTGGGAGCCGCTGACCAAGGGCCTGCCGCAGCGGGACTGCTACGTGAACGTGCTGCGCGACGCGATGGCGGTGGACTCGCTGGACGCGTGCGGCGTGTACTTCGGCACGACGGGCGGGCAGGTGTACTGTTCGGCCGACAGCGGGGATAGCTGGGCGCCGATCGTCCGCGACCTGCCGGCCGTGCTGTCGGTCGAAGTGCAGACGCTGCCATGATTCGCGTGGTGCTGCCGGCGCACCTGCGCACCCTGGCGCAGGTCCAGGGCGAGGTCACGCTGGCCGTCGAGGGACCAGTCACGCAGGGCGCGGTGCTCGACGCGCTGGAGGCGGCGTACCCAGTGCTGCGCGGGACGCTCCGCGACCACCTGACGCGGTGGCGCCGCCCGTTGGTGCGGTTCTTCGCCTGTCGCGAGGACCTCTCTAACGAGCCGCCGGACGCGCCGTTGCCCGATGCGGTGGCCTCGGGCACCGAACCGTTCCTGATCGTGGGGGCCATCGCGGGCGGTTAGTGGCCCGCTCGCGGTAGCGGCCCGCACCTCCGCGGCGGGGCGGCAGTTCGCGCATCCTGGGACGCCGAACAAATTCGCGCGTACAGGATGTCGAATTGGCCGCCCCCTGTTCGTCGTATAGACAGAGCGTGGGCGACCGCCCGGCCGGTCCCGGCCGGGCGGTCAACTCCAAGCCCGCGCGGAAGGAGATGTGACCATGCGGGTAATGGTCCTGATCAAGGCGAACGCCGACAGCGAGGCGGGCGTCATGCCGAGCCAGGAGCTGCTGGCCGCGATGGGGAAGTACAACGAAGAGCTGGTGAAGGCGGGCGTCATGCTCGCGGGCGAGGGACTCCATCCCAGCTCGAAGGGGAAGCGGGTCCGCTTCTCCGGCGACAAGCGGACCGTCATTGATGGCCCGTTCGCCGAGACGAAGGAGCTGATCGCCGGCTTCTGGCTCTGGCAGGTGAAGTCCATGGACGAGGCGATCGAGTGGATCAAGCGGTGCCCGAATCCCACGGGGATCGACGGCGAGGTCGAGCTCCGCCCGGTGTTCGAGGCCGAGGACTTCGGCGCCGAGTTCACTCCCGAGCTGCGGGAGCAGGAGGCGCGCCTGCGGGCCCAGATCGAGAAGGCACGGTAGCGCGGGCGCTCGCGGCGACGCGGCCGAGTGGGGCACCAGTCGCGGCGCCCCTCGGGGGACATTGCAGAAGAGTCCGGGTCATGTCGGGCGGCCGGGCTGGCCGCCCGCTTCCGGAACCATCCAACGGAGGCGACGGACGATGGGAGACACGAAGAGGCTCAGCATGGTGTTGTGGATCGTGCAGGGGCTGCTCGCCCTGTTCTTTGGTCTGGGCAGCGGAGCGCCGAAGCTGCTCCTGCCGGTCGAGACGCTGCCCATGCCGATCCCCCTGCCGGACCTGTTCGTGCGGTTCATCGGCGTAGCAGAAGTGCTGGGCGCGCTCGGCCTGGTGCTCCCCGGGCTGCTACACGTTCGACCCGGCTTGACCCCGCTGGCCGCGGCCGGGCTGGTGCTCGTCACGATTGGCGCGACGGTCTACCAGCTCGCGGCCGGCCAGCCCGAGAGCGCGCTGTTCGCGGCGGTGGTCGGGCTCATCGCGGTGTTCGTCGCCTACGGCCGCTGGCGGCTGGCACCGCTGCGCCGGTCGTCACGCCGCGCCGCGCTCCAGCCCGCCAACTAAGCGAGGCCCGGTCATAAATCAGAAGCCGCGCCGGATGGGAATCCGGCGCGGCGGCTCCGTACCATCTGGTTGCCATACCAAGACAGGGAGCCACTCAGATGGTACCCGAGCCGTCCGTGCTTGTCGCGCTGGTCCAACTGAT
>NZ_DASRGV010000315.1:0-65837 GCF_035650855.1 Actinocrinis sp. | reverse complement strand
CCGCCGCCTCCCCCTCCGCCACCTCCGCCGACGGGGCCGGAGCCGAGCCCGCCGCATCCCAGGCCGACGCACATTTCGGGGCCGCCCGCGCCGCAGCGGCCGCATCCGCACAAGACCCCGGCCCCGCCGCGGCCGGTGCGGCCGCACCCGAAGCGCAAGGCGTGGCCAGTCAGCGTCCTGGTACGCACGGTGCCGTCGCTGCCGGGCGTGCGGTTCGCCGTCGACGGCCGGATCTTCACCACCGGCACCGACGGAACGGCCACGGTGACCCTCGAACACGACTTCACCCAGCACACGCTCGCGTTGCTCACGCCGACCTTCACCGCGGTCGATCACCGCTACACGTTCTTCCGGTGGGAAGGCCAGCGCGATCCCAACCAGGCGTTCCGCACCGTGGTGACCGGCCTGCCGTGGCGGGCCCCCTACGCGATCACCGCGTCATTCTCCGAGCAGTGTCCGGTGACCCCGGCGTTCACGGACCAGCACGGCGTCCCGCTGGACGTCTCCACGCTCGACGCGGCCACGGTCCGCAGCGACACCGGCCAGGTCAGCGCGCTGCCGGTGCGCGGCACGAGCTGGCTCACCTGCTCGGTCCCGGTCTACGCGGGCGGCGCCCTGGTCACCAGGCCGCTCGGCTACCGGCTGCAATCCCTGATGGCCGGCGGCACCAATGTCGTGGACTCGGGAAAGCAGTCCTTCCGGCCGTCCGGCGATCCGCGGCCCACCTTCGTCGGCCTCTTCTACAACCTCACCGTCACCGCTCATGACGCGCTGTTCGGCGGCACGACCGGTCGCCAGGCCGTACTCACCGGTCCCGACCACCGCCAACACGCCGTCGCTTTCCCGCAGCGGCACACGGCGACCTTCAGTCATCTACCCCGCGGTGACTACAGCCTGACGGTGTCGGGTTCGTCGGGCGTCGCCCTTTCCAAGCCCATCAGACTCTCGCGCGACAGCACGGCCGACGTGGCCGTGGTGACCGGCGCCGACCTGGGGTCCACGGCGGCCTGCGGCAGCGTGATCGCGGTCGCCCTGCCGCTGGTCGCCCGGCACCGCCGCCGGCGGCTTGGCCGGCTCCTCGGCTCCGGCTTCGCGCGGCTGCGCCACAAGGAGGACACCGAGGGATGAACGGTTCGCTGCGCAAATGGCTGCCGGCCGCCCTGTTCGGGCTGCTCGCCGTGCTCGGGGCCGCGGCCGTCGCCGCAGGATTCGCGACGCAGGGGGGCGGCTCAGTGCGGGCCGGCGCGGCCGGGCCGGTGACCGGCTCGGCCGCGCCGAGCCCGGGGCCGCGGCAGGTACAGGCCGCCGCCCCGGCCGGCTCGCTTCCCGTGCTCGCCTACTACTACATCTGGTTCGACCCCTCCTCCTGGGATCGCGCGAAGATCGACTATCCGCAGCTCGGCGACTACTCCAGCGACGATCCGAACGTGGTGCGCCAGCACGTCGAATGGGCCAAGTCCGCGGGCATCCAGGGGTTCATCGTCAGCTGGAAGGACACCGCGACCAACGACCGGCGGCTCAAGCTGCTCATGCAGATCGCCAAGCAGGAGAACTTCAAGCTGGCGATGATCTACCAGGGCCTTGATTTCAACCGCAAGCCGCTGACCACCGCGCGGGTCGCCGCCGACTTCCGCACCTTCCACGACCAGTACGCCGCCGACCCGGTCTTCTACCGGATCGGCGGCAAGGCCCTGACGATCTGGAGCGGCACCTGGGACTTCAGCCACGCCGCCGTCGCGCAGGTCACCGCACCGGTGCGGGACAGCATGCTGGTGCTGTCCACAGAGAAGAGCGTGCAGGGATTCGACCGCCTCGCCGACGTCACCGACGGCGACGCCTACTACTGGTCCTCGGTCAATCCCGAGACCAACGCCAACTACTCCGACAAGCTGAAGGCGATGGCGGCGGCCGCGCACAAGGCCGGCAAATACTGGATCGCCCCCTTCGCGCCGGGATTCGACGCCCGCCTGGTCGGCGGCACCGGGGTGATCGACCGCAACGGCGGCCAGACGCTGCGCGCCGAGTACGCGGCCGCGCTTTCCTCCTCGCCCGACATCATGGGCCTGATCAGCTGGAACGAGTTCAGCGAGAACTCCTACATCGAGCCGTCGCGCAAATACGGCACCTTCTACCTCGACACCATGCGCGAACTGCGCTCGGCGACCGTGCCGGCCAGCCCGCTGGCACAGGACTCGAACACGCCGGCCGGCGGCGCCGGCGGCTATCTGCCCAACCTGCTGCGGCTCGGCGGGTTCGGCCTCGTACTCGTCGGCGGGATCGGCGCCGTGGCGACGGCCCGCAGATCGCGCGGCGCGCCCGAGCCGCCGCCGAACTCCTCAGCCGCCGACGCGGACTTCCTGGCCTCCGCCCGCTCTTCTGACTGACAACCGCACAGCACCACCTGCACCACCGGCAAGACCCAGCACCACCTGAGAAAAGAGGAACCATGCGCTCAATGGCGAGCCGCAGCCGGAGCACCCGGCGACGGGTGACCGGAACCACCCTGGCCGCGGCACTGACCACCTCATTCACCCTCGGTTTCCCCGCGGCGGCCCAGGCCGCGCTCTCCGGCGAGTCGAGCCAGTTGACCCGCGCGCCGTATCTGAGCGACCTGACCGGCGCGTCGGTCGTGGTGAACTTCGGCACCGCCGCGCAGAGCCACGGCAGCGTGTCGTACGGCCCGCCCGGGCAGTGCACGGCCCACTCGGTTGTCTCGACCAAGCTCGGCTCGCCGATCACGGTCAACGGGGTGACGGAGTATCAGAACTCGGTGACCGTGACCGGCCTCACCGCCAACACCGCGTACTGCTACCGCGTCTACACCGGCGGCACGATCCCGGTCGACCTGCTCGGCACGAACGCCTCGCCGGTCTTCACCACGCTGGCGGCCGCCACGGACTCCGGACCGTTCACGTTCGACGTGATGGGCGACTGGGGCGACACCACCAACAGTGGTGTCGACGACGGTTCGCTCAATGTCAACCAGGCCGGCGTGGACGCCCAGGTCGCGGCCAGCGGCGCCCGATTCCTCGTCTCCGCGGGCGACGTCGCCTACCAGGGCGGGACCGCCACGAACTACGGCGACCTCTACCAGACCGGCGTCGATGTCAGCGCGGTGTTCGGACCGTCCTATTGGGCCGTGCCCGGGATGAGCGTCCCGGTGTACTCGACCTCTGCGAACCACGGGCAGAACGCCACGTTCCTGTCGATGTGGCCGGAGGCGAACATCGCAGCCAACGGCGTGTACTCCATGGTCAGCTATCCCTCGATCGACGGCACGACCCCGGGTACGTACCCCACCACGTACTACGCCTTCACCACCGGCGGCGTGCGCTTCTACGTGCTCGACATGTCCTGGGGAAACTCGAACGTCGGGACGGCGACCGGCGGCACCTGCGGTTCCCACTGCGCGATCTACCAGGTCGACCACGACGCGCACTGGACGACGTCCTCGGCGGAGTACCAGTGGCTCAGCGCGGATCTGGCCGCGCACCCCGGCGGGATCAAGCTCGCGTTCTTCCACTTCCCGCTGCGCTCCGACGACGCCACCGAGCCCGACGATCAGTACCTTGACGCCACCGCGGGTTCGACCGGGACCATCGAGCAGCTGCTCAAGTCCGGCGGCGTGCAGCTGGCGTTCAACGGACACGCCCACGACTATCAGCGCAACGTGGCACCGCCCTTCGGCTTGATCAGCTACGTCACCGGAGGCGGCGGAGGCTCGGCCAGCTCCATCGGCGGACACGGTTGTGAGAGCACTGACGCCTACGCCGTCGGCTGGTCTTACAGCCACGCCAAGGGCAACGCGTGCGGCGCGGCCGCGCCGCCGACCAGCGACGCGCAGGTCTACCACTTCCTGCGCGTCACGGTGAACGGCAGCGTGATCTCCGTCGCGCCGACCGATTCCACGGGCACGGTATTCGACCCGTACACCTACAACCTGGCGCCCGACAGCACGCCTCCGTCCGCCGCCACCGGGCTGACCGCGGTGCTCTCCGGCGCGTCCAACGTGCTGAACTGGGCCGCGGCCAAGGACAACGTCCAACTCGGCGGCTACGACGTGTACCGCGACGGCGCGTACCTCGCGACGGTCCGCCCGAATTCGCTCACTTACAAGGACACGACGGCCGGCGGTGTCGCGCACACGTACTACGTCGTCGCGCGCGACCTCGCAGGTAACACGACCGCGTCGCCAAGCGCCAAGGGGTGACGAGCGTGGTCGAGCTCGGATATCAACGGCGCGCTACCGGCAGCTCCGTGCTGTCGATAGGTGAGTCCGCGGAGGTGAGGCGGTAGAGCTCGCCGGTCTGCTCCCACTCCCGCAGGGTCCGGTAATCGGACTCGATCTGCGCCGGATCGTCATGCAGGAGGTAGCACGTGCCGGGTGAGGTGGCCGAGTCCACGGTCGGCTGCACTGTGTCGCCGACTTCGACGCCCAGGTTCAGCGCGGCGAAGGACTTCAGCTCGCGCAGCCGGTCGAAGCCCGCGAACGAGGTCAGCCGGCCGGCCCGGGGCGCGATGAGGGAGATGTAGCGCAGGCCGGTCCGCAGCTGGTAAGGCTGTCCGGCCCAGCGCTCGAAACCGGCCGGATCGCACAGCGCCTTGGCCGTGAGCTCCACGTGGTCGGTGCCGAAGCAGCGGTCGACGACGTCCGGGAGGATGGAACCCGCGATCCGGGCGCCGGACTCGATCAGCACTGGACCCCGGTCGGTGAGCATGATCTCCGAGTGCGCGGGCCCGTGGCGAACGCCCAGGGCGTCCAGGACCGGAAGCAGGTAGCTCCTGAGGGTGCGCGCCGCCGGGTCGTCCGGGGCGACCGGTTCTTCGTAGTCGTATACAGCCGCGCCATGCGGGCCGAGCCGCTTGTGGTACCGCCAGATCTCGGCCACGTGGTGCCGGCCGTGCACGCTGACCGTGTTGGCGAAATACTCGGTGCCGGCCAGGTATTCCTGCAGCACCGCGGCCCGATTCTGCACGCCCATGAGGTTGGCGGAGTGCATGATCTGGTCGAAGGCCGTGCACAGCTCCACGGTGTTTCGCGCGAAATGCACGTTGTCGGTGCCGGCGCTGTCGATCGGCTTGACCACCAGCGGCCACCGGCCGTGCCCCTTCGCCCAGGCCAGGGCCGTATCGAAGCTTCCGGTGCGCAGCGTGTCAGGCGCGCGCAGGCCGTGGGCGCGCACCGCGGCGGCCATCTCGTACTTGTCCCGCCTGACCCGGGCCGTCGCGGCCGCGTGGCTCGGCAGGCCGAGCCGGGGCGCCAGCTGGTCGACCAGGTCCACGCCGCTCTCCGCGCCCGCCACGATGAAATCCGGTGCGCGTGCCAGCAGTTTTTCCGTGAGCGCGTCGAGGTCCCCGTCGTGCACGAGCGCGTCCTGCGGGGCGAAGGCGTCCTTGGGGAAGGTCCTGAGGTAGAAGTCCGGCAGCGTCGCAGAACTCTGCACGTGCGTGCAGGTGGCCCCGTGCTTGGCGAGCGCCGCGGGCAGGAAGCGGCCGGATGAGTAGGCGTCAACAAGGATGCAGTGCATGCTGTTCCTCTTCCTCCTGTTCGGGCCGCCGCGCGCGGCGCCCGTCCCGCCGCGTCAGCAGGCCGAGGCCGATCAGGACCGTGATGACCGCGATGCCGACGGTCGACCGCGGCGAGAACGCCAGCCGGGGGTCGGCCAGCTGCAGCAGCAGGGTCACCGCGGGCGCGAGGGTGATGATCATCGAGGCGGTCAGCGGCGTGACCCGGCGGATGCCCAGCTGGATCAGCAGCGCCGGCAGGGCGACCCCGATCACGGCGACGACCAGCCCGGTGGTGACGGCGGGCCCGAGCCGGCGCCCGCCGGAGAGCGCCACCAGCACCCAGCCGGCGACGGCCACCAGCGGGAAGCGCAGGCCGAGCACGGTGCGCACGTCGAGCCCGGCCGCGCTCAGCCGGGCGGAGAAGACGAGGGTGGCGGCCGAGGCGGCGCCGGAGACCACCGCGGCCGCGGCGCCGGCGCCGAGAAGCGCGGCGCGGTGATGCCCGACCGCGCTGTACCCCGCGATCGACGAGGCGATCAGCAGAGCCAGCACGACCAGGATTCCGCCGGCCGCGGCGATCTGGCCGGCGGGCATGCGGTCGCCGCGCAACCACAGCGCCTGCATGATCACCGTGAAGGCCGGGCCGATCGCGATGGACACGACGTTCGCGACGGCCGGCTCCATCCAGTCCAGCGCGTACAGCAGCGAGACCCAGGTGACCGCGGTGGCCAGATTGAGCGCCAGCAGGTCGCGCGAGTGCCTGCGCGCGACCGCGAGCAGCGCGAGCCAGCGCGTGCGGGCCGCGGCCGTGGCGCAGAAGACCACGCCGACGGTGGTGAATGCGACCGCTGCGACGCTGCCGGGATCCGTGTGCTGCAGCCGGTTGCCGGCGAACACGTCGACCAGCGCCGAGAGCACGGTGAACAGGAGCAGCTGCGGCATCAGGGTTCTTCCGGCGCTGCGGATCCGGCGCCCGAGGCCGCGGGCGCGGGGCGCGGCCCGAAGATCGCGCTGCCCACCCGGACCATGGTCGCGCCTTCGGCGATGGCGGTTTCGAAGTCCGCGGTCATGCCCATGCTCAGCTCGGCGAGTCCGTGCTCCGCGGCGAGCTTGCGCAGCAGCCGGAAATGCGGCGCGGGGTCCTGTTGCGCCGGTGGTATGCACATCAGACCGTAGATGGCCAGGCCGCAGCCCTCCTTGCACTCGCGCAGCAGCGCGTCGAGGCCGGCCGGTGCGACTCCGCCCTTCTGCGGCTCGTCGCCGGTGTCCACCTGCACGAGGCAGGCGGGGCGGCGACCCTCGCGCTCCATCGCCCGCGCGAGCGCGGTGGCGAGCCGGACCCGGTCGACGGTGTGTATGACATCGAAGGTGCGTACCGCGTCAATGGCCTTATTCGTCTGCAGCGAGCCGATGAGGTGGAGTTCCACATCCGGGTAGCTCTCACGCAGCGCGGACCACTTGGCGCGCGCCTCCTGCACCCGGCTCTCGCCGAAGCCGCGATGCCCGGATTCGAGGGCTGAGATGACAGCCGCTTCGCCGTGGAACTTGCTGACCGCGATCAGCCGCACGGCGTCGGGCGAGCGCCCGGCCCGGACGCACGCACCGCGCACCCGCTCGGTGATCGCGTCGAGCCGCCCGCGCACCGCGTCTTCTCGGCCGGCCTGGGGGATCGCGGAGCTCATGGCGTGCTCACCGAGTGGTCGCCGAATCGCCGGTGCTGTACTTGGGGTACTGGCCCTCCCAGACGCTGAAGTACTTCCAGGCGGAGTCGAACAGCACGGTCACCACCACGGTCTGCGGCGGCAGCGTCCGGGCGAGCCGCTGCGCCGCGAACACGTTGCCTCCGGCGGTCGGCCCGACGAAAAGCCCCTCCTCCGCGATCAGCCGCTTCATCGTGGTCCAGCCGTCGTCGCCGCTGATCAGCTCGACCCGGTCGACGAGCTCCTCGCGCAGGTTCGACGGGACCTTGCCCGGGCCGAGCCCCATCATGTTGTGCGTGTGATGCTCGAAGGGCAGGCCGTGGCGCTTGGCGTAGAGGGCCGCGGAGCGGTCCACCTCGACCGCGGTGGTCACTATGTCCGGGTACTGCTGCTTGAGGATGTCCGCGATGCCGGTGAACGTGCCGCCGGTGCCGATCGAGCAGATGAAGTGGTCCGGAACGACGTCGCGGGCACGCAGTTCCGCGACGATCTCCTGGCCGCAGGAGCGCCACGACTTCCAGTTCAGGTCGTTGGTCGACTGGTCGAGAAAATGGCTGCCCGGATGCTCCTGGACGTACCGGCGGGCGGTGTCCTCGCTCTCCAGCAGGAAGCCGTCCTGCGAGGTCTCGATGATCGTGCCGCCGAAGGACGCGATCTGCTTGCGCCGCTCCTCGGTCATGCCCTCCGGCATGATGATGACGGCCTGGTAGCCGCGGTCCCGGCAGACCCGCGACAGCGCGGCGCCGCCGTTGCCCGTGGAGCACTCCACCAGCGTCTGGCCCGGCCGTATCGTGCCCTCGGCCTCCAGCTGGTCGATCATGTACGAGAAGACCCGGTCCTTGTGGCTGCCGGTGGGGTTCAGGAACTCGCATTTGACGAAGATGCGGGCCGCGTCGGGCTCGGCGAGCTGCTTGAGCTCGCGCAGCTCGGTGTGCGGCAGGGGATCGGCTCCGGCGGCCCGCCCGGCGGCGTGCTCGAACGCTGACGACATCAATGGCTCCTTCGCGGTGGGCGGCTGGGGGCGGAAGACGCGGACGCGGCGCACTCCAGAGCGCGTCCGGCGGCGCCGGGCCGTCTTCGAGGTCGGGGACGCGCGGGCGCCGCGGCTACTCCATGACGAAGGCGCGCAGCGAGGTGGCGTCCACGCCGATCCGCACCAGCGTCTTGACGTCGACGCCGAACCGTTCGGCGACGGCCTGCCGGCCGTTGTTCTCGCTCTTCTCCACGGCGACCAGGACCTCGGCGACCTCCGCGCCGGCCTTGCGGACCGCCTCGATCAGGGAGATGAGCGTGCCGCCGGTGCTGATCGTGTCGTCGATCACGGTGACCCGGTCGCCGGGCTCGACGCCGTTGACGTACAGGGTGCCGCTGAAGTACTCGCTTTCCAGGGGCACGCAGATGGAGCGTTCGCCCAGGTCGTAGGTGTACCAGCGGGCCACGGCGAGCGGTATGTCGGTGGCCAGCGAGATGGCGGCGCCGAGGATCGCGCCCTTGTCCTCCTCCACCAGGATCTTGTCCGAGTCGAAGCTGCCGACGGCCAGCAGCCGCCTGGTGACCTCGCGCAACACCTGGGGACGCAGGGCCGGCAGCTGGTCGGTGAATTCGTTGACCGTCGTCCGGTGCCGTCCGGACGGCACGGTGGGGGCGTTCCGATATATCTGCTCGAGCAGCATGCGCCCGTACTCCCGTTCTCCCGTATGGGCCACAACCGATAACACGACTTGTCAGGACTTATCGGCTCTTTGGGCTCGGTCGGCGAGCATAGTCGAGTACTGCTTTAGCCGCAACCGGAAGTGTCGAGTTCACAACGCTCCCCGCGCGGCGTCGCCGCTGGTGGTGGCCGCGCCGGAGGTTTAATCCCTGCTCAGGGCAAGGGAACCGGCCGCGGGCGCGACGCTATGCGCGGCCGACGCCGGGATACTAGAGAGTCAGGGTTCATAGATCTTAAACACCAGGTTACGGCTTTCGGCCGGTGAAACTTTCACCCCGCGGGCGCCGGTGCGCGGTTCGGCGCAAATGCAACGTGCGGGCGGCGCCCTCTTGGCCACCGCCCGCACGCGACATATCTTCCGCTAACTACGAACCCTTATACGAAGGCCGCCGCCTCGACGCCCCGGTCCGCCGGGGTCCGCCGCGGCCCTTCGCCGTCACCGCCGCAGCTGTCCGGCCGGCTCGCTCTCCTCCGGTTCGCCGGCCGACGCCGGCGGCCCGCCGTGCCCGGCCGCGGAGTCGGCGTGGCCGGGCCACCAGGCGGCGTGCCCGATCAGCGCCGTGAGCGCGGGCGTGAAGAACATCGCCATCACGAACGCCGCCACGGCGATGCCCGCCGAGATGGCGAAGCCCATCTGGGTCAGCGTGGACTGGCCCGCGAGCATGAGCGAGGCGAAGGAGCCGGCCAGGATCAGTCCGGCCGCGGCGATCGTAGGACCGGCGTGCTTGACCGCCTCCGCGGCGGCCGCGCGCGGAGAGCGACCCGCTCTGGCCTCCTCGCGCAGCCGGGTGATCATCAGGATGTTGTAGTCGGTGCCCAGCGCGACCACGAACATGTACATGATCACCGGCAGCATGAAGATCAGGCCCTTGTTGCCGCCGGAGTTCTGGAACAGCAGCACCGTCGCGCCCAGCGTCGCGCCGAAGCCGAGACCCACCGAGGCCATCAGGTACAGCGGCGCGACCAGCGCCCGCAGCACGAGGCCGAGGATGATCGTGATCAGGATCGCCGCGACCGGGAAGACCACCGCGTAGTCGTGGTTCACCGCGGCCTGGATGTCCACGTAGATCGCCGTGATGCCGCCCACCAGCGCGCTGGTCCCCGCCGGGGCCGCGCCGTGCGCGGTCGCCCGCAGCGTGCCCTTGAGCGTGTTCATCGCGTCCGAGGACGCAGGGTTGGCCGTGAGCGTCACCTGGAATGCGGCCACCGTCCCGGCCGGGTTCGGCAGCGCCGCCGAGACCGAGCCGACGCCGGGCACCGTCGTCAGCTTCGTGCGATATGACGCGAGCTCGTCCGCGGTCAGCGGCGAGCCGTTGTCCGACTTCAGATACACCTGCGTCGGCTGCGTCGCGCCGGCCGGCTCGCCGCGCAGCAGCTCGTTCTGCCACACCGTCGACTCCGAGGTGGAGTTGGTCGAGCCGGAGGACAGGTCGAAGGTCGGCTTGAAGCTGAACGCCGCGATGGCCAGCGCCACCATCACGATCCCGGAGATCGCGGCGAAGCGGGCCGGGCGGCGGCCCATCGAAGCGCCGATCGCGGCGAAGCGCGCCGCGCGCGGCTCGGCCTTCCAGGCCTTCGACGGCCAGAACACCCTGGTGCCCAGCAGCGCGACGATCGCCGGGATGAGCGTGAGCCCCGCCAGGAGCGTCACCGCGACCGCGATCGCGAGCGACGGCCCGAGCGAGCGGAACAGGCCGAGGGTGGACAGCGCCAGCGCCATGAACGCCACGATCACCGCGCCGGCCGCGGACGCGATCGCCTCGCCGGCCCGCTCCACCGCCACCGCCACCGCCTCGCGCGCAGAGTCGCCCGCGCGCAGCCGTTCCCGGTAGCGGAACATGAAGAACAGTATGTAGTCGGTGCCCACGCCGAACAGCACCACGATCAGCAGCGAGGTGACCGAGCTGTCGGTCTTCAGGTCGAAGGCGTTGCTGGCCCAGGCGATCAGCCCGTCGGCCACCTGCGAGACCAGGCCGATGGTGATGATCGGCAGCAGCGCGATGATCGGGCTGCGGAAGATGATCAGCAGCAGCACCAGGATCAGGCCGATGGTGGCGATGCCGATGATCGCGTCCGCCTTGTTCCCGGAGTCCTGCGAGTCGAGGTTCTGCGCGGCGGTGCCGGTGATGCCGCCCTTGAGGTCGGTGCCGGCCAGCGCCGACTGAAGCTGCGTGCGCAGCACCTTGACCGCGTCGGTCTGCGCCTTCTGCTGCGGATCGTTCTCCGTCGGCATCTGCACGCCGATGGTCTGGATCAGCTTGTTCGGCGAGGCCGGGCCGACGTCCAGCGAGGTCACGTCCGGCACGGCGGCGGCCTTGAGCTTGTCCGCGATCTGCGTCACGGTCGACAAGTCGGCCGCGGTCAGCGCGCCCTTGTCACCACGCTCGAGCACGATGATCGCCGCCGGCGCGGCGTGCTGCGGGAACGCCGACTCCTGCAGCTTCTGCGCCTGGATCGATTCGTAGTGGCTCGGCAGGAAGCTGGACTCGTCCGCGGTCGAAGCCAGCTTCGGCGCGAGCGCGATCACCGCGATCGCCGCGATGATCCAGACCCCGATCACCCGCCAGGGATGGTGCGCGACCATCCGGCCAAGTCGTGCGAACACGGCAGGTATTTCCTTCCCCTCGTGGACGGCCGCCCGGGACCCTCGAACCCGCGGGCGGCCGCCCGGCAGTGTGCGTGCCGGGCAGGGCAAGCTTACTTGTCGCCCGGCAAGTAAGGCGGTTAGGGTGCGGAACACCGGAAGGCGGCCAGGTGTTTCCCGGGTAGCGCCTGCGGTGATGAGGGGCCTGATGAGTATCGCGACGAGCGTGACGAGCACGATGACCGCGGGCGGCACGCGGCGGCCGGCGCGTGCCGGGCGCCCGCTGGAGCGCGCCGAGCGCGAGGACACCCGCGCCAGGATCCTGGCCGAGGCGGTGGAGCTGTTCGCGGCCAACGGCTTCGCCTCGACGACGACCAGGGAACTGGCCGAGCAGATGGGCTTCACCAAGGCGGCCCTCTACTACCACTTCCGCACCAAGGACGACCTGCTCGCGGCCCTCGTGGAGCCGGTCGTCGCGCAGATCGCGGCGCTGGCCGGCGCCCCCGGCCCCGACACTCCTAGCTCCAGCGGCGACCTCGGCCGGGTCGGCCTGCTGGCCGGATACCTAGACCTGGTCTCCGCGCATCGCCAGATCTTCCAGGTGCTCTACCAGGACCCCGCGGTCGGCCGGAACGAGAAGGTCAAGGCCGTCGTCCGGGAAGGTTACACGCCGCTGGTCGAAGCCCTGCGCGTCCCCGGCCAGGACCCGGTCACGGCCCGCACCCGCGTGCGCGCCGCGCTCGGCAGCATCCACGCGGCCCTCGGCGACGACACGCCCGAGGAAGACCTGCCCCTCGTGCGTGCCGCCGCCCTCGTCGCGGCCTGCGGCGCCCTCGGCGTCAACTGCGCCGATCCGACGCAACCTATGACGGTGGCTCAGCCGATGACGAGCGTCACCATCCCGCCGCAGACGCCCGCGGCGAGCTGAGCTACAAGAACTGCCGCCGTACTAAGGACTGTGCGACTTACTTGGATTCGACGCGTCCGAATGCGGCCGGACCGGTCGTCAGCGCGGCACAGGCGCGCTGCCAGGCGTCGTCACCGGGACGGAAAAAGGTGCGCAGGTAGGCGCCGCTGAGCCGTGCGAGCGCGGCGACTCGCTCGGGGTTCTCGTCCGTGGTCTCCGCGGCGTCGTATCCGGCGATCCCGCCGAGCCCGTGCTCCGCGTCGAAGAGGGTGAGCAGGGTCTTCGGGCCGGGAGCGAAGGTGTACGGGTCGGTGTGCCACTGCGGGCCCAGATCCGTGAAGTGCCGCGAGTCGTCCTTGCCGCCGGCGACGATCAGGGCGGGCGTGGCCATGGGGGAGAAGTCCATGGTGTGGAAGAACGGCAGGTCCTTGGCCATGGGGCCGTTCAGGGCGTCGCCGCCACGGCCGGGCGCCGCCAGCAGCACGCCCGCCTTGATGCGCGGTTCAGCGAGGTCCGCCACGCTCCCGGTGGCGGGATCGGTGAGCCGGGCGCCCAGCAGGAGGCTGGCGGTGAAGCCGCCGAGCGAGTGGCCGGCGACGGCTATGCTGCCGCGGTCGATCCGCCCGGCCAGCTGCGGCACAGCCGCCTCGACGGCGTCGAGCCGGTCGATGATGTGCGTCATGTCCTCGGCGCGCGAGCGCCAGAAGAAGGGCGCGTCCGGGTGATCGGCGAGCAGGCGGCTCAGTGTGCGGGAACTGAGATGCGTCGGCTGGATGACGACGAACCCCTGGGCCGCCCAGCGGCCGGCGAGTGGCGCGTAACCGTTGAGGGAGGAGAGGTTCTGCGACGGGCCGTGGCCGTGGGAGAGCAGGATCACGGGCAGATCGGTTCCGGTCGCGGGTGCGCAGACGCGGATCTCCAGGTCCACGGGGCGCCCGGGCACGGACAGGACCACCGGGCTGTAGGAGAGGACCGCGGCGGGCGAACCGAGGGCGGTGTCGGCGGTGTTGTTGGCTGTGGTCGCAGCCGCGGTGTCGGCGGTGTCGGTGGATGCACTCATGGCGAGTGTCCTTTCTCGGGGCTCCTGCCGCGGGCGGAGGCAAGCCGCGGCGGCAGGGGAAATAGGCAGGCACGTCCCGCCTCGGCTAGACTGAAGCGGAACGCTGCTCCAGTTATTATCCGGAGCGCTGTTCCGCTTTGTCAACCGAGCCTGTAGTCGACACAGCCTGGAATCACGGAGCTGGAATCACGGAGCTGGAAGGAGCCTGTTGTCCACCGAGAGCCCCGCTGAGAAGGCGGCGGTCCGAGGCAAGCGGGCCGACGCGGTACGCAACCAGCGCACGCTGCTCGCCGCCGCCGCGGAGGTCTTCGTCGCCTCGGGCGTCGACGCGCCGATCCGGCAGATCGCGGCCAAGGCGGGCGTGGGGATGGGCACGATCTACCGCCACTTCCCGACCCGCGCGGACCTGGTGGCCGCCGTTTACCAGCATCAGGTCGAGGCCTGCGCCGAGGCCGGCCCGCGCCTGCTGGCCGAGGCCGATTCCCCGTTCGAGGCGCTGCGGCAGTGGATCGACCTCTTCGTCGACTTCCTGGTCACCAAGCACGGGCTCGCCGACGCGCTGCAGTCCGACAGCGACCGCTTCGCCGCGCTGCACACCCACTTCCTGGACCGCCTGGAACCGGTGTGCCTCCAATTGCTCGGCGCCGCCACCGCCGCCGGCGATATCAGGCCTGACATACGGCCGTACGAGCTGATGCGCGGCATCGGGAACCTGTGCGTCGGCCGCGACACAGACCCGCGCTACGATCCCAGGCGATTGATCGAGCTGCTGCTCGAAGGGCTGCGGCGGCCCGCGAAGAGCTGACGCCCGCGGCTGCCGGGGCGGCCGCGGGCGTCAGGTGTCTGCTAGTCAGGCGTCTGCTACACGTCAGCTGGTGGAGCAAGCGCTGCCGTTGAGGGTGAAGCCGGTCGGTACCGGGTTCGAACCGTTCCAGGATCCGTTGAACCCGAAGGCGGTGCTGCCGCCGGTTCCGATGGACCCGTTGTAGGAGACGTTGCTGACCGTGACATTGCCGCCGGACTGGGTGTAAGTACCGTTCCACAGCTGGGTGATGGTCTGCCCGCCGGTGAACGACCAGCTCAGCTTCCAGCTGCTGACCGGCGCGCCCAGGTTGGTGATCGTCACGTTCACCCCGAACCCGCCCGGCCACTGGCTCGAGACCGCGTAGCCGACCCGGCAGCTGCCGCCGCCGCTCGACGCGCTCGCCGAGGGGGAGCTGGACGGGCTGGCGGAGGGCGAACTCGACGGGCTGCTTGACGGGCTGCCCGACGGCGAGCTGGACGGACTGGACGACGGCGAGCCGGACGCCGAGTTGCTCGGCATGACCCCGCCTGCGTTCAGGGCGTTGAGCACGGAGGTGTACGCCGGCTTGGGCTGCCAGTTGCTGTCGAACAGGGTGGCCGCGCCCTGGCCGGAGAAGGTGCCGGGGACCCAGGAGTCGGCGTCGCTGAGGTTCCACTGGGTGACGCCGGGGCAGTGCGCGTTGTTCAGGCAGGTCTTGACGATGTTGGCGTCGTCAGTGGCCTGCTGCTGCAGGTTCGCGCTGCTGGCCGGGGTGGGCATGCGGTCGTCCAGCTCGGTGATCGCCACGTCGAGGCCCAGGGCGGTGAAGCGGGCCATGTTGGAGGCCAGGCTGCTCGGGACCTGCCCGACGATGAAGTGGCTCTCGAAGCCGATGCCGCTGAGCGGGACGCCCTGCTGCAGCAGCTGCTGCGCAAGGGTGTACATCGCGTTGCTCTTGGAGCCGGTGCCCTCGATGTTGTAGTCGTTGATGTAGAGCTTTGCGTTGGGGTCGGCGGCGTGCGCGGTCTTGATGGCGTCGGCGATGTACTGCTCGCCGCCGCCGAAGGCGTTGTAGAAGACGTCCTGGCGGTAGCTGCCGTCGTCGTTGAAGGGTTCGTTGACCACGTCCCAGGCGTAGATCTTGCCCTTGTAGTGGGTGACCTCGGTGGTGATGTGGCTTTCCATCGCGCTCTGCACCTGGTTGAGCGGCAGGCTGGTGACCCAGCCGGGCAGCTGGGAGTGCCAGACCAGGTTGTGCCCGCGCATCCGCTCGTTGTGCGAGGTGGCGAAGTTGACGATGTTGTCGCCAGGGCCGAAGTTGTAGGAGCCGTTGGACGGCTCGATGGTGTCCCACTTCATCTCGTTCTCGGGGGTCACCATGTCGAACTGGGTGGCGGCCAGGTTGGTGGCCGAGGAGTTGCCCAGGTCGCCCTGCCCGACCGCGGCGCCGAAGTAGCGCCCGTCCGCCTCGGCCGCCGCGCGCAGCGTGCTGGCCGCGTTGGCCGTGCCGGTGAGCACCACGACGCCGGTCGCCGCGGCGACGAACGCCACCGTGCCGGCGGCCATGGCCGCGCGCAGTCGGCGGCGGCCAGACGGCCCGGGCCGCCTACGTCCGGCGCTGATATCGGCGCCAGTGTCGATATCCATAGGTTCATTCCTTTGAGAGCGCTAACAGTGTGCTCGGGCGCAAGCCGACGCGAAGTGACCCGGACGGCCCGACCGATCCCGGCTGCTTAATGTCGCGGTGAGCGTGCCAAAGCGCCCCCGAAATCTCAATGGCGGCTCCCGCAACATTTCGGCCCTGAGTGCTCAGCCGGTGTGGAGAGGGCGCAGGCCGAAGATGCGAAGTGAAACTTACTTCGGACCGGCCGGTTGCCGACCGCTTGATCTACCGGTCAACGGGGCGGTGCGCTTCGCCTGGCGCTCATTTTCGAAGCTTGTCACGCAAGATTCGTCCTCTGGGATCGACCGCGCATCCAGCGGGTTAGGCTCTTGTCGTGTCAGACGCCGAGCAGCCCGCGCACCGACCGCAGTCGTTGATGCTCACGTTCTTCGCCGTGCACATGCTGAAGCGCGGCGGTGCCGTGTCCTCCGGCAGCGTTATCAATGTGCTGGGACGCGTCGGGGTCGGCGAGGACGCGGTGCGCACGACGCTCGCGCGCATGGTCAGCCGGGGACTGCTGGAGCGCCACCGGCGTGGCCGCAAGGCCTATTTCGGCCTCACGCCGCGCGCGACCGGCGTGCTGCAGGACGGTCACGACCGCGTGTGGCGGGTCGGCGCCGTCAACCGCGCCTGGGACGGCACGTGGACGGTCGTCGGCTTCTCGCTGCCGGAGGCCTGGGCGAGCGAGCGGCACGATCTGCGCTCCCGGCTGGTGTGGGGCGGCTTCGGGCCGGTGCAGAACGGCATGTGGATCGCGGCCGGGCGAGTGGACGTGGCCTCGCTGGTCGCGGATCTGGGCCTTGATGCGTACCTGCGCGTCTTCCACGGGCAGTCGGCCAAGCCCACCGAGGCCGTCGCGCTGATCGAAGCAGCCTTCGACCTTCCGGGCATCGCCGAGCGGTACCAGGCCTTCCGGGCGCGATGGGAACGCGCCGACGCGCTGCTGCCGGGCGCCGACGATCCGCTCGCGCGCCAACTCCTGCTGCACACCGAGTGGCTGAACCTGGTGCGTCAGGATCCGCATCTTCCCGCCGAGCATCTGCCCGCGCACTGGCCTGCCGCGCGTGCCGAAGAGCTCTTCTACACCTTGGCCGGGCGCTTCGACGAACCCGCGGCCCGGCTGGCGACCGAGGTGCTGGACCACATCGACGCCGACTGAGCGAGCTGCGCGGGCACGGGCCGACGCCGCACGCCGCGGGAACGCGGGCTAGCGCTTCGCGACGGTGTAGGTCAGGTGGGTCACCCGGGACGACGCGTCCGCGCGGGTCTGTTCCAGCACGAGGCGGTCGGGGTCCACGCGGTCGAACAGCCGGATGCCGGTGCCGAACAGGACGGGCGCGAGCGTGATGCAGAACTCGTCGATCAGGCCGCCGTCCAGGTACTGCTGGATCGTCTCGGCTCCGCCGGCGATGCGCACGTCACGCTCTCCGGCGGCCGCGCGGGCCTGCTCCAGGGCGCTCTCGATGCCGTCGTTGACGAAGTGGAACGTGGTGCCGCCCGGCCGCTCCCACGGGTCACGCTTGGTATGGGTGAGGACGAACACCGGGGTGTGGAACGGTGCCTCCGCCGGCCAGGACAGCTCGCCGGCGTCGAACATCCGCTTGCCCAGGACGCTCACGCCGGTGCGCTCGAAGGTCGCCCGCACGACGTCGTTGTCGACTCCTTCCTCCCCGCCTTCGCCGAGCTTGAGGTTCTCCCGGAACCACCGCTGCGGGAAGACCCACGACTGCAGCGCCGACCACTTCGTCATCCAGCGTCGGACCCGCGGATCGCCGCGGCCCTCGGGCGAGAAGACGAGCTCGACGGGTGCGTCGTCCGGCGCCATGAAGCCGTCCAGCGACATCGTCACGCTGAAGAACACCTTCCCGGCCATCAGTCCTGTGCTCCCTTCGGTGCGGTCCGGTTCGAGGCGAGTTCGGCGACGTAGTGCGCCAGGTTGCGCAGGGTCTGCTCGCCGCCCTCGATCGCGTGGTACTTCTCCACGGCCTGCGCGCGCAGCTCCTTGGTCGGGAACACCGTGCGCATCACGATCCGGGTCTGCCCACCGGCCGGCTCGAAGGTCGGCACGGGCTCGAAGGTCAGCACCGACTCGAAGGCGTCGGGGTCGTCGCGGGACTCGCCGTGCAGCAGCGCGATCCGCTCGGGCGGCACGATCTCGGTGTAGGTGATCCACTCCTGGTAGTCGGTGCCGTCCGGCCCGTGCATCACGAAGTCCCACGTCCCGCCGACGCGGAACTCGAAGGACCGCGTCGTGGTGGTGAAGCCCTCTGGCCCCCACCACCGCGCCAGGTGCCGCACGCGCGTGAACGCCTCGAACACCAGCTCCCGCGGGGCGCCGATCAGCCGGGAGATCACGATCTCGCGGTCCGCGGTCGTGTCCGCGGGCCCGCCGCCGTTACTGTTCGCCGTCATCCGGTGCCGCCTCCTGACTTGCCTGCTTCAACTCCTGCACGTATGCGTCCAGCCGGTCGAAGCTCTCGTTCCAGAACCGTTCGAATCCGCCCACCCACGCGTGGATCGGCCTCAGGCCGCGCGCGTCCAGGCCATACAGCCGCCGCTTGCCCGCCTCACGGACGCGCACCAGCCCGACCTCGCGCAGCACCCGCAGGTGCTTGGAGGCTTGCGGCTGGGTCATCCCCAGATCCCGGGCCAGGTCGGTCACCGGCCGCTCGCCGCCCCGCAGCAGCACCAGGATCTCGCGCCGCTGCGGCTCGGCGATCGCGTTGAACGCGTCGGAGGTCGTCGCCGCTCGTGCCACGGCGCCATCATATGCCTATATCGGAATGCGTCAACCTCCGGCCGCGCCGACCCGCGACGGGTATGGCCCGCAATATTCGGCAATCTCTTGACCGCAACAAAAATTCTGCCGTACATTCACGTCGTTCCGCCGCCATGGCGCAGTGCCCCTGTTCGCCTCAGGAAGGCGTTTCCATGCAACGACGCATGCCCGCACTCTTCACCACCCTCTGCCTCACCCTCGCGGCCGGAGCCGGCGCCGCCAGCGCGGCCGTGACTCCCGCCGCGGTGCCCGCCGGGCACTACACCGGCACCCTGGCCGACGGTGCGACCTGGATCGCCGACACCCCGGCGCACTGGAACGGCACCCTGATCCTGTTCAGCCACGGCTTCGGCCCGCTGACCGCCGCCGACGCGCCGAGCCAGGCCAGCGCCGACGCGCTGCTGAATCAGGGCTATGCGCTGGCCGGGTCCTCCTACGACCCGAACGGCTCCTGGTGGGCCCTGGCCAGCGCCGAACGCGACCAGTTCGCCACCCTCACCGCCGCCTCGCGGCTGCTCGGCGCGCCCAAGCGGGTCCTCGCGGTCGGCGAATCCATGGGCGGCCTGATCAACAGCCAGATCGCCCAGGACGGCGCCGGGCGGATCAACGCCGCGCTCAACCTGTGTGGCCTGGTCGCCGGCGGCGTGGACCTGAACAACTATCAGCTCAACGCCGAGTACGCGATCACGACGCTGCTGCCCGGCGCCTCCGGCATCCCGATCCGCGACTACGCATCCCCGGACGCGGGCGCCGCGGCCGCCACGCAGATGGTCACCGCGATCACGCAGGCGCAGTCGAACGCTTCTGGACGTGCCCGTATCGCGCTAGCCTCGGCGCTGCTCAACGAATCGGACTGGGCGCCCGGTGCCGGCGCCCCCGCCCCGCGCGACTACGCCGGGCAGGAAGCGCAGGAGTACACCTGGCTCACCTCCGGCCAGCTGCAGTTCATCGAGTTCGGCCGCTACTACATCGAGCTGGCGGCGGGCGGGGACAGCAGCTGGAACGCAGGGCTCGACTACGCCGCGCTGCTGCGCGGATCAGCCCACTACGAGCAGGTACGCGCCCTGTATCGGCAGGCCGGGTTGGATCTCGACGCGGATCTCACGGCGCTCACCCGCGGCGCGCACTACACCGCCGAGCCCGGCTCGCTGGCCGCGATGCGGGCCACCTCGACCAACAGCGGACACCTGGGCGTGCCGCTGCTCGACGTGCACACCACCTCCGACCAGCTCGTCCCGGTCGAGCAGGAAAGCGCGTTCGCCCAGAAGGTCCGCGCCGCCGGCGACAGCGCCCTGCTGCGCCAGGCGTTCGTCGCCCGCCAAGGCCACTGCAACTTCACCACCGCCGAGATCGTCGCCGCGCTCGACACGGTGAGCCAGCGGGCCGCCGACGGGCACTGGGGCGCCAGCACCACCGCCGCGAACCTGCAGGCCGCCGCCACGGCGCTGAACCTCGACGGCGCCGCGTTCGTCCGCTACCGCCCGGCCCGCCTGCTCGTGCAGAACCCTGAGCCGCATCCGAGCCGCTGACCGCGACCGGTTGGCAGAACGCTGATCGGGGGGAGCGGAGGGTTGGATCCGCTCCCCCCGATCGCGGCGTGCGTCAGGAGGCGCTGGCCGAGTAGCTGTTGATGGTGAAGTTCTCCTGCGTGTTGTTCGTGCCGCTGATCTCCCAGCCGTACTGGATGGTCGAGAGCGTCGGGTTGGAGAAGTAGCCCTTCGTGTTCTCCAGGTACTTCAGCAGGTCGAGCAGGTTGACCGTGCCCGAGCTCTCGTTTCCGCTGCGCACGAACGAGTAGGTGGGGTTGGAGCCGTTGTTGCCGGCGTAGAGGGTCCAGGTGTTGCCGTCGAGGGTCAGGGTGCCCACCGACGAGCCGAGCGGGCCGACGTTGCCGCTCACGTCGGTCCAGACCATGACCTCGATGCCGGAGCCGTTGAGCCACACGTCGTAGGCGGACTCCCAGTTGCCGCCGCTCGGATTGGTCTCGTTGAAGCTGCTGCTCGCCGACGAGAGCGAGTTGAGGGCGACGCCGACGCTCTTGCTGATGTTCGCGTAGGACTTGACGCCCGACGTGCTCGGCTGGGTGGAGAAGACGCCCCAGTTGGTCGCGGACTTCACCCAGAGCGTCTGGGCGCCGTGGTCGCTGCCCCACTCGTCGTTGTAGATGGTGTAGCCGCCGATGGAGTACTGCGCCCACTGGCCGGAGTCCTCGTAGAGGTAGCCGGAGGACCCGGACGAGGTCGGCGTCGGAGTGGGCGTCGGTGTCGGGGTGGGCGTGGGCGTGGGCGTGGAGGTGCGCGTCGGCGAGCCGGTGGCGACCGCGCCGGTGCACGTCGTGCCGTTGAGCGTGAACGAGGTCGGGTTGCCCGGGAAGCTGGAGCCGGTATAGCTGCCGTTGAATCCGATGCTGGTGCTCGCGTTCGTGCCCAGCGAGCCGTTGTAGGAGGCGTTGGCGGCGGTCACGTTCTGGCCGGACTGGCTGAAGCCGGCGCTCCAGCCCTGCGTGACGCTCTCGTTGCCCGGCAGGGTGAAGCCGAGCGTCCAGCTGGTGAGCGGCGAGCCGAGGTTCGTGATCGAGATGCTCGCGGTGAAGCCGCCCGGCCACGAGTTGGCGGTATACGAGACCTGGCATCCGCTCGCGGCGCTGGCGGATTGGGCGACGGCCAGCCCGGCGACCGCGGTGGTGACGAGCACTGCCGCGGTCGCGGCGGCCATTCGGCTTCGTTTGCGGAATGCGGCACTGCGCGGTGCACTGCGCCGCGCAGCGCGCCCTTCGGATTCTGACATCGTGGGTGTCCTCTTTCTCTGTGGGTCGTTCGGCGCGGTACCGCGCAGAGGCGTCGCATCCAGCCGCGGCATCGAAGCGCTTCGACTCAGGGATACCGGCGGCGATTCACGCTGTCCAGAAGGAAATGCGAGATCGACGGGGCTGCACGGCGCAGCGAAAGAACCGCTGGCAGAGCCTTGATCCACGACGGCTGAGCGGTGGGAACGAGCCTGTCGAAATGAAAGCAAGCGCTTCGACGGTTGTTCGATCCCTTCGACGAGTCGGCGGGACTCGAGTCAGCGGGGCTCGGATCAGCGGGACTCGAAGATGAGCTCGCGCATCAGCTCGCTCGGGCCGGCGGCGATCGTTCCCGCGGCCGCGTCCAGGAATACGCGAGCAGCCGCGCTGTCGGCCGCGTATCCTCTCGCGCCGTGGAATTGCATGCAGGCTTGCGCGGCCGTGACGGCTAGCTCGGTCGCTTTGAGCTTGAGGATGGACGCGACGCGCGCGTCGAGACGGCCCAGGGCGTGCTGTTGCGCGGCGTAGCGGCCGTACTGCTCGACCAGCGCGAGGTCGGCGGACAGATCGGCGACGCGGTGCCGGACGGCCTGGTTCGCGCTGAGCGCGGCGCCGTTGATCCGATGGCTGCGCGCGAACTCGTCGAGCAGCGACACGCAGAACGCCGTGCCGCCCACCGCCAGCAGCCCGGCGACTAAGCGCTCGAATTCCAGCGCCTGCGCGAGATAGATCAACGTCCGGCCGGGCTTTCCGATGACCGCGTCGCCCGGGAGGCGGACGTTGTCGAAGTCGACCGTGCACACGTCCGCGGTGCGCCATCCCAGCATCGGCTCGGGGGTCGCGGCCACGCCGCGCGCCCTCGCGTCGACGGCGAAAAGGGCTAGGCGAGACAGGCCCCGTTGCTGTTCAGCGTCGCTGTCCGCCGGTCCGACGCGGGCGAGGGTGATGATGAGTCCGGCTTGCGAGCCGTTGGCGACGTGCAGCTTGCGGCCGGACAGCAGGTAGCCGCCGTTCTCGTCGGGTTCGGCGCGCGTGCGCACGGAGCCCAGGTCGGTGCCGGCGCCTTCCTCGCTCAACGCGAGGGCGGCGATGCGCTCCGCTCGGCGGATCGCGGGCAGATAGCTCTCCTGTTGCCGCGCCGATCCGAACTTGATCAGATATGAAGGGGCCATATATGCGTGCACGCCGATAGCGGCTCGGATTCCGGCGTAGCCTGTGCGGCCGAGCTCTTCGAGGAACACCGCGCTGTCAAGGAATCCCGGTCCTGCGTGCGGCAGCGCGAATAATCCGGCTTCGGCGAGGGAGATCCAGCCGCTGCGGTCGATATAGCCCTGATCCTCCCACTGCTCGGCAAAGGGCAGTACCTCGCGCTCAAGCACTTCGCGTACCCGCAGGCGCGTCTTGTGCTGTTCCGCCTCAGTGTCTTGAGTGCTCATCTATGCCAGCCCCAGCGTTTTGGAGGCGATCCGGGCGCCTTCCGCGAGCGCGCGAAGCTTCGCCCACATGATCGACGGGTGCACTCGGGCACTGAACGGGGTCTGCGCGAATCCGCAGTCCGTGCCCGCGTCGATGCGATCGGATCCGACGAGGCGCGCGTTGCGCAGCAAGCGTTCCGCGACCAGGTCCGGATGTTCGACGATGTTGGTCGCGTGGCTGATCACTCCGGGAATCAGCCGCTTGCCTTCCGGGAGGGCGACGTCCTCCCACACCGCCCACTCGTGCTCGTGCCGCGGATTGGCCTGCTCGATGGCGTAGGAACCGGCGTTCACCTGGAGGATTAAGTCCAAGATCTCGCGCAGGGGCACGTCGCCGGTGTGCGGCCCGTTCCAGCTTCCCCAGCACACGTGATAGCGCACGCGTTCCGGCGGAACGCCTTCCAGCGCACGGTTGAGGGAACTGATACGCAGCTCGGCCCACTCGCGGAACTCGCGCGCGGTCTCAGGGCCCGCATTCGGCGCGTGCACCATCGAGTCGTGCATCATGGTCAGGTACGCGTCATCGATCTGCACGTACAGGCCGGCGTTCACGATCTCGGTGTACTCGACGCGCAGGGCATCGGCGACGGCCAGCGCGAACTCGCGCTCCGTGCCGTAGAACTCGTCGCGGCGTACTGGCATCACGCTCCCCGGCGCCACGACCGGCAGGAATGCGCCGCGCGCTCCGTGTCGTTCCGCCGCCGCGCGCAGATTGGCGATGTCGCGGCGCAGCTCCCGTTGTCCGCGATAGCGGATCGGTCCGGTGCACACCCATTCCAGGCCCCGCTCGGGTTGGCCTTCCGGGAACTGGACGCGGTCGTACTCCGCGAAGAACTCCGGGAATGCGCGGCGGTCCAAACCGAAGCGCTGCGGCTCGGGCTCGCCGTCCCCGAGTGGCCGCTCCTCGAAACCGTCGAGTCGTTCCCTGATATACGTCGCCCAGGTCAGCGTCTTGCCGAACTCGCCGTCCGAGACGATGTCGACGCCGGCGGCCACCTGGTCGCGCACCGCGTCATCGACGCATTGCGCGAGCACCCGCTCGAACTCCGCCTCGTCATAGGGGGTCCGATGATGCCTGGCGAGCAGAAAGGGCCGCAGCTCGGTCGGCCGCACCAAGCTGCCGACATGCGTGGTCGCGATCGCGCTCATCGCCCACTCCTGCCGGATTCGGCCGCCGGGAGAAGGTCGGCGAGGGTGAGCGGGCTTCGCCCGGCGTCGGCGAGTTCCTTGAGGCGTCGGTACATGTCGGCCAGTTCGCGAGTGGTCGGCGACGCGCCGGAGGCGACCAGAGCGGCGCGCAGTCCAGCCAGGCTCGTGTGCTTGCCCAGGGCCAGGCCCGGGGCGGCGCCGAACACCGAGCCGAGCGCGCCGTAGCTCGAATCGTCCGCCAACACCGCGTCCTGATGGACTCCGGCGCTGTGCACGAAGGCGTGCCGGCCGACCACGGCCTTGTTCCAGGAGACCGAATACCCGGTGGCCAGTTCGACGATCGCGCTGGCCGAGGCGAGCTCGGCTGGACGCACCGCGCAATCGACTCCGTGAGCCGGACCCTTGACCCGCAGCAGCACCGCGATTTCCTCCAGCGCCGTGTTCCCGGCCCGCTCGCCGACCCCGTTGACCGAGCACTCGACTTGATCGGCGCCGGCGAGCACTCCGGCGAACGCGTTCGCGGTGGCCAGCCCGAGGTCGTCGTGGCAGTGGACTGACACGCTGGCCGGCAGGCCGGCCAGGGCCTCCCGCACCCCGGCCACGGCCCGCCCGATCTCCTCCGGCGTGGCCACTCCGGCGCTGTCCACCAGCGAGATCGTGCCCGCTCCGGCCTCCGCCGCGGCGCGCGCGAGCTCGGCGACGAACCCGGGCTGCGCCCGCGGAACGTCGCCGAGCGACAGCTGCACGTCGGCGACCAGGTCACGGGCCCGGGCCACGGATTCGCGGGCGCGCTGCGCCATCTGGTCGAGCGTCAGACCGGCCGCACGCGCCTGGACCTCGGAGACCTGTACGAACACGGTGATGCGCGGCCGCGCCGCTCCGGCCAGAGCGGCGTTGGCGCGCATGACGTCGATCCGGTTGGCCCTGGCCAGCGCCGCCACGATGACCGAGCCGCCGACCTCGCCGGCCACCGCGTGTACGGCCTCGAATTCGCCCGGCGAGGTCATCGGATAACCGGCCTCGATCGCGTCCGCGCCCGTCGCGACGAGGGCGCGGGCGAGCCGCACCTTGGCCTGCGCGTCCAAATTCACCTCGGGAGCCTGGCCACCCTCGCGCAACGTGGTGTCGTAGAGAGCGACCTGGCGCTGGCCGGGGTCGTTCATCGGGCCACCGGCACGGTGCGATCGTCAGCAGAACGCGTCGGCCCGTGAGTGTGTGTCGACCACAACGTGCCGAGCGCCTTTCGGTCCACCTTCCCGGACGCGGACTCGGGAAGCGCCTCGGCGAAGACGAACCGCGCGGGCACCATGTACGGCGGCAGATCCGCGCGGCAGTGCTCGCGCAGCCCCGCCGAGTCGGCGGCGCCGGGGTCGTCCACGACGACGAAGGCGACGATCAAATGGCTGTCTCCCTCGCGCACGTCGGTGACCCCTGCGACGCGCACGCCGTGCGCGCGGGCGAGACAGCGTTCGATCTCCTCGAGCTCCACCCGGTTGCCGTGGACCTGCACCTGGTGGTCGAGGCGGCCGGCGAACGCGAGCCCGCCGGGGCCGAGGACGGCCAGATCGCCGGTTCGCAGCAGCCGCTCGCCGGAGTCCGGCCGTTCCGGATCGGGCACCAGGACCCGGCCGGTCGTCTCGGCATCGCGCCAGTACCCCTGGAACATGCTCGCCGCGCGCAAGTAGATCTCGCCGGGCGCTCCCTCGGCCGTCACCCGGTCGCCGCGCTCGTCGAAAAGCAGCATCTCAGCACCCGGATACGCTGTCCCGATCGGGATCGACGCCCAGCCCGCCGGCACCGGATTGGGCACCGGATAGAACGCGCAGCAGATCGACTCGGTCTGCCCGTAGAGGTTCACGACTTCGAGAGCCGGTAGCCGCGCGCGCAACGCGTTGACGGTCGCGACGGTCAGCTCCTCGCCGCCGACGACGATGCGTTGCAGGTCCCTGAGCTCGCCGAGCCGATCGCCGCAGTGCTTGAGCATCATCGACCAGAGGGTGGGCACGCTGTGCATCTGCCGGATGCGCTGCGCGGCCAGCTCGTCAAACAGGCGACGGGGATGCAACGCGACCTGACGCGGGACGTAGACGATCGTGGCGCCGACGCCGAGGGCGGCTGCCGTGTCGAGCAGGCTCAGGTCGAAGCCGAGCGGAGCGACCGAGCCGAGCCGGCCGCGCACGTCGCAGGCTGCTGCGATGGCGCGGAAGGCCACGACGGCGGCGCGATGGCTCATCACCACGCCTTTGGGCGTGCCGGTGCTTCCGGAGGTGAAGATGATGTACGCGATGTCGCTTTCCAGCACCTTGCGGTGCGGCCCGGGACCGGCGACCGGCCCGCCGTGAGTCTCTGCATCCGAGCCCTGGGTCACCGCCCACCGGTCCGTGATGCGCGCTGCACGCTCTGCGCGCAGTTGCGCCCCTGGGCCGAGCACCAGCAGCTTCGCGTCGATCTGGCGGCAGATACCCACTACGCGGGCCTCGGGCAGGTCCGCGTTGAAGGGGACGAAGACACAGCCAAGCTCGCCGCACGCGATCAGCAGGCTGACCGACTCGAATCCCGGCTCCATCAGCGCCGCGACCGCGTCGCCGTGTCGCAGGCCCAGGGCAGCCAGGCGCTCGCGCCACCGCGTGGCGGAATGTTCGAGTTCTGCGTAGGTATGACTGACGCCGTGCGAGATGATCGCGGTGGCATCGGGCCGCGATCGCGCGTGGCGCAGCAGGAATCTCCCGACGAGCACCGGCTCCCATTCCCGCGGGTATCCCGGCTGCCAAGCGCGCGCGCCGTCCGCGAGGGCGGGGGAGGAGGCGGTGGCGGGGCGAGCGCCGGCCGCGAGCGTGAACGCGCTCACTGGCCGTCTCCCGCGGCCGCCGCGTCGAAGAACCGGGCGGCGATGATGCGCAGCGTGCGGAAGTTCTCCAGGTCGACGTCCGCCGCCGGGATCGGCGTGCCCCGCAGGTCCTCCACGAGGACGAGCAGTTCCACAAAAGCGAGTGAGTCCTCGACGACCCCGTCGGTCAGGTCGCTGTCCTCGTCGAGTTCCGCGTCCGGGTACCGCTGCTCCAGCCACTCGCGCAGCTGCTCGATGCGCCCGTCGGACGGCGGTGCGGTGGGCGCGGTGATGTTTGATGCTGTGTCGTGCGACGCTGCCTTGGTAGACACTGTGCTGTCCGTCACGATCTTGGTCCTCCTTGTCGGCGGCGTTGCCGCCAGCGCAGGTCGAGCCGCACCGGCCGCCTGAAGCCGTGGCCGCGCAGCGGCGCAGCCGGCCCGTCCAGGGCGATGTCGGTGAAGCGCCGCCCCAGCGCGGCGGCGAGAGCCTCGAACTCGGCATAGGCCAGATGGATGCCGAGGCAGGTGTGCGGGCCGGCGCCGAAGGTCAGCGAACGGCGCGCGGGACGTGCGGGCCACCAGCGGTCCGGCTCGTCGAAGACCTCTTCGTCGCGGTTCGCCGAGGCCAGCGAGAGCAGCACGGCGCTGCGCCGCGGAATGTGCACGCCGCGGATCGTCAGGTCGTCCGTCGCGTATCGCAGGATGCTCTGAGTGGGCGGCTCCCAGCGCAGCGCCTCCCGGATTCCCGCCGCCACGGCATCGCCGTCCGACCAGTCGACAACCGTGTCCGGACCGGGCTGCGAGAGCAGCGCCAGCATCATCGTGCACAGCGCCGCCTCGCTGGTTTCGGTGCCGGCCAGCAGGAAGAGCACCGCCGTTCCGCCGAATCGCGGGTCGTCCGGTGAGCCGGCGCGTCGTACGAGCAGGTCAAGCAGACTCGGCACGGCGGAGCCTGCCGCGCGCGTACTGTGCCGCGCCGCGTCCCGGAGATAATCGCAAAGGACTGATTCCGCGGCCTGTGCCTCAGAGAGTGGGCCGCCAGGGAAGTCGAGTCCCCGAGCCACGGCGCGCACGTGCTCGCGCAGCCAGGGGCCGTCCTGGGGCGGGACGCCGAGCAGCCGGGTGGTCACCTCGTAGGGCAGCCGCGCGGCGACGTGCTGCGCGAAGTCGATGTTCGTGCAGCCGGCAAGCGGCGCGAGGGTCGCCTCGACGGCTTCGGCGATGAGTTGCGCGCCGTAGCCGCCGACGGCCTTGGCGCTGAACAGGGCGCCGAAGCCCTGCCGCAGCGCGCGGTGCCCGGCGCCGTCCGCGTCCAGCATCGTCGACCCGAAGATCCGGCGGCTCGCGCGCACCGGGAAGTCCGTCGCCAACCGGTCATCGGTGAGGGCGTGCGCGACGTCCTCGTATTTCAGGACGAAGAACATGCGGTTCGCGGCGATCCAGTGCACCGGGTCGCTGCGCCGCAGTTCGCGGTAGACCGGCCATGGATCGGTCTGGAACTGCTCGGCACCGAAGTCGATCAGACCGTCCGGATCGAGGCGCCTAAGAGCGTCGAGGGCCGCACTGCCCATGGACTCACCCCGAGACGAGAGAAGCAGCGGCCGGCCCGGCGGCGCGTGCGGCGAACGCGTCGGTGACCCAGGACAGCCGCCGCGCGACCTCCACCGCCAACTCGACGGGGCCGGCCTCGAATTGCGCGTCCGGGCGGTTGGCCGCGCGCAGCAGTATCAGGGTTCCCAGTTGCCGGTCGAATCGGCGCAGCGGCACCGCGAGCGCGGACGCGACCCCTGCTGTGGCCGCCATGCCGGCGAGCTGCGGATCCGTTTTCGTGGCGACGGGCTCACCGCTGCCAGGGTCCGCGGCGACGCCGTGCAGTTCCCCGCTCTCCGCGGTCAGCAGCAGCGTCGCCTGATCGGCGGGCGACGCGCTGCGAGTCCGCTCGGCCAGCGCGGCGGCGAGCGGCTCAAGCAGTTCGGGCGCGCAGTCCGCCACGGTCCGGCTGCGCCGCACCGGGTCCCGCGCCAGGCCGGGCGCCGGCTCGAAGTCCGCGCCGGCCCAGTCCGCCAAGTACGGGACGCTGAGCGCCAGCACGCTCTGCACCGCCTCGACGTGGCTCGCGGCCGCTTCGAGCGCGCCGCCGCAGGCGATCAGGAAGCCGAGTGCCTCCTCGGCGCGCTTCTTGCCCAGGATGTAGTCCAGCGTGACGCCCCAGGAGTCCGCGGAGCGCGCACTGGTGGGCCGTGAGGTGGCGGTGGTCATCCTCATCCCTTCCGGACGGGAGCGGCGGCGGCGCCCGCGAACAGCGGCGCGGCCGGCCAGCGGAACCTGCGGGTTGCGGTGGGCGGGGCGCTCTGGTCGGGGTCGGGGAACACCACGCAGCGGGTGTTGCGGAACCGGCCGTCGACGATGCGCGAGTTGGAGAAGATCACCACGCCGAGGGCGGCACCGGAGGCGCCGACCAGCCTGGAGCGGAAGTTCACGATGGGATTTCCCTTGTCCCAGAAGCCGAACAGGTCCTCCAGTACGGTCTGGTCCGCGTAGTACGGCTTGACGTGGTGGCCGAGGTAGCGCTCCGGGTCGGCGCTGTGGCCGGCGACCGCCAGGTCGAGCCGGTTGGCCCGCAAGACGATCCCGCGCATGCCGATCAGATGGATCGCGGCGGGCACGTTCTGGAAGAAGTCCTCCAGCTCACGCAGCCGGGCCTCGGATTCGGACTCGGACAGGCTCGGCAACTCCACGCGGAGGTCTGATGCCGGGCTCACCGCGCGCGCCCAGCGCACGGCGTCGTTCTCGCCGTCGTCGAGCGAGGGCGTCGCGCCGTCGAGCCGTGGCCGCAGCACCCATCTGACGGCTTCGAGCCGGCCGTCCGCGCCGGTGCGCCCGGTGGCGTCGACGATCACCTGCCGCTGCCGTCCGTCCAGGCCGTTGAGGACCGCGGGTTCGTCCGCCACCGGCTGGTCCTGCGTCAGCATGCCGATCAGCCAGCCCGGCAGATCCGGGCGTGCGAAGTAGTGCGCCAGCGGGGGAGGGCTCCCGCCGGCGTCGCGCGGACCGCTGCCCGTCAGCAGCCCGAAGGCGCGATTGCGGCGCAGCAGGTTCCCGGCCGGGTCGGTCAAGGCGAAGCCCACGGAGGCGTTCTCGAACAGGTCCTCGAGCCGTTCGAGCTCCGCGCTGTCTACGGTCATGCGAACTCCTGGGTCGCGGCGGGTGCGGTGATAAGCCCGGCCAGCAGGCCGCGAATGATCCGCGAACCGTGCTCGTCCAGGTAGAAGTGGCTCGCGTCAAGCAGTTCGAGCTCGAAGCCCGCGGCTGCCACCTCGCTCCACGCCCGCACGGTTTCCACGGGCGCCACCGGGTCGCGCGTCCCGGCCCAGCAGAGCACCGGGGAGTCGAGCGGTCGCGGCGCGGGCCGGTATCCGTCGCAGGCTTCGAAGTCAGCACGGATCGCCGGCAGCAGGGCTCTGAGCGCCGCGTTGCCGGTGAGCGTGCTTTCCGGCGTGGCCTCGAAGGACCGCAACCGGTCGAGCAGTTCGTCGTCGCTCTGCTGCGCCGGCGCGGCGGACTGCGCGCTCCAGGGCGCCGGGGTCGCGGAGATACCGACGACGGTGGCGGGCGGCAGGCCTCGGCGGGCGAGTTCCGACGCGGTCGCATAGGCGACGAGGCCGCCCATGCTGTGGCCGAACAGGACGTACGGCCGGTCGAGCAGGTTTCCGCCCTGGAGGTCGTCGGCCACGGCCCGCGCGATCCCGGGCAGGTCGGCGATCAGTTCGTCCCTGATCCGGATACCGCGCCCGGGCAAGGTCAGCGCCAACACGTCGGCGGCTGCTTCGAGCAGCGCGGGCCAGGCGTGGAACGCGCTCGCCGAACCGCCCGCGTGCGGAAAGCACACCGCGCGGACCGGCTGTCCGCCGTCTCCTGCCGCGAGCCGGAACAGGCCGGCGCCGACCCTACGCATCGGCGCCTACTGATTCGCGTATCGCGGCATCGGAGTCCTCGGCACGCAGTGGCGCGAGGACGTTCTCGACCAGCGTCATGGTCCGCCCGTTCTCCTCGAACACCGTGCCGAGCGCGCGCAGCCGGTCGAGCACCGCCTCGTCGATCGGCTCGCCCTCGATCTGCAATCGGTCCAGCCGCACCGGTTTGGCCATCGCGTGCAGGAGTTCGACCTCTTCGATGCCGATGATCGTGCGCCGCGGCTGCGCGCCCCGGGTGTCGAGGATCGACCACTGCTCGCCGTCGAACTCCAGCCGCAGCACCGGAGCGGTCCCGTCCGACCACCCGTCGCGCCACGCGGCGGCGAGCGCCTGGAGCTCCGGCTGGCGGCGCAGCGAAGCCTCCTGATACGCCTGCCCGCTCATGTCGTCGAAGTAATAGGCGAGGTCCGCGATGGTCTGCTCTGGGTACGGGAAGGTCATCCGGTAGAAGTCGAACGGCTTGAGTTCGAGCCCGTAGTCCGAGGCGCCGGTGAAGTACGGGCTGTAGCGGTCGAACCTGATGGTGAAGACGCCGATCGGCGGTGGCAGGTGGCCGAGCAGCGGCAGGTCCGCGCGGTACTTGTCGTATACGGCCTCTTCTTCCCTCGGGAAGCCGATCAGCAGGCTCCACAACGGCTGGATGCCTACTTGCTTGCACTCGGCGAGGAAGGCGAGATTCTGGAAGCTCGAGGTGCCCTTGCGCATGAGCTTGAGCGTCGGGGTGTACAGCGCTTCGATGCCCGGCTGCAGCAGCGTCACTCCGGCGTTGGCCATCGTCTTGAGGTCGTCGTGGCCGAGCTTGCCGACCTTGATCTCGAAGAAGATCTCGGTGCCCGGCGGCGGGTCGAGCGCGGGCAGCACGGTCTCCAGGTAGCTGGTCGGCATGATGTTGTCGACGCAGTGGAACGAGGTGCACCAGGGGTGGAACTCGAAGAGCTGCTCGAACTGGCGCACCGCGGCCTGCGCGGGCATCTCGCGAAAGCCCATGTCCGAGCCGTTGAGCCCGCAGAAGGTGCAGTGGGCGCGCTCGCCCCACCAGCAGCCGCGCGAGGTCTCGAAGAACAGCACCGGGCGCGCGCCGCCGTCGGGGAAGGTCGCGTCGAAGGCCGCGCGGAAGGCCGCGAAGTCGGGCACGATCACGTCGGCCAGCGGCCGTTCCTGCCCGGTCAGGGCCCTGGCCACCGGGTTGTCGTGGTTGCGCCGGCTCAGCACGCCGGGGACGGTGTGGCAGCGCTCGGTCGATCCGTCGTCGAGCAGCCGCTTGAGGAAGGTCGGCAGCGAGACCAGCGCGGGCCCGGAGAAGACGAAGTCGAGCTGCTCCTCGGCCCGCGCGAGCGCCGCTCCCATCACCGTCTCGCAGTTCGCGCCGCCCATGATCGTGATCACGCCCGGGGTGCGCCGCTTCACGGCGCGGCACAGCGCGATACTCGCGGCCGTCTGGGCGAACATCGAGGTGAGGCCGAGCACGTCGCCGTCGCGCAGGTCGAGCCGCTCGGCCAGCCGGGCGCAGAAATCGGGGGCGAGCCCGGCGGCCAGCCGGACGGTGGCGGCGAGTTCGCCGCCCTGTTCGCCGCCGAAGTACCGGGCGAGGTAGGGCGCTGAGTTGTCCGGAAGCTCGGGGAAGGCGCCCCCGCGAAAGATCCACTCGCCGACGCCGGTGGAGTGGTAGCGCGGGTCGGCGAGGCGTTCGTAACGGTCGACGCCGAGCTCGCGGGCGAAGAGGTGGTTGGCGTAGACGACCTCGACCTCGCAGCGCTCGCCGAGTTCCTCGCGGACCACCGAGGCCAGCTGGCTCAGGGCGAACGAAGGGAAGCGCAGCGAGGTCAGCGGCATGTTGATCAGGACGACGCGCATGGCTCTGCTTTCGGTCAGGGCGCCTGGGGCGCTCGAGGCGGCGGCGCACGCGAATACGCCGGCCCCGCCGCCCCGTAGTGCTCTGATATATCTTTCGGCCGCGCTCAGCGGCCGTGGTTCGCCACTGCGTGATTGGCGACCGCGTGGTTGGCTACCGCGTGGTTCGCCACGGCGTGGTTGGCTACTGCGTGGTTCGCGACAGCGTGGTTGGCTACCGCGTGATTGGCCACTGCGTGGTTCGCGACGGCGTGGTTCGCGACGGCGTGGTTGGCCACGGCGAGGCCGGTCGAGTCAGTGGTGCGCACAGCAGCGGCCGTGCGCGTGACGGCGTAGTTGGGATCGGCGGCGTAGCGGGCGATGCGATCGAGCATCTCGATACTCCCTCCAGGATGGACAGGTGGCGGGAGAGGGCCGGTTGGTTCGGTCCTCAGACCCGGCCGGTTGTCATACAACCAGAGGGGTGATTAAGCGGTCAATACCGTTCAGAGGCTCTGTCAGCTCGGCTTATGGCGCACCGTGGCCGGAAGGTCGCGCGCTGTACGCCATCAGCTGCGCCTTTCAAAGCAGCTGACTGATTCGGTCGGCCTGAATCTTCGTGAAAGCAAGAGCACTGATGACTGAAACGGTCCGCCCGGCGCGGTGCCGGGCCCGACCTCAGGGCTTCTGCTCCGAGCCGCGCTCCTCCATCGCCGCGCGCACACCCCGCCGCGCGCCTTCGAGGTGGTCCAGCGCCGCGTCCGCGGCCGCGTGCGGATCACCGCTGCGGATCGCGTCCAACAGCACCCGGTGCGCGTTGTCGGCTCGCCGCATCCGGTCGTCCGCGTTCGCGGCGGCGTCCTCGGCCAGGTCCTTGAGCCGGGTCCGCAACACCGGCAGCAGCGCGCCGTAGACGTCGCTGAGCACGGAGTTCCACGCCGCGGCGACGACCGCCTGATGGAAGTCGAGATCCGCGTCGACGAGCTCTTGCGCGCTCGCGCCGCGGGCCTGCATGCGGCGCTCCAGCGCGGCTTCCAGGCGCTCGAGGTCCTCCGGCGTCCGGCGCTGCGCCGCCAGGCGCGCGGCGGTGACTTCGAGGCTGCCGCGCACCTCGTAGGCCTCGAGCACGTCGGCTCGGCGCAGCCGCTGCTCCAGGTTCTCCACCGGCCGCGTCGACGCCACGAACACGCCGAGGCCCTGCCGGGTCTCCACGATGCCCGCGCCGACCAGGGCCCTGATGGCCTCCCGGATCGTCGAGCGGCCGACCCCGAGCATGCCCGCGAGGCTCGTCTCCGAGGGCAGCCGCTGGCCCACCGGCCAGGCGCCGGAGGCCACCTCGGCCAGCAGCCGCTGCATCACCTGGTCGACCAGCGGACTGCGCTTCACCGGCGCGAGCGTCATGACTCGTATCCTTCGCAGGTTGTCTGAGGAGTGCTAGTGTAGCGGACGCCGACCGCCCGGCACCGGGCTTCCGCGCAATCGCCTACTCATGCTCCGGTGCTCGGGCGCCAGGGCGTGCGCGCATACCGAAGGCAACCGAGCCCTTCGCGACTCATCGACCTCAGCGGGGTAAGGGGTAAGGTCCCGTGTCCGCAGAACAGACTGCTGCCGTCGGCCACGCCGCGTTAAGCGGTGCGCGAGAGGAGTCGCGGCGCCCACGCATGGTGCTGCTGACCACCACCCATGCCGTCAACGACCTCTACCAGGGCGCCATCCCGGTGCTCATCTCCTTCTTCGCCGTCGAACGGCACTACACCTACGCCGCCCTGACCGGCATCACCCTGGCCGCCACCTTCCTCGCCAGCATCGTGCAGCCCGGCTTCGGCCTGCTCACCGACCGGCACAGCCTCGGCTGGCTGATCCCTGGGGGCATGCTCGTGGCCGGGGTCGGCGTGGGCCTCTCCGGGCTCGGCGGCAACTACGTCCTGACCTGGCTGGCCATCGCGGTCTCCGGCATCGGCGTCGCCGCATACCACCCCGAGGCCGCCCGGGTGGCGCGCGCCGCGGCCCGGTCGTCGACCCGCGCGATGAGCTGGTTCACGGTCGGCGGCAACATCGGGGTGTCCCTGGCGCCGCTGCTCATGACCCCGGTGCTGTTGGCGACCGGGCTGCGCGGCACGCCGCTGCTCGCCGTGCCGGCCGTGCTCATGGCCGCCGCGACGTGGAGCGCACGCCCGTGGACCGTGGCCGGCGCGGGCAAGGCGGGGCGCCGCGGCGGGAGCGCGGCGGCCGCCGACCGTGGCGATGACTGGCGGGCGTTCAGTGCCCTGACGGCGGTCGTGGTGACCAGGTCGGTGCTGTATTTCTCGCTGATCTCGTTCCTGGCCCTGCTGTTCATCAGGGTGGAGCACAAGTCCACCGCGGTCGGTTCGTGGGCGCTGACCGTGTTCTCCGTGGCCGGAGCGATCGGTACCGTGCTGGGCGGCTACCTCGCGGACCGCCGGGGACGGCTGCCCGCGATCAGGCTCGGATACGCGGTGTGCATTCCGGCCTTCCTCGCGCTGGTGCTCGTCCCCTCGGTGGCGGTGCGGTTCGCGTTGACCGCCGTGCTCGGCGTGGCCGTGTTCGTGCCGTTCACCGTCCAGGTCACCCTGGGCCAGGATTACCTGCCCCGGCACATCGGCACGGCGAGCGGCATGACGCTGGGACTGGCCAACTCCGTCGGCGGCCTGACCGCCCCGTTGCTCGGAGTGCTGGCCGACCACACCGGCCTGGTGCGCACGCTGGAGATCGTCGCCGTCTTCCCGATCCTGGCCTTCCTACTGGCGTTGCGGCTGACCGATCCGCGCGCCGCGGCGGCCGGCGGCGGGCCGTCCCGGGCTCAGGCGGCGGAGGGATAGCGGATGAGCAGCGCGCCGTGAATCTCTTCGTCGGCCTCGAAGATGTGGGGCTCGTCAGCGTTCCATGTCGCATAGCTGCCGGCCATCACCTTGAGCGGCGTGTGGCTGGCGCCGACGTAGCCGATGCCTCGGTACACCGTGAGGTGTTCCGTGGTGCCGGCGACGTGGGCGGGGGAGGTCTGGCGCAGACTCGGCTTGATGACCACCCGGTAGTACTCGAACACCGCGGTCGGCTCGTTGAAGACCGCCAGCAGCTCAGCCGTCACCGCCGTGCCGTGCACGGTGCTCACCGCCTCGATGCCGTCGCGCGGATCGGCCAGCACCGCGGCGAGCGGCAGCCCGAGCTGCCCGGCGATCGCGTAGAGCGTCTCAAGGGTCGGATTGCGGGTGCCCGCCTCGACCCCCGACAGCGTCGCCTTGCCGACCCCGGCGCGGAGGGCCAGCTCGTTGAGGCTCCAGCCGCGTTCGCGGCGCAACGCGGTGATACGCCGGCCGATACGCGCCGCCTCCGGCGCCGAGTTCGCGTTCACGGTTGCTATCGTGCCACCCTGGTTCGTTCCGTATACAGAACAGTTCGGGGTGGGTGTACATCACATGAGTGGCACGACACGACACGCGGCGCGCGATTGGAGCCAGCCGGTCCTCGCCGGGGTGGTCACCGCGCTGGTCGGCTATGTCGGCTCCTTCGCGGTGGTCCTCACCGGTCTGCGGGCGGTGGGCGCGGACACGGCGCGGGCGGCCTCCGGGTTGCTGGTGCTCTCGCTCGGCATGGGCGCGCTGACGCTCTGGTTCAGCGTGCGCACCCGCATGCCGGTCATCATCGCCTGGTCCACTCCGGGTGCGGCGCTGCTGGCCTCGACGGGACGGGTACCCGGCGGGTACGCCGCGGCGCTGGGCGCCTTCGTGGTGGCCGGCGCGCTGATCGTGATCACGGGCGCTGTCCCGCAGTTGAGCCGGTGGGTCAGCGCGGTCCCGCCCCAGATCGCCGCGGCGCTGCTGGCCGGAGTGCTGTTGCCGTTGTGCGCCGCACCGGTCAACGCGATGGCGCACATCCCGTGGCAGGCGGCGCCGGTCGTGGTGACCTGGGCCGTCTTCTCCCGGCTGCTTCCGCGCTGGGCGGTGCCGGCCGCCCTCGCCGCGGCGGCGGTGGTCGTCGCGGTCGTCGGCCCGAGCGGCGGGTTCCGGGCGCCGGGACTGCTCCCGCCGCTCACCTTCGACCTGCCGAGGCCGACCCTCGGCGCGCTCGTCGGGCTGGCGCTGCCGCTGTACGTGATCACCATGGCCTCGCAGAACATCCCCGGCGTCGCCGTGCTCGCGACCTATGGATACCGGCCGCCGGTGCGGCGGATCCTGACCGTGACGGGCGCCGCCGGACTGGTGGTGGCGCCGAGCGGGGGAATCGCGCTCAACCTGTCCTCGATCACCGCGGCGATGGCCGCCGGGCCGGACGCGCACCCGGACCCGCGGCGCCGGTGGATCGCGGGGGTGGCGAGCGGATGCGGATATCTGGTCCTCGGCCTGTGCTCCGGCCTGGCCGCCGCCCTCGGCGCGGCGGCGTCCCCGCTGCTGATCGAGACGGTCGCCGGACTGGCCCTACTCGGCGCACTGGTCTCCGCGCTGACCGCCGCGCTGGCCGAGGAGCGGCTGCGCGAATGCGCGACGGTCACCTTCCTGGTGACCGTCTCGAATGTGACCGTGGCTGGAATCAGCAGCCCGTTCTGGGGCCTGCTGGCCGGTTTCGCCTTCCTCGCGCTGCGCCACCGCCGGATTCCGTCGGCGACGACGAGCGCCCTGCCACGTCAGCGCCCCGCCGACGCACCGCAGGGCACCGAAGAGACGGAGCGGACAGCGCAGGCCGAGCAGGCCGAGCAGGCCGCGGCGGCGCCGCAAACCGGCCGCTGAACGGGCAACGTATCAGAATCCGGATAGCTGTTCCATATACGGATCAGTGCCGATAGACTGCCTCGGCAGCCTGCCTAATGCGACAAGCACACGAGGGAGACGGGCATGGACGAGCAGCGCACCGACTTCTCACTGAGCCCAGAGGAGCTCGAGCGATTCCACCGGGACGGCTTCATCGGCCCCTTCGACCTGTATCCGGCGGAGGAGATGGAGCGGAATCTGCGGGCCCTGCGGCCGAAACTGCTCAACACGAAGAAGGCGATATACAACAGCGACGGCGCGATGTCCGGCGTGACGAACCTGGCGAACTACGACCGCCACCTGGACATCGAGTTCCTGGCCCGGCACATCACCAGCCCGCAGATCGTGGACCGGGTCGCCTCGGTGCTCGGTCCGGACACGCTGTGCTGGCGCACCGAGTTCTTCCCGAAGTACCCCGGCGACGAGGGCACCGACTGGCACCAGGCGGACAACTTCTCGAACGTGGCCGGATCGAAGCACCCGCAGATCGTCTGGCCCGAGGACGCGGAGTTCGGCGGGACGATCACCGTGTGGGCTGCGTTCACCCCGGCGACACTGGAGAACGGCTGCCTGCAGTTCATCCCGGGATCGCACCGCACGATGAACTACGACGAGTCCAAGACCATGACCTACGACGCCGACTCCATCAACCAGCAGGTGAAGGGCGGGGTGCGCCGCGGCTTCTTCGGCTACGACTACCGGCAGCTGCAAAAGGACCCGAACTGGTCGCCGGACGAGTCCAAGGCCGTCTCGCAGGTCATGCGGCAGGGCCAGTTCATCATGTTCTGGTCGACCCTGATGCACGCCTCGCTCCCGCACAGCGGCAAGACCGACGAGATGCGGCTCGGCTTCGCCGCGCGATACCTGCCGACCTCGGTGCGAGTGTATCCGTATTCTGACTCCCTCGAGGAGTTCGGCGGCGCGGCCAGCCTCGAGAAGTTCGGCAACGTCCTGGTCTCCGGCGAGGACCGCTACGGGCACAACCGCTTCGTCGACAGCACGGTGGACGGCTTCCGCTTCCCGGTGCGCACCCCGGTGGGTGCGGCGTGAGCGCGGCGGACGCGGCCGGCAACCAGGTCGAGCAGTGGGTGATCGGGGCGTGCCGCGACCTTGGCGTCGAGCTCGACGGGGCCGAGGGCGACATCTTCGCGGCCGGCGCCACCTCGCTCACCGCGATCAGGCTGATCGCCCGGGTCGAGGAGGAGTTCGGCGAGGACGCGCTGCCGCCCGACGACCTGTACGAGCACAGCACCGTGAGCGCCATCGCCGCGACCATCCAGCGCAACACCGCCGGCGCCGCCGATCCGGCGCGGTCCGCCGCGGCCCGGTGACCGGGGAGCACGGATGTCCGACGACGGCGATCGCTGGGTGGTGACCATCCGCCCCGCCGAACCGGCGGTGCGCATCCGGCTGATCTGCCTCGCCTACGCCGGCGGCAGCCCGGACATGTTCCGGGCCTGGTCCGCCGGCGTGGCACCGGACGTGGAGCTGCTCACGCTCAGGCTGCCCGGCCACGGCAAGCGGATCAAGGAGAAGCCGTATCAGCACTGGGAAACGCTGGTAGCGGACGTGTACGCGGCGCTCGCGCCGTATCTGGCCGCGCCGCACGCGTTCTACGGCCACAGCTTCGGCGGGCGACTCGCCTACGAGCTCGTGCACCGGGCGAAGAAGGACCACCCGGACTGCACCCGACGCCTGTTCGTCTCCGGCTGTCGCAGCCCGGACGTCCCGCAGGTGCGGCCGTACATGCACGAACTCGATCAAGCAGGATTCTGCGACGCGTTGCGGCGCATGGGCGGGACTCCGGCCGAATTCCTCGATTCCCCGGGCGTGCGCGACCTGCTGCTGCCCGTGGTGCGCGAGGAGATCCGCCTCGCCGAACTGTGGACCGACTGGCACGGGCAGTCCGTCGACGTACCGATCACGGCGATGTACGGCGTCGATGATCCGGTCGACACCCGCGCGGCGATGAGCGGTTGGGCGTCGTTCACCACGCGCTGCGCGGAGCTGCTGGAAATGCCCGGCGGCCACTTCTTTCTCGACACGCACTTGTCCGACCTACTCAAGGCCATCGACCGCCGAATCGGAGCCGGGGATGGATGAGCTCGAAGTCACCGACAAAGCGTTGGAAGCACACCGGCTGCTCAACCGCACCACCGCGCCGTATCCCGGACAGGCCAGCGTTTCAGAACTCTTCGAACAATGCGTAGCGCGGTTCAGCGACTCGGTGGCGGTAGTGCACGGCTCACGGCGTTTGACCTATCGGGAGCTGAACGCGCTCGCGAACCGCATCGCCGCACGTCTGCTCGCGCACGGATCTTGCGAAGGCCGGATCGTGGGGGTCTGCGCGCGACGCAGCCCGGAACTGATCGCGTCCTTACTCGCCGTGCTCAAGTGCGGCGGGGCGTATTTGCCAGTCGACGCCACGTGGCCGGACGACCGGCTCGCGGCCCTCTTCGAGCAGGCGCAGTGCACCGTGGCGCTCGGTGACGCGGCCGCCAATCTCTCCGCGCGGCTGCCCGGCGTGACCACGGTGCCTATTGAGGAAGCGGGGTCCGTTGAAAACACAGCGTCCATCGAAGACACAGCGTCCATCGAAGACACAGCGTCCATTGAAAACGCAGACGCCGCAGACGATCCCGGGAACCCGGCGGCCACCACGAGCGCCGAGGCGATCGCGTACGTCAACTTCACCTCCGGATCCACCGGCCGGCCCAAGGCGGTGCCGATTCAGCACCGCGCCATCGCGCGCCTCGTCTTCCGCGCCCGCTACACCACCCTCGACGAATCCAGCGTGCTGCTCCAGCTGGCTCCAGTCACCTTCGACGCGGCCACCTTCGAGATCTGGGGAGCGCTGCTGCACGGCGGCACCTGCGTCCTGTACCCCTCGGCGTTCGTGCGCTTCTCCGAACTGCAACGCGTGCTGGAGCAGGAGAAAGTCACCGATATCTTCCTCACGACCGCGCTGTTCAACTCGATCCTCGACGAGGCGCCGCAGACCCTCGACAGCGTCGGCCGCATCCTCACCGGCGGCGAAGCGCACTCGCTCCGGCACATCGCCCGCGCCCTGGACCGGTACGGCCCGGATCGGCTCACCAGCGTGTACGGGCCCACGGAGTGCACCACCTTCGCCACCTATCACCCGGTGCGCGCGCTGCGCGCCGACGAGAACGCGCTGCCGATCGGCGTGCCCATCCAGAACACCCGCGCCTACGTCGTCGAGGCCGGGCGGCTGTGCGAACCCGGCGAAACCGGCGAGGTCCTGCTCGCCGGGCCCGGTCTGTCGCCCGGCTACCTCGCGTCGCCCGAGGCCACGGCGCACAGCTTCGCGACCGTCCGGCTGGGCGGCGTCATCGAGCGGGTCTACCGCACCGGCGATCGCGCTTACCTTCGCGACGACGGCGTGCTCGTCTTCCAAGGACGCCTCGACGACCAGGTGAAGATCAACGGGTACCGGATCGAACTGGGCGAGGTCGCCCACCATCTCGACGCGTGCCCGGCGGTGAAGCAGAGCCATGTCCTGGTGACCGAGGATCCGACCGGGCAGAAGAAGCTGGTCGCCTTCGTCGTCCCCGAACACGAGGGCTGCACCCCGGCAGCGGTGCGCGGGTACCTCGCCGGGCGGCTGCCCGGCTACATGATCCCGGGCGAGATCCGCATTCGGGACGGGTTTCCGCTTTCGGCGACGGGCAAGGTTGACCGCGCGGCGCTGCTCGCCGCCGGCCCGTAGCCCGTCGAGCCGCCGCCAAGCACCGCCGCTAAGACCACCGCCGCTAAGACCACCGCCGAGAACCACCATGAACCGAGACCGGGAGCTTCACCAGTGACGCTGAGCAAACGAGCCCGACAGTTCCAGCAGGCCCTTGACGAGCGCGGCCTCGGGCTGACCGTTCAGGAACTGCCGGACTCCACCCGCACCGCGGACGACGCCGCCCGGGCCCTGGGCTGCTCGAAGGCGCAGATCGTCAAGTCGCTGGTGTTCCGCGCCGCCGGCACCGGCGCCCCGGTGGTCGTGCTCGCCAGCGGTCCGAACCAGGTGGACCCCGACACCGTGGCCGAGCGCATCGGCGGCGGGATCGAGAAGGCCGACGCGGACTTCGTCAAGAGCGCCACCGGATACTCCATCGGCGGGGTGCCGCCGCTGGGCCACAAGGAGCCGGTCACCCTGCTCGTCGACGAGGACCTGCTGACCTTCGACGAGGTCTGGGCGGCGGCCGGCACGCCCAACGCCGTGTTCAAGATTCCGGGGAAGATCACCGAGATCCTGCCCGAGCACACCGTGCTGAAGGTCAAGCGCGGCTGACGGCTCGGGCGCCGCTCGTGGCCGTCGGGTCGAACCCAGCGCCGACCCGGCGGCCACCCCAGGCTCGCCGCGCCGCCTCTCGCCACCGAACCGCAGAGCCCTGACAGGCTCCTTCGCCCGCGGGAAGGCGACCCCATGGACGCGCACACGATACGGCGACTGGTGGACGAGCTCTGGACCCGATCGGCTCTGCCGAGCCTGGCCGAGTTCGTGCGAATCCCCGCGCTCTCCCCGCTGTACGACGCGTCCTGGGCGGCGAACGGTCACCTTCGGGCGGCCACCGAGCACGTCGGCGCGTGGATCACGGCGCGCGCACTACCGGGCGCCCGCATCGAGACGTTGACGCTGGAAGGCCGCTCGCCGCTGCTGATCGCCGACATCCCGGCGACGGCGGGCGCCGCGGCGCGAAACGCCGGCACCGTGATCCTCTACGGCCATCTCGACAAACAGCCGCCGCTCGACGGCTGGTCCGCCGGACTTGAGCCCTGGAAACCGGTGCTCCGTGGCGGTCGGTTGTACGGTCGCGGCGCAGTGGACGACGGCTATTCGGGCTACGCGGCGACGACGGCGCTGGAGGCGGTTCGCGCGGCCGGCGGTGAGCACGCGCGCACGGTGATCCTGCTCGAAACCTGCGAGGAGTCCGGCAGCACCGATCTGCCCGCGTACCTCGACCTGCTGAGTCAGCGGCTCGCACACGTGTCGCTGGTCGTCTGCCTCGACATCGGGGGCATCGACTACGAGCGCCTATGGCTCACCGACAGCCTGCGCGGCCTGGTTCAGCTGACGGTGACCGCGCGCGTGCTCGAAACGCCGCAGCATTCGGGATTGGCCGGCGGCATCGTCCCCGATCCGTTCCGCGTCCTGCGGCACCTGCTCGACCGGGTCGAAGACGCGGCGAGCGGAGAGATAAAGATCCCTGCGATGCACGTGGCCCTGCCGCCGGAGCGCCATACCGCGGCCCGTGACGCCGCCGCGCTGGCGCCGGGCCTGATCGCCGGACGCTTCCCGATGGTCGCGCCGTTTCCGGCCGCCGGCGCGGATGAAGCAGAGCTCTTGCTCAACAACACGTGGCGGCCCGCGCTGACGGTCACCGGAGCGGCCGGACTTCCGAAGCCGGCGGACGCGGGCAACGTGCTGCGCCCCGCGGCCTCGCTCAAGCTCAGCTTCCGCGTGCCGCCCACAGCCGATGCGCAGGCCGCGCTCGCCGCGCTGGAAAAGACGCTGACGACGGACGTACCGGCCGGCGCGAAAGTCGAGCTTTCAGACAGGCTCACCATGAACGGCTGGGCCGCGCCCGCACCGGCACCCTGGCTGCGCGCGGCACTGGCGCGCGTCGGCGCTGAGGTGTTCGGCCGCCCCCACGCCGTCCTCGGCTGCGGCGGCTCGGTACCGTTCATGGAACTGCTCGGACGTAAGTATCAAAACGCTGACTTCCTCGCCACCGGCGCGCTCGGCGCCGACTCGAACGCGCACGGCCCCGACGAGTGGCTGAACATCGCGTTCGCGCAGCGGGTGACCGAAGTGGTCGCGCACATCCTGGATGGGCACGCGCGCAAGTAGCCCGTGCGCCGGTCAGCTCTCGCGGCAAACTCAGACGACCGGAACCACGGCCACCGGCGTAGCGGCGTGCGACAGCAAACCCTGCACGACGTAGCCGGCTCCGACCGAGAGCGGGCTGTGCTTGCGATGCGCGCCGACGACGAGCAGCCGCGCGCCGCGTGAAGCCTCCAGGAGCATCGGCACGGGGTTGCCGCGCATCGGGCTCACGAAGACCTTGACGCCCGGGTACTCCTCACGCAGCGCCTTGATAAGCCCTTCCACGTCCACGGCGTGGTCGCGCTCGGCGATCCCGATGTCCGCCGAGTAGTAACCGCCGTACGCGGCCTGCGGCCACCAGGCGCGCACGACGTCGAGCGTCGCGCCCAGCTGCGCCGCCAGCGCGAACGCGAAGCGGATCGGCGCCTCGTGCTCCTCCGGCTCCACGCCCAGCACGATCGCGTTCTCCGGCTCGCTCGGCTCGCCTGCGCGCACGACGGCGACCGGGCCGTGGGAGTGCCCGGCGAGCTTCAGGCTGACCGATCCGAGCAGCAGCCCGGCGAAGCCGCCGTGCCCGCGGGTGCCGGAGACGACGAGGGTCGACTCGTTGCTGAGGGCCACCAGCGTCTGCGGCGCGCCCTGGTCGAACAGCTCGGTGTCGACGATCACGCCGCGGACCTTCTCCCGCAGCGTGCGCGCCACCTGGCCGAGCAGCGTGGCGCCATCCTCCCTGCGGGCCTCGGTGTAGCCGACGGCCGTGGAGTAGATGCTGGTCGCGCCCAGATCGAGGGCGTGTACGACGAGAAGCGGCACACCGAGGTCGACTGCCTGGCGTGCAGCCCAGATCGCAGCGTGCAGCGCGTTATCGGAGGAGTCGACGCCGACGACGATGCGCTGCGGCGTCGAAGGTGTCTGAATCATGACAGCTCCAAGGCGATCACAAGCCCACGCGGAGCGCCACGGATCAACGCCCTGCCTTTAACTCATCCTCCTGCGCGCCCCGGTCGACGGGCAGAGGCGTTCGGCCCGGGTCGTGCGGGACTTGTCCCGGGCCGCCCGGCCCTGCCGACTCGGTCGCCGCGGCGGGAGGCTGAGGCCGGGAAAGGTTGTTTTACCAGGAGGCTTTGATGAGAATCGCCGTCAACGGATTCGGCCGGGTCGGCCGGGTCTTCACCCGCATCGCGCTGGAGCGCGGGCTCGAGGTCGTCGCGGTCAACGACGTGACCGACGCCGCGACCCTGGCCCACCTGCTGGCCCACGACTCGACCTACGGGCGCCTGCGCGGCCGGGTCGAGCACGCCGACGACGCGCTGATCGTGGACGGCCGCAAGATCGCCGTGTTCGCGCAGCGCGACCCCGAGCAGCTGCCGTGGTCGCAGCTCGGGGTCGACCTCGTGATCGAGTCGACCGGCAAGTTCCGCACCGGCCCGCTGGCCGCCGCGCACCTGGAGGCCGGCGCCCGCAAGGTGCTGATCTCCGCGCCGGCGAAGGGCGCGGTCGACGTGACCGTCGTGATGGGTGTGAACCAGGACGACTACGACCCGGCGCACCACCACGTCATCTCCAACGCGTCCTGCACCACCAACTGCGCGGCGCCGATGGTCGACGTACTGCACCGGCACTTCGGCCTGGTGCGCGGCTTCCTGACCACCATTCACGGCTACACCAACGACCAGCAGCTGCTCGACGGCCCGCACAAGGACCTGCGCCGGGCCCGGGCCGCCGCGCTCAACGTGATCCCGACCAGCACCGGCGCGGCGAAGGCGATCGGCCTGGTCATCCCGCAGACCGCGGGGCTGCTCGACGGCATCGCGGTGCGCGTCCCGGTGCCGACCGGATCGCTGGTGGACCTGGCCGCGGTGCTGGCCCGCCCGGCGACCCCCGCGGAGATCAACGCGGCCTTCGCGCACGACGCCGAGGAGCGGCTGCGCGGCATCGTGCGGGTCTCGGACGAGCCGCTGGTCTCCACCGACATCGTCGGTGACCCGGCCTCGTGCGTGCTCGACGGGGCGCTGACCCAGTCGAGCGGCGAGCTGGTGAAGGTCTTCGGCTGGTACGACAACGAGTGGGGCTACACCGAGCGGCTGGCAGACCTGGCCGAGTACGTCGGCGCCCGGCTGTAGCGACGGCGACGCACGGGCGCGGCGCTCCGCCTGACGCCTCAAGCGCCGAAGCGAAGGGAGGGGCCCCGGGATGTCCCGGGGGCCCTCCCTTATGGCGGGGATCAGTACATCAATCAGTACACGGGAGTGCGGAACGGCAGCCGCTGCGGCTGGTCCTCGCCCGGCTCGGGAGTCAGGTAGTCGACGACCTCGATGACGCCGTCGATCGCCTGCACCCGCGCCGCCGTGTCGCGGGCGACGAACTCGTTCTCCATCCGGCCGCTGAGCGTCACCACGCCGTCGGCGATCTTCACGTCGATGGAGTGCGGATCCACGCACATCTCGGTCAGCAGGACCCGGTTGAGGATCTCGTCGTGGATCTCGATGTCCGAGCGCAGGAACGGCACGAGCAGGTCGCCGCGGCTGACCACGCCGAGCAGCCGGCCCTCGGCGTCCACGACGGGCAGCCGCTTGACGTTGTGCTTGCTCATCAGCAGCGCGGCGCTGTTCAGGTCCGCATCCGGGCCGATGGTGATCGCCGGGCCGGTCATCAGCGTGTCGGCGGAGACCGCGTGGGCCTTCGTCCGGGACGTGCGGCTGTGCCAGGTCGCCGGGCGATGGGCGGCCGAGGTCGAGCGCGCCTGTGCGGCCTCCTTCTCGATCAGGTCGGCCTGGGACACGATGCCCAGGACGTGCCCGGTCTCGTCGACCACCGGCACCGCGCTGATGCCGTAGTCGAGCAGGATGCGCACGATCTGCTTGTACGGCGTGTAGACGCGCACTGAGACCGCCTCGCTCGTCATCACGCTGCGTACGGTTGCTGACATCAGCGACCTCCTCGACGTAGGCCCTGCCACTGCTCGTCCTTCCAGCGTCGCGCGGAACGCGGGCACCGGACACGGTCGAAGGTCCCGTCCGGGGCCGACCGGCCGACACCGCCGCAGTGCCTCGGCCGTGCACGGTCGCGCCGCCGCCGTGACCCAGGCGGGCCACAGCGGTGCCGAGTCCCGGCCCTTCGGCCCGCCAGGCCCAGGTCTCAGGACCCTGGGACCCGCGGGGGCGGCGGGCGAGGATGCCAGGGAGGAGGCGGAGCGTCATGTACCAGATCAGACTGCACGGACGCGGCGGCCAGGGCGTCGTCACCGCCGCCGAGCTGATCGCCTGGGCGGCGATCGCCGACGGCCGCTACGCGCTGGCTTTCCCCAGTTTCGGCTCGGAGCGCACCGGCGCTCCGGTCGAGGCGTACTGCCGGATCGACGAGCAGCCGATCCGGTCCCGCGAACCGGTGACCGAGCCCGACCTGGTGATCGTCCTCGACGCGACGCTGCTGCGCCAGCGCTTCGTCTTCGACGGCCTCAAGCCCGGCGGCACCGCCCTGATCAACACCACCGCGCCCGACGACGCGGCGGCCGCCACCGTGCTGACCAACGGCTCAGGCCATACCGAAGCAAACGGCACGGACGTCACGAACACCGGCCTGACCCGGCCGGCGGCCCGAGACGCGGCCGGCATGACGCTGTGCGCCGTGCGGGTGCGCACCGTGCCCGCCACCGAATTCGCCCGGCAGCGCACCGGCCGCCCGCTGCCGAACGCGGCCATGCTCGGCGCCGCCGCCGCGGCGACCGGCATCGTCCCGCTCGCCGCCGTGCGCGACGCGATCGCCGCGCGCTTCTCCGGCCGGGTGGCCGAAGCGAACGCCGAGGCCGCCGCCGACGCCTTCGAGCACATCCGGCGCGCCGGCGACCGCTTCTATGAGGACGACGCCCGCGACGGGGCCGAGTCCGCCGCGTATTCGACCCCGGAGGTGCCCGGTGCCCGCTCCTGACGTATCCGCACGCCGCGGCATCACGCCGGCGAACGCCCCCGCGGCCAAGGCCGGCCCGGCCGCCGCGCAGCAGGCCGCGCCGGGACGCGCCGTCGAGGGCTCCCGCGCGGTGGCCGAGACGGTAGCCCGCTGCCGGCCGCAGGTGGTGCCCGCCTATCCGATCTCGCCGCAGACCCACATCGTCGAGGCACTCAGTGCTCTGGTACGCCAGGGCGTGCTCGCGCCCTGCGAGTTCGTGAACGTCGAGTCGGAGTTCGGCGCGATGTCGCTGTCCATCGGCGCCTCGGCCGCCGGGGCGCGCACGTACACCGCCACCTCGAGCCAGGGCCTGCTGTTCATGGCCGAGGCGCTGTACAACGCCGCGGGACTCGGCCTGCCGATCGTGCTCACGGTCGCGAACCGCGCGCTCGGCGCCCCCATCAACATCTGGAACGACCAGAGCGACTCGCTCTCCCAGCGCGACAGCGGCTGGATCCAGCTCTACGCCCGCGACAACCAGGCCGCCTGCGACCTGCACCCGATCGCGTTCCGCCTGGCCGAAGAGCTGTCGGTGCCGGTGATGGTGTGCATGGACGGGTTCGTACTCACCCACGCGGTCGAGCGCATCGCCGTGCCCGAGCAGGAGGCCGTCGACGCGTTCCTGCCGCCTTACCGGCCGCAGCAGATCCTCGACCCGGGCGTGCCTATGTCCATCGGCGCGATGGTCGGGCCCGAAGCCTTCACCGAGGTGCGCTTCCTCGCCCACGGCCGGATGCAGCGGGCGCTGCTGCGGATGCCGGAGCTGGCCGAGCGTTACGCGAAACTGGTCGGCCGTCCGTCCGAGGGCCTGGCCCGCGGCTACCGGCTCGAGGGAGCGCGCACGGTGTTCCTCGCCATGGGCTCCGTGCTCGGCACGCTCGAAGACGTGATCGACGAGGCCCGCGCGGACGGACTCGCCGTCGGCGCGGTGGAACTGACCTGCTTCCGGCCCTTCCCGGCGCACCGGCTGCGCACCCTGCTGGCCGGGGCCGAGCAGGTGGTCGTGCTCGAACGGGCCTTCTCCACCGGCGCGGCCGGGATCATCACCCCGGAACTGATCGCCGCGCTGGCCGACCCGCCCGCCGTGCCGGCCCGCTGCAGCACCGTGGTCGCCGGGCTCGGCGGCCGACCGATCACCAAGAAGGCGCTGCGCACCCTGGTGCGCGACGCGGCGGCGTCCCGCGTGGCCCGGTTCTCCTTCCTCGGCCTGGACCGCGATCTGCTGTCCCGGGCCGGGTACGGCCGCGCCTCCGACGACGCTCCCGGATCGACCGCCGAGCGGCTGCTCGCCCGGCTGCACGCGCGGGAGGAATCGCGATGAAGTTCTACCAGGTCGGCTCGCTCGCGGTCGGCAACCGGCTGCTGCCCGAAGACCAGCGCGCCGCGCAGTCCGACCCGAAGCGCGCCAACAGCCTGATCTCAGGACACCGGGCCTGCCAGGGCTGCGGCGAGGTGCTCGGGGCGCGCTACGTGCTCGACGCCGCGATGCGCGTGTCGGACGGCAAGCTGGTCGTGGTCAACGCCACCGGCTGTCTCGAGGTCGTCTCCACGCCCTTCCCGGAGAGCGCCTGGCGGGTGCCGTGGCTGCACTCGCTGTTCGGCAACGCCCCGGCGGTCGCCTCCGGCGTGGCCGCGGCGCTCAAGGCCCAAGGCCACGCCGACGTCAGGGTCCTGGGTCAGGCCGGCGACGGCGGCACCGTCGACATCGGGCTCGGCACGCTCTCCGGCATGTTCGAGCGTAACGACGACGTCCTGTTCGTCTGCTACGACAACCAGGCGTACATGAACACCGGCGTGCAACGTTCGGGCGCCACGCCTCCGGCCGCCCGGACCGCGACGACGCCCGTCGTGGCCGGCATTCCCGGTAACCGCTTCGGCCAGGGCAAGGACGTGCCCGCGATCGCGATGGCGCACCGCATCCCGTATGTCGCCACCGCGACGGTCGCCGACCTGCGCGACCTTGAGGCGAAGGTGGAGCGGGCGATGGGCTTCACCGGAGCGCGGTATCTGCACGTGCTGGTGCCGTGTCCGCTCGGCTGGGGCGCGGCCTCGTCGCAGACCATCCGGCTGGCCAGGCTGGCCGCGGAATCAGGGCTCTTCCCCTTGTTCGAGGCCGAATACGGCGAGCTGACCGCGGTCACCCCGATCCGCCACCGCGTCCCCGTCGACGAATACCTGCGGCCGCAAACCCGCTATGCGCACCTGTTCCCGAACGGCCATCGGGACGGCCGCCCGGATCTGGTAGCGCGCATCCAGGAGCATGCCGACCGCAACATCCGGGTCTACGGGCTGCTCGACGCGACCGGCCCCGGCCGCGAGACCACCGGCCAGGGAGCGTAGCCATGGACGACGTGCGCGAAGCGAAGAGCGAGCACCCCTTCGCCACCACCCTCGACCCCGGCAGCAGCCGCACCAACCACACCGGCGCCTGGCGCGTTGAGCGCCCGGTCTACCAGCACGTCCTGCCGCCCTGCCAATCCGCCTGTCCGGCCGGGGAGGCAGTACGCGACTGGCTCTACACGGCAGAGGACGGATCGTACGAAGCCGCGTGGCGGAGACTGATGCTCGACAATCCGCTCCCGGCCGTCATGGGCCGCATCTGCTACCACCCGTGCGAGACCGCGTGCAACCGCGGGCTGCTCGACCAGTCCGTCGGCATCAACTCCGTCGAGCGGTTCCTCGGCGACGAGGCGATCAAGCAGGGTTGGACGGTGCGGGTCACCGCCGAACCCAGCGGACGCCGCGTCCTGGTCGTCGGCTCCGGCCCGGCCGGCCTGTCCGCCGCGTACCAGCTCGCCTTGCGCGGCCACGAGGTCACCGTGCGCGAGGCGGCCGACAAGCTCGGCGGGATGATGCGCTACGGCATCCCGCGCTACCGGCTGCCGCGCGAAGTGCTCGACGCCGAGATAGCCCGCATCGCCGCGCTCGGCGTGCGCTTCGAGACGGAAAGCTGCGTCGACGACCTCGACCAGGCGCTCGCCGCCGGCGGCTTCGACGCGGCCTTCCTCGGCGTCGGCGCGCAGAGCGGTAAGAACGCTTACATACCGGCCGGCGACAGCGCGCACATGCTCGACGCGCTCACCATGCTGGCCGCGGCCGAGGACCACTGGCCGCTGCACCTGGGCCGCCGGGTCGCGGTCTACGGCGGCGGCAACACCGCGATGGACGCCGCCCGCACCGCGCGCCGGCTCGGCGCCACCGAGGCGGTCGTGGTCTACCGCCGCACCCGCGACCGGATGCCCGCCCACGAGTCAGAGCTCGAAGAAGCGCTGGCGGAGGGCGTGACAGTACGCTGGCTCTCCACCATCACGCACGCCGACCGCGGCCGCATCGCGGTGGAGCGGATGGAGCTGGACGAGACCGGGTTCCCGCAGCCGACCGGCGAATTCGAGACCCTGGCCGCGGACACCGTGGTGCTCGCCCTCGGCCAGAGCGCCGAACTCGACTGGCTGGGCAGGGCGCCCGGGATCGCCGTCTCGCACGGGACGATCGACGTCGACTCCGCCTACGCCACCGGCCGGCCCGGCGTCTACGCCGGCGGCGACGCGATCGACGGGGAGCGCACCGCCACCCAGGCGATCGGCCACGGAGCCGCGGCCGCGCGCGCCATCGACCGGTACCTGCGCGGCCTGGCCGCCGAACCGGCCGCCGCGCCGCAGACCCCGGTCCCGATCGAGAACCTCAACACCTGGTACTACAGCGACGCGCCCGCCACGGTGCGCCCGAGCCTGGAGGCCGCGCGCCGCGTCGACACGTTCGCGGAGATCGTGCACGGCCTCACCGAGGACAACGCGCTCTACGAAGCCCGCCGCTGCCTGTCCTGCGGCAACTGCTTCGGCTGCGACAACTGCTACGGCGTCTGCCCCGACAACGCGATCACGAAGCTCGGCTTCGACGCGGACGGGCAGCCGCGCTACTCGATCGACCTCGACTACTGCAAAGGCTGCGGACTGTGCGCCGAAGAGTGCCCGGCCGGGGCGATCGCCATGATTACCGAGCCCGCTGAAGAAGGCGCTGATTATGAGAGTATTGGTATGCACCGCGAGTAGGCACGGAGCCACCGCGCAAATCGGCGCCGCCCTCGCCAAGGCGCTGGCGGACAACGGCGTGCCGGCCGACGCCCGCACCCCCGACCAGGTCGCCGACCTGCAGGGCTACGACGCGCTCGTGCTCGGCAGCGCGGTGTACATGGGCAGTTGGCTGCCCAGCGCCCGCCAGCTGGTCGACCGGGTCTCCGGGCAGCTGAGCGGCCGGCCGGTCTGGCTGTTCTCCAGCGGCCCGGTCGGCGAGCGCGGCTCGGACGGCTCCACGCCCCCGGTGGACGCCTCGCAGGTCATCACCGCCACCGCGGCCCGCGACCACCGCGTGTTCGGCGGCCGGATCGAGCGCGCGCAGCTCGGCATCGTGCACCGCACGCTGATGGCGGCAATGCACATCGCGGACAGCGACGAGCGCGACTGGGACGAGATCGCGGCCTGGGGCAAGCACATCGCCGAAGAGCTGCTGACCGGCATGCAGCCGGAAACCGGACCGGAAACCGAGCCGGGCGGTGCGCGATGACCGCCGCATACACCCCGGCGCCGCCCGCCCCCGCGGCCGGCTTCCAGCGGCCGGTCACGGTCGAGGCCAGGCTCGACGCACCGCTCTCGCGGTGGCTCTGGCTCGTCAAGTGGCTGCTGGCGATCCCGCACTACATCGCGCTGTGGTGCCTGAGCGTGGCCTACTTCGTGCTGAGCATCGTCGCGCTGTTCGCGATCGTGTTCACCGGCCGGTACCCGCGCGGAATCTTCGAGTTCAACGTCGGGGTGCTGCGGTGGGGCTGGCGAGTCGCGTACTACTCGTACGGCGCCCTGGGCACCGATCGCTACCCGCCGTTCACGCTCGCCGACGTCCCCGACTATCCCGCCCGGCTCGATGTGGCCTACCCCGAGCAGCTTTCGCGGGGTCTGGCCCTGGTCAAATGGTGGCTGCTGGCCATCCCGCAGTACGTCATCGTGGGCATCTTCCTGGGCGGCTACCGGTTCGCCGGCGTCCCGGGCCTCGGCCTGATCGGCGTGCTGACGCTGTTCGCCGCCGTCGCGCTCGCCTTCACCGGCGCGTACCGGCCGGAGATATTCGAACTCGTCATCGGCCTGAACCGGTGGGCGCTGCGGGTGATCGTCTATGCCAGCCTTATGACAGACGTCTACCCGCCCTTCCGGCTCGACCTCGGCGGGCGCGAGCCGGAACCGCAGATCGCTGATCAACCTCCCGTCTATTAGCGGATACGAGTTCTTAGCAGATACGGGGGAGCTGCTCGCCGACGAGCATGTCGACGATGCGGTAGGCGCCGACGAGCGTGTGAAGCGCGACGCGGCCCGGGTTGTCCGCCACGGCGGTGCCGATGCGCACCGCTTGGGCGCCCTCGGCGCATGAGCGCATCGCGGCGAGCACGGCGTCGGCGCTGGCCGGGTGGACGAACGCGACGGCGCAGCCCTCGTTGGCCACGTGCAGCGGATCGAGCCCGAGCAGGTCGCAGGCCGCCGCGACGACGGGCGGCACCGGGACGGCGTCCTCCTCGACCAGGATGCCGACTCCGGACGCCTCGGCCAGCTCGTTGAGCGCGGAGGCGAGCCCGCCGCGGGTCGGGTCGCGCAGCGCGTGCACGTCGGAGCCGCCCGCGTCGAGCATCGTCTGGACCATGCGGTGCAGCGGCCTGGTGTCCGAGCGCAGCTGCGGATCGGCGTCGAAGCCCAGGTCTTCGCGGGTGGCCAGCACGGTCACCCCGTGCAGGCCGATCGGACTGGAGATCAGGATCGCGTCGCCCGGCCGGATCGCGGTGGCCGAGCAGCGCGCCCGCGGCGCGCGCCGGCCGAAGCCGGTCGTGGTGATGAACAGCTTGTCCGCGCAGCCGCGCCCGACCACCTTGGTGTCGCCCGCGACGACCGGAACGCCGGCCTGCGCGGCCGCCCGGCCGACCGACTCGACCAGGCGGCGCAGCCGCGCCAGCGGGAAACCCTCCTCCACGATCAGCGCCACAGTCAGCGCGAGCGGCTGCGCGCCGCGCATCGCCAAATCGTTGATCGTGCCGTGCACCGCCAGCGCGCCGATGTCCCCGCCGGGGAACTCCAACGGGTCTACTACGAAGGAGTCCGTGGTCACGACGACGCTGCCGGAGCGCAGGTCCTCGGTTTGGCCGCCGCGGTCGCCGGGCGCAAGGAACGGCTCCAGATCGAGCACCGCGGCGTCGTCGAGGCTGAGGTCCGCGGCCGCCGCGCCGAGGCCCGGCACGATCACGTCGTGCAGGAGGCGCGCGGAGAGCTGGCCGCCGGAGCCGTGCCCGAGCAGCACGCGCTCGTGCTCCGCGTGCGGCGCCGGGCAGGTCGCCTGGACCGGATCGTTGATCACTGACATGGGCTTCTCACCTGCCGTTCAGAACGCTGGTCAAGTCGATGACGGGAACGGGGCGTGTCGCCCTGCGCCCGGCGGAGTAGAAGGCCGCGCAGGTGCCCTCGCCGGACACCATCGGCGCACCGAGCGGGTTGCGCGGCGTGCAGTCCGTGCCGTACGCGGCGCAGTCGGTCGGCAGCGACTGCCCGGTCAGGATCCGCCCGGCGATGCACCGGGGCTCCTCGACCGCGTGCACATCGCCGGTGCCGAAGCGCTGCTCGGCGTCGAAGCGGGCGTAGGCGTCGGCCAGTCGCAGGCCGCTGGCCGGGATCGGGCCGACACCGCGCCAGGTGCGGTCGGTGACCTGGAACACCCGGCGGATCGCGTCCTGCGCGGCGCTGTTGCCGGTGCGCCGCACCGCACGGGCGTACTGGTTCTCCACCTCGGCCCGGCCTTCCTCCAGTTGACGCACCGTCATCAGGATGCCTTCGAGCAGGTCCAAGGGTTCGAATCCGGTGACCACGATGGGCACGCGGTACTTGGCGGCCAGCGGCTCGTACTCGGTCCAGCCCATCACCGCGCACACGTGGCCCGCCGCGAGGAAGGCCTGCACCTCGCAGTGCTCTGATTCCAGGATCGCGGTGAGGGCCGGGGGTACCAGCACGTGGCTGACCAGGATGGAGAAGTTCGGCACGTCGAGGCGCTCGGCGACCAGTACCGCCCCGGCGTTGGCCGGGGCGGTGGTCTCGAAGCCGACGGCGAAGAAGACCACCTGCCGGTCCGGGTTGGCCCGGGCGAGGCTGACGGCGTCCATCGGCGAGTACACCACCCGCACGTCCGCGCCGGCCGCGCGCAGCTGCGCGAGGGAGGTACGCGAGCCCGGCACGCGCAGCATGTCGCCGAAGGAGGCGAAGATCACCTCGGGACGTGCGGCGATCGCCAGGGCCTTGTCGATGATCTCAAGCGGAGTGACGCACACCGGGCAGCCCGGGCCGTGGATCATTCGGATCCCCGCCGGCAGCAGTTCGTCAATGCCCTGTCGCACGAGGGTGTGGGTCTGCCCGCCGCAGACCTCCATGATCCGCCACGGCCGGGTCGCGGTGGCGCGCAGCTGCCCGAGCAGTGCGCGGGCCAGCGCCGGGTCGCGGTATTCGTCAAGGTACTTCATCGCAGCGGCTCCCCGAGCTCCTGGGCGACCTGGTCGCCCATGGCGCGCAGCACGTCGAGCGTGCGCAGCGCCTCGGCCTCGTCGACCCGTGCAATGGCGAACCCGACATGTACGATCACGTATTCGCCGATCACAGCGTCCGGGATGTACGCCAGGCAGGCGTCTTTACGCACGCCGCCGTAGTCGACCAGCGCGATTGGAAACGGATCGCTGTCGCGGATCTGCGTGATCCGTCCGGGAATGCCCAGGCACATCGCGCTCACCTCTCGCTGAGACGAGCCGCGGCGATGGCGGCCTGGCCGTAGCTGATGCCGCCGTCGTTGCACGGAACCCGCTGATTCACAAAGACGTCGAGGCCGGCGTTCTCCAGGTTGGAGACGACCGTCGCGGCCAGCCGGCGGTTCTGCCACACGCCTCCGGAAAGGCACACCGGCTTGGCGCCGACGACGCGCACCGCCTGTTCGACCATTGCGGTGGTCGCCTCGGCGATGGCCTCATGGAAGCCGGCGGCGAGGCGTGCGATCGACGTACCGGCGGCCACGCCGTCGAGCAGCGCGGCCAGCGTGGGGCGCGGATCGTAGATGCACAGCCCGTCCGCGTGCGCCAAGCGCCACGGCAGCGCCGGCGCGGACACCGCGCCCGCGGCGTTCTCCAGCGCGATCGCCGCCTCACCCTCGAAGCTGACCTGTGCGCCGGGCGGCAGCGCGGCGGGCAGGCCGAGCAACGCGGCGGCCGCGTCGAAGAGCCGGCCCGCGCTGGACGCCACCGGGCAGTTGATCCGCCGCGCCACCATGCGCAGCAGGGTGGACACCTCGCGCTGGTCCAGCCGGTCGGTGAAACAGGACGCTGCTTCCCGGTCGAACGCCCCACTGCCGGACTCCCCGCTGCCGAACCGCTCCAGCCCGGCGAGGTAGCCGAGCGCCATGCGCGCGGGATGCAGCACGGCGGCGGGGCCGCCGGGCAGGGGAGCGCGGGCGAAGCGCCCCAGACGGGTGTATCCCTGGAGATTCGCGACCATGACCTCGCCACCCCACAGCGTCCCGTCGTCACCGAGCCCGAGGCCGTCGAAGGCGACCCCGATGACGTCCTCGGTCAGTCCGTGTTCGGCGGCGCAGGAGGCGATGTGCGCGTGGTGGTGCTGGACCGCGATCCGCCGGCCCCGGGGGAAGCGATCCGCGTACTGCGTCGAAAGGTAGCCGGGGTGCAGGTCGTGCACGACGTACTCAGGCACGATCGCGTGCAGCCGGCTGAGCCGGTGCAGGCAGCGCACGAAGGCTTCGTGTGTCGCCGCGTCTTCGAGGTCGCCGATGTGAGCACTCGTAATCGCTGTAGCGCGCTGCGCGAGGGTGAAGGTGTACTTGAGTTGCGCGCCGACGGCCAGCAGCGGACGGCGCGCCGGGATCGGCAGGGAAAGCGGCGCCGGGGCGTAGCCGCGGGCGCGGCGCACGACGGCCGGCCGGTCGGCGGTCACGGTCGTCACCGAGTCGTCATAGCGGGCCAGGATCGGCCGGTCGTGGCCGCAGATCCCGTCCGCGACCGTACTGAGCCTGGCCCGGGCGGTCTCGTCGTCGATCACGATCGGCTCGCCGCCGAGGTTGCCGCTGGTCACCACGAGCGGTCGGCCCAGGGCCCGCACCAGCAGATGGTGCAGCGGCGTGGTGGGCAGGAACAGGCCGAGGGCCGGGCTCTCCCGGCGCACACCGGTCGCGATGAGCCGGTGTCCGTGCGGCGTGCGCGGTTCGACCAGGACGATCGGCCGCGCCGGGCCGGTCAGCAGTTGACGCTCGATCGCGGACAGCCGGGCATGGGCCTCTGCCGAGCGCAGGTCGGCGACCATCACGGCCAGCGGCTTGCTCGGACGGTGCTTACGCTCGCGCAGCAGCGCGACCGCCGCCTCGTTCGTCGCGTCACAGACGAACTGGAAGCCGCCCAAGCCCTTGAGCGCGATGATGCCGCCCGCAGCCACACAAGCCGCGGCGGCACGCAGCGCGTCCTCGCCCAGCACTTCTCGACCACGCGCCTGTTGAGTTGGAGGCGAGGCTGCGACCTGCTGCCAGTGCAACCGCGGCCCGCACTCCGGACAGGCGACCGGCTCCGCATGAAACCGGCGGTTCGCCGGATCCCGGTATTCGGCGGCGCAGGCTTCGCAGAGCTCGAATCCGACCATCCCGGTGCGCCGCCGGTCATAAGGCAGATCGTCGATGATGGTGGCGCGCGGCCCGCAGTCCACGCAGTTGATGAACGGGTGCCGGTAGCGGCGGTTGCGCGGATCGAAGAGCTCTGCCAGGCAGGCGTCGCAGATCGCGGCGTCCGGCGGCACGTCGCGGTGTGCGGGCGCCACCTCGCCGTCCGAGGTCGCCTCAAGGGCCAGCGACTCTTCGATCACGAACCCGGCAGGCAACCCGCCGTCGCGCGCGGGCAGCTGCACCAGGGCGGCGATCGCGGCCAGCGGCGGGGCCTGCGCGCGCAGCCGCGCCTCGAAGGCGTCCAGCGCCTCCGCACGGCCCTCGGCGTCGATCAGAACGGTGCCGCCGGTGTTGCGCACCCGTCCGGCCAGCGCCAACTCGGTCGCCAGCCGGTGCACGAAGGGCCGGAAGCCGACGCCCTGCACCGTCCCGCGCACCTCCCACCGGCGCCGCTCGACGCCGCGGGCCGGCGCAGCCGCGGCCGCCGGGTCGCGTCGGGCGTGCAGCGGGTGCGGCAGCGTCGAGGTCATGCCCTCAGCGTCGCGCGTGGTGGCAGGACCCTCACAGGGCCGCTCGACCGGCGGGCCCCGGGACCTTGGTCCCGGCCCTCGCCGAGCGAGAGCACGCCGAGTACCTCCCGGCTGATCCGCCCGGCCAGCGCGGGCACGGCCTGCGCCACGGGTCCGGACAGCGGGGCGCCGAGCCGGAAGTCCCGCCCGTGCACCGCGTACAGGATCAGCCGGCCGGGCAGCCGGTCGAGCACTCGGCCCAGGCGCACGGCCGCACCCAGTCCGATCGCGTGCCCGTTGCCGGCGGGCTCCCCACCGGGCGCCGTCTCGCGCTGCTGCCGCGCCGATCCGGATGTGGTGCCGGAGGCGAAATCGTGCCGGTATACGAATCCGAATCGCTCGGAACCGCCGCGTACCGCGTCGATCACCAACGCGTAGCGGAAGCCCTCCCACAGGTCGATCATCCGGGCCGGCTCGCCGTCGCAGCGGGCGAGCAGCGCTCGGTCGCGGAGAGCCGGCTGCTTTCGCAGGGCTTCGATGACGGCGCCGCCGAACCCGTCGTCGCCGCGCAGATCGGTGCCCACGCCGATCACGATGGTCTCGAAGGCTGACATGGCGCTCACCTTCTGGTCACGTCGAGGTCCAAGAAGTGTGCCGAGCAGGAGATGCAGGGGTCGTAGTTGCGGATCGCCTGCTCGCAGTGCAGGGTCAGGTGCTCGTCGTCGAGCTGCGCTCCGGCCTGCACCACCAGCCGCAGGTCGGCCTCGATGGCGGCCTGGTTCTGCGCGGTGGGCGGCACGATCCGCGCGGCCGTGATCAGGCCGCGCTCGTCCAGGTCGTAGCGGTGGTAGAGCAGGCCGCGCGGCGCCTCGGTGGCCCCGTGGCCGCGGCCGGCCCGCGGCTCGACCGGCACGAACGGCGGGTCCGGCGGCTGGTAGGCCTCGATGATCGCGCGGGCCTCGGCGACGGCCTGCACCACCTCGACGGCGCGCACCAGCACCGAGCGGAACGGATTGCGCTCGAAGCGGCCGAGGCCGGCGGCGCGGGCCGCTTCCGCGGCGACCGGCCACAGCCTCGGGCCGGCCAGGTTGTAGCGCGCCAGCGGGCCGGTCAGGTAGGTGCCGACGCCGCGCAGCTTCGCGTGCAGCGCGGTCGAATGCGGGACCTGCGACTCGCTGACGTAGTGTTCGAAGTCCTCCAGCGGGAAGCCGACGCCGGCGGTGGTGATCACGCCGAGCCCGGACTCGATCGGGTAGCGCGGGCCCGCGCCGCCGGCCGCCGGGCTGCGGCTTCCGCCGTTCGTTCCGGCGTCGTCAAGCGCGAGCAGCGCGTGCGGGGTCTCGAACTCGGGGAATGCGAAGCCCCCGGCCCAGCGCGCGGTCTCCAGCGCGGCCTCGAGGGCGTCGTCCAGCCGGTTCTTGAACGCGTCGAGCTCGCTGCGCGCCGGGGCCCGGTGGAAGCCGCCGACCCGCACGTTGATCGGGTGGATGGCGCGCCCGCCGACCACCTCCACCAGGTCGTTGCCCGTCTTCTTCAGCGCCAGGCCGCGGCTGACGATCGCGCGGTGGTCCTTGGCCAGCTCGATGGCGTCCGGATAGCCGAGGAAGTCCGGGGCGTGCAGCAGGTAGATGTGCAGCGCGTGGCTCTCGATCCACTCGCCGCAGTAAAGCAGCCTTCTTAGTGCGTTGATCTGCGGCGGCACAGTCACGCCGCAGGCGTCCTCGATCGCCCGGCAGGCGGTGAGCTGGTAGGCGACCGGGCAGATCCCGCACACCCGCGCGGTGATGTCCGGCGGTTCGAGATAGGAGCGGCCGCGCAGCATGGCCTCGAAGAAGCGGGGAGGCTCATAGATGTTCAGCCGCGCCTCGGTCACCCGACCGTGGTCGAGCACGACGCGTAGTGCGCCCTCGCCCTCCACCCGGGCGAGCGAGCCCACTTCGAGCAGCCGTTCCTGACGGTGCGTCATGGCCGTCCTGCCTCCTTCTCGTCGCCCGCCGCCGCAACATCGCGCTCGATCTGCGCGCCGATGGCGCGGAAGGCCGAGTCGGCGGGATTGGCCGAACTCAGGGTGCGCAGCAGGGCGTCGGGCGAGGCGCCCTCGGCCAGCAGCAGCCGGGCCATCGCGCGGACGCGAGCCTGCCGGGTCGAGCCGAAACACCCGAAGCAGCCGCGCTGGAAGGCCGGGCACAGCGCGCCGCAGCCGGCGTGGGTGACCGGACCGAGGCAGGGCGTGCCGTGGACGACGGTGACGCAGACCGCGCCGCGCGCCTTGCACTCGTAGCAGACGCCGCGGTCCGGGATCGCCGGCTGCCGTCCGGCCAGATAGGCGGTGATCACCTCGAGCAGCTGGCCGCGGTCCACCGGGCAGCCGCGCAGCTCGTAGTCGACCTGCACGTGGTCCCGGATCGGCGTCGAGTCCTTGAGGGTGCTGAGATACTCAGGGGTGGGATAGACCGCGGAAGAGTACTCGGCGACGTCGGCGAAGTTCCGCAGCGCCTGGATGCCGCCGCTGGTGCCGCAGGCGCCGAGCACGACGAGGTACTTGGACTGCGCGCGCACCTCGCGGATGCGCTCGGCGTCCTCGGGCGTCGTGATCGAACCCTCGACGAGGGAGAGGTCGTACGGGCCCGGCGCCACCGAGCGGGTCGCCTCGGGGAAGGAGGCGATGCGCACCCGTCCGGCCACCGCGAGCAGCTCGTCCTCGCAGTCGAGCAGCGAGAGCTGGCAGCCGTCGCAGGAGGCGAACTTCCACACCGCGAGGGTCGGCGCGGCGGTTTCAGTGATCTCGGCCCCAGGGGTAGCGGTCGCGGGGGACATGGTTCACAGCTCCTTGACGGCCAGCAGCGGCGCGGCGTGCCGGTAGGTCACGCAGGGCCCGTCGCGGCAGATCAGATCGGGACCGAGCTGGCAGTGGCCGCACACGCCGATGCCGCACTTCATCGAGCGCTCAAGGGACAGCAGGATCTGCTGCTCCGAGACGCCCCGGTCGGCCAGCGCCTCGGCCGCCGCGCGCATCATCACCTCGGGTCCGCACACGAACGCCGTGGTCCAGTCCGGATCGAGCGCCACCCGGGCCAGCGGGGCGGTCACCAGGCCCACGTGGCCGGTCCACGGCCGCCCGCCCTGGTCAGGCGCCGCACGGTCCACGGTCACCCGCACGTCCAGTCCGCAGGACCGCCACGCCTCGTACTCGCGCGTGTAGACCAGATCCGCCGGCGTCCGGGCGCCCACGACCAGGGTGACCCGGCCGAACCTGGCGCGGTGCGCGATCAGGCCGTAGACGACGGGACGCAACGGGGCGAGCCCCAGACCGCCCGCGACCACGACGACATCGTGCTGCGGCCAGCCGTCCGAGAGCCAGCCGTGCCCGAACGGGCCGCGCACGCCCAGCACGTCCCCGGCTCGCGCCGAGGCGATGGCGTGCGAGACCGCGCCCACGTCGCGCACCGTGTGCACGAGCCGGTCCTGCCGGTAGGGGTCTCCGCTCACCGAGACCGGGATCTCGCCGACGCCGAACGCGTACATCATGGTGAACTGGCCCGGCTCCCAGCTGGGCAGCGCCGCGTCCTCCGGTTCCAGCGCGAGCGTGACGGTGTCGTAGGTGTCCCGGTGCACCGAGGTGACGACGTACGGCAGCGGCGCCATCGGGGACGGCCGCGTGGCCGCCGGGGCCGGGATCGCGGGAGCGGGTACGGCGTGCGCGGCGCGGGCGGGCAAGTCGCGGGTCGAGGCGTTCACGCGTCGTCCGCCTCCAGTTCCCATTCGGATTGAAGAGCCTTGAGCTCCTCGGTCAGGTCGATGCCGGCCGGGCACCACGCGACGCAGCGTCCGCAGCCGACGCAGCCCGAGTCGCCGAACTGGTCCTGCCAGGTGCCGAACTTGTGGGTCAGCCACTGGCGGTAGCGGCTCTGCACACTGGAGCGCACCTCGCCGCCGTATATGTAGGAGAAGTCCAGGTCGAAGCAGGAGTCCCAGCTGTTCCACCGCTCGGCGTGCTCGCCGGTCAGATCGGTGGTGTCCTCGGTGGTGGTGCAGAAGCAGGTGGGGCACACCAGCGTGCAGTTGCCGCAGGCGATGCAGCGCTCCGCGACGTCGCGCCAGTGCTTCGCCTCCACCGAGGCGGCCATGAGCGAGCGCAGGTCGACCGTGGGCAGCGTGCGCCGCATGGAGGACGCGGCGTGCTCGACCGCTTGCCTCGCCGCGTCGATGGTCCTGGTGTCGGCCGCGGTGTGCGCGATCCCGGCCAGGACCTCGGCGCCGCGACAGGAGCCGCTGCGCGCCAGGAACCGGTGCCCGCCGCCGCCCGTGACCTCGGTCAGCAGCAGGTCGTAGCGCGGCGCGCCCGGGGTTCCGGCCGGGTCGGCGCCCGGTCCGCAGTTGACCCCCTGCGCGGCCGACGCGCTGACGCAGAAGCAGGTCTCGGCCGGCTCGGTGCACTCCACGGCCACGATGAACGCCCGCGATCTGCGCACGGCGTACCCGGACCGGCCGCCCGCGGTCAGCAGCGCCTTGTCCAGGATCGTCAGGGCACGTAGATCACAGGGCCGCACGCCGAGGAACGCCAGCGGCGGCTCCTCGTCCGGGTCGGGCTCGGTGACGGTGAAACCGCCGCCGGGGGTGCGGTCGGCGTCCAGGATCTTCTCGCGCGGCGGGCGCAGGAACCGCTTCCACGGCATCGGCCCGGCCGCGCCGGCGAACAGCTGGCCGTCATCGCGCTCGACCAGCCGGTAGTGCCCGGGCCCGGTCTGCACACCCAGCCCCCACGGCAGTTCCCCGGCCTCCCTGATCTCGTCCAGGACCAGCGCGCCGGCGCGGCGTACCGGCGCGACCACCCGGTAGCCGCGCCGGCGCAGCTCAGCCACCAGGGCGCCGATACCCTCCACGGTCAGCTGCGAGGCGCTTTCACGCGCGCCGCGGCCTCCCGCGGCCGACTCTGCGCCGGACGCGGCGTGCCCGAGGGCCAGGGGCAGGGCGATCACCGGGTGTCACTCCCCACCGCGTCGGACCCCGCCGCCTCGCGCCGGGCCAGCACTGCCGCCCGCCCGGCCTCGAGCCGCGCGACCGGCACCCGGAACGGGGAGCAGGAGACGTAGTCCACGCCGGCCTGGTGGAAGAAGTGGATGGAGGCCGGGTCGCCGCCGTGTTCCCCGCACACGCCGATCTCCAGGTCCGGCCGGGTCCAGCGGCCGCGCTTGACGGCCGCGCGCACCAGGGCACCGACGCCTTCGGGGTCGATCGTGCCGAACGGCGAGGCGGTGAAGACGCCGTGCTCCAGGTAGGCGGGGAAGAACGCGCCCTCCGCGTCGTCGCGGCTCATGCCCCAGGTGGTCTGGGTCAGGTCGTTGGTACCGAAGGAGAAGAACTCGGCGTGCTCGGCGATCCGGCGCGCGGTCAGCGCGGCGCGCGGCAGCTCGATCATCACGCCCACCGAGACCGTCAGGCCCGGGTCCACCTCGCGCAGCACCCGCTTGGCCTCCGCCCTGGCGAGTTCGAGCTCGTGTGCCTCGGCCACCAGCGGGATCATGATGTGCGCGAGCGGGGCGCCGCCGTCGCCGCGCCTGGCCACGATCGCCTCGGCCAGCGCCCGCACCTGCATCGCGTAGAGGCCGGGCACCACCAGGCCAAGGCGCACGCCGCGCAGGCCCAGCATCGGGTTCTGCTCGTGCCAGCGGCGCACCGCGGCCAGCAGCTCGCGCCGCTCTGCCGTCACCGGCTGGTGCGTCGCGTCGGCGACGGCGATCTCGACGGACAGCTCGGTCAGGTCGGGCAGGAACTCGTGCAGCGGCGGGTCGAGCAGCCGGACGGTGACCGGCAGTCCGTCCATCGCGGCCAGCAGCCCGGTGAAGTCCGCGCGCTGCAGTTCAAGCAGCCGGTTGAGCGCATTGGTGCGGTCCTGCTGGGATTCGGCCAGGATCAGCCGCTCCACGATCGGCCGCCGCTCGCCGAGGAACATGTGCTCGGTGCGGGCCAGGCCGATGCCGTGCGCTCCGAAGCGCCGGGCGCGGGCCGCATCGGCCGGGGTGTCCGCGTTGGCGCGCACGCCCAGCTGCGCGCGGCTGTCCGCGATCCCCAGCAGCGTGGCGACCGCGGCCACGACCGGGTCGCCGGTGTGCGTGCCGTGACCTTCGAAGTACTCGACGACGGGGGAGCTGACCACGGGGATCTCGGTGTCGTAGACCGAGCCGTCGGTGCCGTCGATGGAGATCAGGTCGCCGCGGTTGATCACGATTCCGGCCGAGCGGCCGCGGGTGACGGTCGCGGTGCCGAGCTGCTCGTCGATCTCCAGGCTTTCCACGCCGCACACGCAGGTGCGGCCCATGCCGCGGGCCACCACGGCGGCGTGCGAGGTCTTGCCGCCACGGCCGGTCAGCACGCCGGAGGCGGCGATCATGCCGGGCAGGTCGTCGGGGTTGGTCTCGCGGCGGACGAGGATGACGCGGTCGCCGGCCGCGGCGCGCGCGACGGCGTCCGCCGAGCTGAACACCGCGTGCCCCACCGCGGCGCCGGGGGAGGCGGCGATGCCCTTGGCGATCGGGGCGATGGCGCCACCGGAGGGGGCGAAGCACGGGAACATCAGCTGGGCCAGCTGCTCGCCGGTGACCCGGCAGAGGGCCTCGTCCTCGTCGATGGTCCCGTCGGCCAGCAGGTCGGCGGCGATGCGGAAGGCCGCCGCCGCGGTGCGCTTGCCCACCCGGGTCTGCAGCATCCACAGCTTGCCGCGCTCGACGGTGAATTCGATGTCGCACAGGTCCCGGTAGTGCTCCTCGAGCGTGGCCATGTGCCGGCGCAGCTCCCGGTAAGCGTCCGGGTCGAGCGCGCCGAACTGCTCGAGTGTCAGGGTGTTGCGGACGCCGGAGACGACGTCTTCGCCCTCCGCGTCGGACAGATAGTCGCCGTACACGCCGGGGGCGCCGGTGGCCGGGTCGCGGGTGAATCCGACGCCGGTGCCCGAATCGCCGCCGAGGTTGCCGAACACCATGGTCATCACGGTCACCGCGGTGCCCAGGTCGTCCGGGATGCCCTCGCGCCTGCGATAGACCCTGGCCCGCTGCCCGTCCCAGGACTCGAACACCGCGCGTACCGCGCCGGACAGCTGCTCGCGCGGGCTCTGCGGCACCTCCTGCCCGCTGACCTCGCGCACGATGCGCTGGAAGCGGCGGGTGAGCGCCCGCAGCGCGTCGGCGTCCAGCGCGGTGTCCGGGGCGTCCGGCACCAGTCCCTTGCGGACCTTGGCCTGGATCAGCGCCCGCTCGAACTCCTCCGCGGAAACGCCGAGCACCGTGCGGCCGTACATCTGCACCAGCCGGCGGTAGCAGTCCCACGCGAACCGCTCGTCGCCGTAGCGCTTGGCCAGCCCGGCGACGGTGGCGTCGCAGACCCCGATGTTGAGGACCGTCTCCATCATCCCGGGCATCGAGAACTTCGCCCCGGAACGCACCGAGAGCAGCAGCGGATCGTCCGCGTCCCCGAGCCGGCGCCCGGCCGCCTGCTCGAGGCCGGCCAGGTGCTTGGCGATCTGCGCGTCGAGACCGCCGGGCAGCCGCCCGGTCTTGAGGTAGTGCCGGCAGGCCTCGGTGGTGACGGTGAAGCCCGGCGGGACCGGAAGGCCGAGCCTGGTCATCTCCGCCAGGTTCGCGCCCTTGCCGCCGAGCAGGTCGGACATGGTGGCCTGGCCGTCGGCGAAGTCGTAGACGTAACGGTCAGGCGGTTCGGCGCGGTACGCACTGGCGCTGCCCTCGGTCTTCAACATGGTGAACCCGTCCCCTTCGGCGTCGTCCTGGCTTCGCCTTCAGGCTCCCGCTCATGGTTGCGCCAGGTCAGAGCCCGCAGTCCCGGTGGGCTGAGGACCAAAGACCCGGAAGTGCCGGCGCTCGCGCGGGCTCCCGGTTGCCCGCGGAGCCGCAGGAAGTCCGCCGCCGTCGCCCGCAAGCGCGCCCGTAGGGGTGGCGTTGGTTGGCGTGCGCGGTCGAACTGACCCGAAGCGGCCGCGACTGGCTGTACGCGACTGCACACTGATGGCTCACGGCGCACGTGCAAATGCACGCCGCGCATTCGTGTCGGCGGCAAGGGGGAGGGCGTGGTGGAACCACAGGACCACAGCGTGGTCGGATGCTGCGCCGATCCCGGCGCGCATCGCGAGTTCCGGCCCGATCCGCATCCGCATCCCGCGGACGTTCCGTTCCGGGCGTTGTTGGAGGCGGCGCCGGACGCGATGGTGATCGTGGATGACGAGGGCCGGATCAAGTTGGTGAACGCGCAGACCGAGTCGATGTTCGGCTATGCGCGTGAGGAGTTGCTCGGGCGCAATGTGGAGATCCTG
>NZ_DASRGV010000314.1:0-14201 GCF_035650855.1 Actinocrinis sp. | reverse complement strand
GTAGGCGGTGGTGGTGCTGGTCTCGGCCGTGTCGATGTGCAAGTAGAAGCTGAAGTTGTAGTTCGAGCAGCCGGTCGGCAGCGTCACCGCCTGCGAGAGCGTGTCGGTGTGGGTGCTGCCGTAGCCGTCCAGCCAGGCGTCCCAGCTGCCGCTGTGCGGCGGTTCGCTGCTGCTGTTGCTGATCACGCTGGAGCCGGTGGACCAGGGCGAGGCGGTGCCGGTCTCGAAGCCGGGGTTGCCCAGCAGTTGCGCCGCCGTGCATCCGCCACCGCCACCGCCACCACCGGAACCGCTGGAGCCGAAGTCGGCGTTGAACGCCGACTCAATGCCGCTGAGCACCCCGGCGTCGCTGACGATCAGCCCGAGCTCGCGGTTGTGGTTGAGCGAGTTGTCGGAGAAGTTCTCAGAGCCCTGGAAAACCTTCGCGGTCGAGGTGCCGTAGTCGGCGACGATCGCCTTGGCGTGGATGTAGTAGCCGGTGCTCGAGGTGTAGGTCTTCACCTTGCCGCCGGCCGCGGTGACCTGGTTCAGCTGCGTGGTGTAGGAGTTGCTCTGGTTCTCGGCCACCACGCGGACCGCCACGCCGCGCTGCGCGTCGGCGACCACCGCGTTGACCAAGGCGGTGTCGCCGAACTCCTCTTCCTCGACGTCGAGGCTGCGCTGCGCGCCGTTGACCAGGTTGAGCAGCTGCGTCTGCGAGTCAGTGGGCGACCAGACCAGGTCTGCGCCGTCGGAGGGGGTGATCGAGGTCTTCGCGAAGTCCGCGTTGAAGACCTGCTCGACCGCGCTCACGTCGGCGGAGTTGGTGTCGAAGACCCCGTAGTCGCGCGAGGTCGAGTAGTAGGTGGTGTCGAGGTTTCCGGTGCTGATATACGACTCGGCGCCGTCCACGGTGATGGTCTTCTGGTGCGTGTAGACGAACGCGGTCGAGGAGTACTCGACGGAGACGCCGCCGGATTGCAGGGCGCTGAAGGCGGCGCTGTTGACCGAGGTCTGCTTGCCGTCCAGGATCACCCGGACCTTGACGCCGGCCTTCTGCTTGTTGACCAGGTCGGTGGTCACCGTGGTGTCGCGCAGCTCGTACATGGTGACGTCGACGCTGGAGGTGGCGGAGTTGATGAAGTTGTAGATCGCGGACTCTCCCTGGTCGGGCAGGACGAGCAGGGAGTAGGTGCCGGCGGCGTGGGCCGCTTGCGGCACGGCCGCGGCGGCGGCCGCCGTGACCGCCGTGGCGAGCGCGAGTGTGACGCGACGCCCGATGGCGCGTTGCATTCATGCCTCCTGGTGGGTGGCAGGGGGTTGGCGCATTCGCGTTGGAGCGTCTCCAAGCGATGCAGAATGCTCATGACACCGGGGGGTTACCCGGCTGTCCGGTCAGTGAACGGCTCGGCGGCAAGTGCAGGGGTAAACCCTGCATCCGCAGGAACCTACTCAGGGCGCTGATCTTGACGCGTTGATCGATTACGCGGCGCGCGCGGCGCTTTCCCGCGCCCCCTCTTGACACGGCGGATCTTTCGCAGTGTGCTGCATCCACCCGCTCCATGACAACGTTGTCAGAGCAGAAGGACTCATCATGCGCCAACCCACGGTTCCACCTGCCCACTCCCGTATCCGCAGATCGCTGACCAGCCTGGCCGTCATCGGCGCGACGGCCCTGGCCGGATCGGTCGCGCCCGCCCACGCCGCCGCGGCGCTGGTGAGCGATCCGGCGGCGCTGGTCAACAACTTCATCGGCACCGCGAACAACGCGAACGACTTCCCCGGCGCGGACTCGCCGTTCGGCATGGTCCAGTGGTCGCCGGACACCCCGTCGCGCGCGGACGGCGGCGGCTACACCTACGGCGACTCCTCGATCACCGGGTTCAGCCTCACCCACCTGTCAGGACCCGGATGCAGCGGCGAAGGCGACGTGCCGGTGCTGCCGACCGTCGGCTCGATCAACACCTCGGCGACTGACGGCTTCTCGCACTCGAACGAGTCGGCCAGCCCCGGCTACTACTCGGTGACCACGAGCAACGGGGTCAAGACCGAGCTGACCACGACGACCCGCACCGGCATGGCCAGGTTCACCTTCCCGGCCACCACCCAGGCGAACCTGATCTTCAAGCTGACCGGCAGCGCCAACGGCGACACCAACACCCAGTTCAACACCGTCAGCAGCACCGAGGTCTCCGGCCAGGTCACCTCGGGCCACTTCTGCGGCGCGAGCGTCACCTACACCGTGTACTTCGACATGGTCTTCGACCGCTCTTTCAGCACCAACGGGACGGCCGCGGTCCCGGCGACGCTCAGCAGCCCGACCACCAAGACCGCTTCGCCGAACGGCGCCGAGAGCGCCGACCACCCGGCGCTGCACGGCACGGTGCCCTCGAACGGTGCGAAGTCGAACACCGTGAAGTCGAACGCGGTGACGCCGCTAGCCAGTGCCAACAACGGTTACGTCACCTTCGACACCACGAGCAACCAGGTCGTGCAGGCCAAGGTCGGCGTCTCGTTCGTGTCCATCGCCAACGCGAAGGCGAACATCGCCGCGGAGAACCCGAACTTCAACTTCTCCGCGACCCAGTCCGCCGCGCACACCGCCTGGGACGCGCTGCTCGGCCGGATCGCCATAGCCGGCGGCACGTCGGCGCAGCAGACGGTGTTCTACACCGCGCTCTACCACGCGCTGCTGCACCCGAACGTGATCAGTGACTCGAACGGCCAGTACCTCGGCGTCAACGGGGCCGTACACACCGTCGGCTCCGGGCATTCCGCCGAGTACTCCAACTTCTCCGGTTGGGACATCTACCGGGCGCAGGCACAGCTGTCAGCGTTCGTCGATCCGTCTGCGTCCTCTGATATAGCGCAGTCGATGGTCGACGACTATGCGGCCGGCGGCATGTTCCCCAAGTGGATGAACAACAACGGCGAGACGTATGTTATGGTCGGTGACCCGGCCGACCCGATCATCGCGGACTACTACGCGTTCGGCGCGCGCAGCTTCGACACCGCGTCCGCGCTGCACGACATGGTGACCGAGGCGGAGAGCACCGACAACATCCGGCCCGGGAACAACTACCTGGCGAACCTCGGATATCTGCCCTCGAACGGTTCGTACGGGTGCTGCAACTTCTACGGCCCGGCCTCGACCACGCTGGAGTACAACAGCGCCGACTTCGCGATCTCGGCCTTCGCGGGAGCGCTCGGCGACAGCGCCGACCAGACCGCGCTGGCGAACCGCGCGCAGGACTGGCGCAACCTGTACAACCCGGCCAGCGGCTTCATCCAGCCGCGCGACGCCAACGGCCAGTTCACCGGCTCGTTCAGCGCCACCAGCGGCAACAACTTCGTCGAGGGCGACTCCTGGCAGTACACGCCGATGGTCCCGTTCAACCTGGCCGGGCTCATCGCGGCCAAGGGCGGCGCCGCGGCGATGAACTCGTTCCTGAACACCGACCTGTCCGCGCTGACCGGCGGCAACGGATACTCGGACCTGAGCAACGAGCCCAGCCTCGACATCCCCTGGGAGTACGACTACACCGGCCAGCCGTACAACACCCAGAAGGTCGTGCGGCAGGTCCAGGACCAGATCTGGACCGACGCCCCCGGCGGTCTGGCCGGCAACGACGACCTCGGCACGATGAGCGCCTGGTACGTCTGGTCCGCGATCGGCATGTACCCGGAGACCCCGGGCACCGCCGACCTTGCCCTCGGCTCCCCGCTGTTCACTCAGGTCGTCATCACGCTGCCGTCCGGCAACACCCTGACGATCAACGCGCCAGCCGCCGCGGACAACGCGCCCTACGTCCAGTCCGCGACGTGGAACGGCTCGGCGTGGAACAACGCTTACCTGCCCACCTCGGCGATCACATCAGGGGGCACATTCGCGTACACGCTCGGCACCTCGGCGAACACCGGCTGGGCGTCCAGCGCGAGTTCGGCGCCGCCCTCATACGGCGGCTCCGGCGCGCAGTACACGGATGTCGGCGTCTCCACCGACTCGGCCACGACCGGCGCCGACTTCGACGGATCCGGATACTCGTACTCGGCCACGGCGCTCTCCGCCGCCGGGGTGAATCCGGGCTCGACGATCACGGCGGCGGGCTCCACGTTCATCTGGCCGAACGTCGCGCCGGCGGCGCTCTACAGCGCGAAGCCGGACAACTATGAGGCGGTTGGCCAGACCATCCCGGCCTCCGGCTCGGGCTCCATCGCCTTCCTCGGCTCGGCGACCAACGGCCCGTCGAGCGGTACGGCGACCGTCACCTACACCGACGGGAGCACGCAGGCCGTGTCGCTGAGCTTCTCCGACTGGACGCTCAACGGCGGCAGCGCGTCGGTGCAGTCGGGCAACACGATCGCGGTGACCACCTCGTACCGCAACAGCCAGAGCGGAACGGCCGACCAGGTGAAGTCGTACGTGTTCGCCACGACGCCGGTATCACTCGCCTCCGGCAAGACGGTCGCCAGTGTGACCCTGCCGAGCTCCGCCAACCAAGGCGCGCTGCACGTGTTCAGCATCGCCTTCGGCGGCTCCGGCGGCACCACCGCGCCCACCGGTCCGATCGTGTCAGGGGTCTCCTCCGGGCTCTGCGTGGACGACTCCAACAGCAGCACGACCAACGGCAGCCACGTGCAGATCTGGACCTGCAACGGCACCGGCGCGCAGAACTGGACCATCGCGTCGGACGGCACCATCCAGGTCCTCGGCGGCTGCATGGACGTCAACGGCGCGGGCACCACGGCGGGCACGGTCGTGCAGTACTGGCAGTGCAACGGCACGGTCGCGCAGCAGTGGCAGGCCCGCTCGGACGGCTCCCTGTACAACCCGAACTCGGGGATGTGCCTGGACGATCCGAACTCCTCCTCCACCACGGGCACGCAGTTGCAGATCTGGACCTGTAACGGCACCAACGCTCAGAAGTGGACGATTCCCTAAGGAGGCAGCGGGATAAGCGTGGCCGGCGCGGGGTTCGGGACCCGCGCCGGCCACTCACGTCTTCGTGAGTGCCGGGGATCGTCGAGTGCTGACGGGCGATCGCCTAACGCGTGGCCGGGATGATGAAGCGGAACTCGGTGCCGGGTCCGGGATCGCGCGGATACGCGCCGACCGCGCCGCCGTGGGCGTCGGCGATTTGGCGGACGATCGAGAGGCCGAGACCGGAGCCCGGTTTCGCCCGGGCCTCGGTGGATCGATAGAAGCGGTCGAAGATGTGCGGCAGGTCGCCCTCCGGGATGCCGGGTCCTTCGTCCGCGACGGAGAACCACGCGCGGTCGGCAGCCGAGCCGTCGGGGGACGTCGTCACGCCCACGCGGACGCGGACGGTGGCGTCGGACGGGCTCCATTTGACAGCGTTGTCGAGGAGGTTGCCGAGCGCGCGCTCGATCGCGTCGGGGTCGGCAATGACGAGGCAGGGTACGAGGTCTGTCTCGAATTTCAGCTTGGGCGCGCGCTTGGCCGAGCGGGCGACGAGCTCGGCGGCGATCAGGTCGAGCCGCAGATCCTCGTAGTGGGCCTCGGTTTCGCCGTAGCGGGCGAGGTCCACGAGGTCGTTGATCAGGGCCTTCAGTTCGCCGCTCTGCTCACGGGCGGCGGCGAGCAGCTGCGCGGCCTGCGGATCGGCCAGGCCGCCCGGTTCGGCCAGCAGCTCAAGGTTCGTGGTCAAACTGGTCAGCGGGGTGCGCAGCTCGTGTGAGGCGTCGGCGACCAGGCGGCGCTGCTGCTGGATCGAGCCGTCCAGCGCCGACATCATCGCCGTGAAGGAGCGGCCCAGCCGGCCGATCTCGTCCTGACCGCCGGCGTCCACACGGGTGGATAGGTCCTGGGTACGCGCCACGCGCTCGACCGTGTCGGTCAGCGCGCCGACCGGTCGCAGGACTCTGCCGGCGACTAGGCGCGTCGCGAGGGCCGCGGCGAGGGCTCCGCCGAGCACGAGCCCGATGAGCAGGTCGCGCAGGCGCGACAAGGGCGCCAGCGCGTCACTCTGCGGCTTCGCGACACGCAGCAGCATCCCGGCTTTCGCGTTGTAGACCGAGGTGTAGAGCCGGTAATCCGTGCCCTGGTACTTGATGCTGGTGAAGTAGGCGGGCGCGTCGCCGAGTGCGAGTTCGCTGTCCGCGGCGCTGATGGGCACGAAGGGCGTGGGCGTGCCCGCGGGCTGGGTTCCGTCGACGAACTGGATCAGCACGTCGCCGACTTTGAGCGGCGCGGCGGAGGCGAGCGTGCCGCCTGAGCTGCCTATCTGCTCCTTGAGCTGCTGCGCGAGCTTCGGCGAGGTGGTCGCGGTGCTGATCAGCGAGGTGTCGAGCTGATCGTGCAAGTCGCGGTCGGCGGCCGGGTACAGCACCAGCGCGGCGGCGAGCAGCGCCACGAAGACGACCAGTCCACCGGCCAGGGTGACGCGGGCGCGCAGGCTCAGCGGCGGAAGCAGAAGCAGGCGTGGACGCTCGCGCATTCGTCGGTCACGGCTCCTCGCGCAGCACATAGCCCAGGCCGCGCACGGTCTGGATCAGCCGCGCCTCGCCTCCGGACTCCAGCTTCGTACGCAGATAGCTGATATAGACCCAGAGCGCGTTGGAGCCTGGGCCGAAGTCGTAGCCCCAGACCGCCTGGAAGATCGCGGTGCGGCTGAGCACCCGGCGCGGATTGCGCAGAAACAGCTCAAGCAGCGCGTATTCGGTTCGGGTGAGCGAGAGCAGCCGGTCGCCGCGCCGGGCCCGGCACTCGGCCAGATCGAGTTCGAGGTCCGCGAAGGCGAGCACTTCGCGGGCCTGGCCGCTGCGGCGCAGCAGGGCCCGGAGGCGGGCGCGCAGCTCGTCCAGGGCGAAGGGCTTGACGAGGTAGTCGTCCGCGCCGGCGTCCAGCCCGGCCACCCGGTCGGCGACCAGGTCGCGGGCGGTGAGCATGAGGATCGGGGTCTCATCGCCGCGGCCGCGCAGGATCCGGCACACTTCCAAGCCGTTCGGCTCGGGCATGAGCACGTCGAGGACGATCGCCTGGTAGCGGTCGGCGGCGGTGTGACGCAGCGCGCCCGCGCCGTCGGTGGCTTCGGCGACCTGGTAACCGTCGCGGCGCAGCGCGTGGGCGAGTGCCCGGCGCACCGCCTCGTCGTCATCGACCACCAACACCTGCATGGCGTCATTGTGGCCCCGGTCGGCGCGTGCGCGTACCGGTCGGGCGGAGCGCTGCGCTCGACCGGTACGCGTCTCGGAAATATGGGTCACCACTCGGTGTCCGGGTCGCGGTACTAGGACTTGGGTGACGCGGTGGAGGTCGGCATTGATGCGCGCAGTTCCTGCTTGAGCGTCATCAGGTCCTGGCTGAGCTGCTGGGTCGTGATGTGCAGGCTCGCGGCGATGGCGCGGAACCGCGGGTCGTTCGGGTCGATGCCCTGGCCGCGCGGACCGTCCTGAATGTGCTTGAGCTGGTCGAACACCTGCGCCGCGCGTGCCTGGCTGACGTGCAGGATGCCGGCAAGGGCGGTAACGATCTGCGGGTCGGACGGGCCCGGGGACTTCACGCCCGGGTTGCCTGGGCCGTTGGCGCCGAATACGTCGGTGAGCACCGTGGTGGCCTTGTGGGTGCTCACGCCCAGGTCGTGTGCGACGACGGCGACGACACGGGCGTCCGTCGGCCCGACGCCGAGCTGTCCCATGGTCTGCTTGGCGTCGGTGAGCGCGGCGATGAGGCCCTGCGGATCGACGTGCAGGCTCGCGGCGAGCTGGTTGAGCCAGTTCGCCGGCTTGCCGGGCGTGCCGGATCCGGTGGGTGAGGGCTTGGCGACCGGGCCGCTGGACGAGGCGGACGGCGACGGGCTCGATCCCGAGCTCGCGGCGGCCGCGCTGGCCGCGCCGGTGATCAGCGCGACGGCGGTACTCGCGGCGATCATGCGCAGTCGGGGGTGCATCAGACGGGTGTGCATGAGATCGGGCTCCTTGGGTGAACGAGTGCGGGAGACGACTTCGATCGCGTCGTCTCCCGTCAGTTCACTAGCGTGGCCTTCAGGCTCCCGTCGGCGAACCTTAGAGTCACCTCAGAGGAAGACCGCCAGAAAATCAGAACCCTGTGTCCCAGAACCCTGTGTGCCAGGACCCCGTGTCCCGCTGGGCGGGACGCTCCGCCTCAGCCCTCTGCCCAGTTCTCGCTGGGGCTGCCGTTGCAGGTGTAGACGTCGGCGGTCGCGCCGTCGGCCGTGGAGGCGCCGAGGACGCTTAGGCACTTGCCGGACTGCGCGCCGACGATCGTGCCGCCGCTGTGCACCGTCCACTGCTGGTTGGCGCCGCCGTTGCAGCTCGCGATGTCGACGGCGGCACGGTCGGCTGTTGAGCCGCCCGCGACTTCGAGGCACTTGCCGGAAGGGCCGCCGACGATCGTGCCACTCGCGCCAAGGGTCCAGTTCTGACTCGCGCTGCCGTCGCACGTGGAGATATCCGCGGTAGAGCCGTCCGCCGTCGCACCGCCGGTCACGCTCAGGCACTTGCCGGAAAGGCCGCCGACCAGCGTGGTGCTCGTTCCTCCGCCGCCACTCTGGCCGCTGAGGGTGATGAGCGCGGCGCTGCCGGCCGGGACCGAGACCGTCAGGGTGCTGCCGTTCACGGAGACGGGGGTCGAGGTCGGCGCGGGCAGGGTGCCGTTCGACTGGACGGTCTGGCCGCCGAGGGTGATGCCGGTCTTGGCGGTCAGGGCGCTCGCGGTGAGGTTGACGCGGCTGCCGGAGGTGAAGGTCGCGCCGAGGTCGAGCTGGAGCGTCGTCGCGCCGGTGGTCGCCGGGTCGGTCACGTTGTCGAGCACCACGGTCATGGTGCCGTCGGCATGCTTGACCGCGTAGGCGCGTACGGTGGCCCAGGCCGGGTCGGTCACGTTGAGGAAGGCGCCGGTGCCGATCTCGTGCACTGCCGCGAGGCCGTAGTACTCGGGCTGCGCGGCGAGGGTGCCGGTGCTCGCGTCGGCGGCGGTCGGGGCGCACAGCGGCGTGTAGTACATGAACAGCGGCTTGCCGGTGTCGCACTGCAGGACCGTGCCGTGCATGTAGTCCCCGGATACTCCTTCCCGCGCGAAGTCGAGCTGTTCGTCGATCTCCCACAGCGCGGAGGCGTAGACGTCGCTCACGCCCGGCATGCCTTCGCAGACCACGGAGTTGCCCTCGTCGAACACGGCCGGCAGGTTCAGCTTCTTCGCCTGGCTCACCGCGCCGTCGGCGGCCGCGGTCTCGTTGTTGCGCACGGTAGTGCCCAGCAGCTGCGCGATCGTCGGATTGCTCGTGCTGCTGCAATCGCTCAGCGGGTAGTAGTGGCTGGTCAGCTCGATGACGTTGGGACGTGCGAGCCCGCCTTCGGCGTTGACGAAGGCGGTCTGGAACGTGCCGGTGGGCGAGCCGGCCGCGTCTGAGGCCTCGATCCGGACGCCGGGTGCGGCCTTGGTGATCGCCGCGACGTAGGCCTGGAAGTCGGTGAAGTACTGCGCGGTGTTGCTCTTGTACTGCGAGTACAGGTCCGGCTCGTTGCCGATCTCGACGGCCAGCAGGGAGGAGCCGAGCGCGGCGGCGGCGTGGGCGGCTTCGTCGGCGGCCCGGGCCGGGTCGTAGTGCTTCATGTTGACGCCGAGGATCACTTTCCAGCCGCCGGCCTTCGCGAGGGTGTTCAGCGCGGTCAGGTCGGCGGGGGTGATGGTGGCGATGGACCAGGAGGGCGCGGTCTCGCCGGTGGAGGTCCAGAAGGTCTGGTCGACGGTGTTGCCGCCGATCCGCAGCACCGAGGAGCCCAGAGTCTTGAGATAGCTGGCGAGGTTCCCGGAGGTGAACGCGGGCAGCGCGAGATCGGAGGCCTCGTAGGAGAGGCCGAGCGAGCCGGCGGTGAGCGCGGTGCCGGTCGTGGTCTGGGCGATGGTGACCACGGCGGGGGCCGCGGCGTACGCCGTGGGCATGGGGACCACGGCGGCCGCCGCGACGAACGTCGCTGCGAGCAGACCGACCGTGCGGTGGTGCACTTGCCGTCTGGGCATGGCGAAACCTCGACCCTGGCAGCCGATTCACGGATGTGAATTCTGATTAGGCTGGTGAACGCGGTCACGATATGAGGCTTCGCAGGGGGCGTCAATGGGGTGGGCGGCCCGCGCGGAGGCCAGGTGTCGGGAGTGCGCCAATCTCCCCGCGACCGCCGATTGTCGGTGGCCGCGGGTACGGTCCTCGACCATGATCGAGCCGGACTTCGTGCGCGCCACGCGCGCCTTCTACGACACCGTCGCCGCCGCGTACACCGAGCGATTCAGTGAGGAACTGGCGGCCAGGCCGCTGGAACGCGCGTTGCTCGGCGCCTTCGCCGAACGGGTACGGGAGTCCGGCGCCGGACCGGTCGCCGATCTCGGTTGTGGCCCGGGCAACATCAGCGCACTGCTGCACGCGCTGGGCGTGCCGGTGTTCGGGATCGATCTTTCCGCGCACATGGTGGAGCTGGCCCGGCGGACGTATCCGGAGCTGCGTTTCGATCAGGGCTCGATGTTGTCCCTCGATCTCGCGGACGGCTCTCTCGGCGGCCTGCTGGCCTGGTACTCGACCATCCATACCCCGGACGAGCGGTTGCCCGGGCTGTTCGCCGAGCTGGCCCGGGTGCTGGCGCCGGGCGGCGAGGCGCTGATCGCCTTCCAGACCGGCGCCGAGCCGCGGCACGTGACGTCGCAGGACTTCGGCTTGGGCGGCGATCCGGTCGGGCTGACGTTCCTGCGCCGCTCCCCGCGGCTCGTCATCGAACTGCTGGAGCGGGCCGGACTGACCTTGCGGGCGCAGGTGGTGCGCGAGCCGGAGGGTTGGGAGCAGTCCCGCCAGGCTTTCCTGTTCGCCCGCAAGGAGCCTGAGTCAGCCGCGGACGAGGCCGCGTAGGAGGGTCCTGAGACCGCCGGGTTGCCGAAGCAGCCGCGCGACGGCCAGGGCGAGCAGCAGCACGGTTGCCACTTCTGCCAGAACGCTGATGAGCGCCTGGGGCGCCGGCTGGAAACCGTGCTCGGTGAATCCGAAAACGCCGACGGTGCGGGAGGCGGCGAATCCGCCGAGCGCGCCGAGGGCCGCGCCGGCCGCCGCCACATGGATCAGCGCGGGCACGGGCAGGAGCGAGGCCGCCAGCAACAGTGTGGCGAGCGCGAACGAGGCCGCCGCCTGGATCAGGAACATCACGCCGACGGCGTGAATGAATCGGTAGCCGTCGAGATAAAGCTGCGCGTGGATGTAGCCGCTGATAGCGAGAGTGACGGCGGCGCTTGCTTGCAGGACACGAGTCGGCACGTCGGTTACTGCGTGCGAGGCGGATTGGATCGCAGCCGTTCTCACGTCGGTCATGCCAGCCTCTGATCCGTGATCGCAAGGCTCGTATCGCCCTGGCGGTACTTGACCGTGCGGATCCCCAACGCGCCCCGTAGCTGCCCTGCGGGCAAGACCTGCGGAGTAGGCGCGGGAGCCTTGCCGGGCTTCGGCAGCGGGTATGCGGTCGTGGTCGCCGAATGGAAGGTCACATTGCCTTCAACCCGTGTGAACAGCTGGTGCACGTGCCCGTTGAGCGCCGTCACCGAGGCGAAGCGCCGCAGAAGGCTGAGAACCTGGAGCGCGTCGTCGGTGCTCCAGCCCCACTGCGGATACATGGCGAACAGGGGGATGTGGCTGAACAGCACGATGGGCGTGTCCGAGGAGAGACCGGCGACGTCCTTGCGCACGAAGTCGATCTGGTCCTGCCCGAGGTGGCCCAGCTTCTCCAGACTCAGCGTGTTGACGAGCGCGATGAAGTGTACGCCGTGCGTGTCGAAGCTGTACCAGCCGTCGCCGAGCGTGCCCGCGCCGAAAGTCTGGCGATAGGCGCGGCCTTGGTCGTCGACCGAGTCGTGTTCGCCGGGGACCGTGAACACGCGCTCGGTGCGCATGCCGCTCATCATCTGCTTGACCTGGTCGAACTGGGCGGGCGTGGAGAGATGCGTCAGGTCGCCGGTGTGCATCACGAAGTGCGGCCGGAAACCAAGGGTGTTGATCTGATAGATGGCGCGGTCGAAGGATCCGGTCACGTCGGTGTTGGCCGGTCCGGCGAAGCCGATGTGGCTGTCGGAAATCTGAACGAACCGCAGCGCGTTGGCATCGGCCGCGCTGGCGGCCGCGGCGGCGCTGTCCCGGTCGTGCGCGATGTGGCTGATCACCTCGCCGCCGCTGACGCTGAGCACGACCGCCGCGCCGAACCAGCCGGCATGCCGGGCGAGCTGGCGGCGGGTCATGCCCGCCGGATCGGGGGTCGACGACGGGTCGGGGGCCGGGACGGCCGATTCGGCGGATCCGGCGGGCTCGGCGGTCATGGCGTCACCGTCACTGTCGCGGTCATGAACGGATGGATGGTGCACAGGTAGCTGTACGTGCCCGGCTTGGTGAAGGTGTACGAGTACGACTGACCGGTGTTCAGCGCCGTGGAGTTCAGCGGGCCGCTGTTGTGCTGGCTGGTCACCGTGTGCGCGTCCGAGTCCTGATTCGTCCAGGTCACCTTGGTGCCTGCTTTGACGGTGATCGCGGCGGGGGCGAACGCGAAGTTCTTGATCGCGACCGTGTTGGCCGCCACCGGCGCGCCGCCCGCGGCCGGGGCCTGGCCGGCGCCGGCGCTCATCGTCATGCCCGGCATGCCCGCCATCGCGGAGTCGGTGGGCGCCGGGACGGCCCCGGTGCTGGTGGAGCCCGGCTGGCCGGCCAGCGCAGTCTGGCCGCCACCCGGGCTGATGGCCGTGGCGGAGCCCGACGCGGCCGCCGGGTGTGACGGGCTGGAGCAGGCCGCCAGCGTGAGCGCGGCAGCCACGAGCAGCGCGCCCAGGAGCGGTTTGCGATGCAGATGAGTGTTCACGCAAAGGGGATACGGGCCCGGGTTACAGCGCAGGTCAGCGCGATGTAACCCGCTTCCGTATCTCTATGTGGACGAAGCAGAGGATCGGCGCGGGAAGGACAGGCGGGCGTGAACGGCGCTCTAGCATGAATCGTGATCGGACGCCGCATGGCTCAGTCGCTAAGGCTCGGCATGCGCGCGGCCTGGCCTGACGAGGCGCCGACGAGGCTTCCGGGCGCTGCCTACCCGGACTGGGACGCGATCTACGCGGACAACGTCGGGCGCATCTACCGGCTGATGTTCGCGAAGGTCGGCAACCGTCCGGACGCCGAGGACCTCACCTCGCAGGTGTTCCTGACCGCGTTCGGGCCGCTGCGCACCACGGCGGGGGTGGGGCAGGTGCGGGCGTACCTGACCGCGACCGCTCGCACGGTGCTGGCCGAGCACTGGCGACGCACGCTCGGACATCAAGTCACCGAGATCGACCTGGAAACCACCGACCTCGAGGACTACGCGGGCACCGCCCCGGCCGACGAGACCGCGAACGGCCCGGCCCAGGAGCGCGCGACGCGTATTCTGCGTGCTCTGCCCGAGCGGCAGCGGCAGATCCTGGTGCTGCGCTTCCTGCGCGGCTACTCGATCCGGCAGGCCGCGACCGAGCTCGGCGTCTCGATCGCGAACGCGAAGGTGTTGCAGCATCGAGCCCTGCGGGCGGCCGCGGGCCTCGACAAAGAGCAGAAGGACAGAGAACAAAAGGACAGAGCGCAAAAGGACAGAGCGCAGAAGGAAGGGGAGGCGTCGTGAGACAACCGGTGGACCGCTACGTTGACCGGCTGCTGCGCCGGCGCCGCCCCAAGCCGTTCGCGCCGACCCAGGATGAACTGGCCGTGATGCGCACCGCGATCGACCTGATGGGCTCGGCCCCGGAGGGGCACGGCCCGCGTCCGGCGTTCGTCGAGCAGTTGCGCGACCGGCTCGCCGAGCAGGAGCGGGCCGAACAAGGGACGGAGGCCGCCGCGCCGGCCTGGCGCACTCCGGCGCGGCGCCGGTTTCTCACGGCCGGTGCGCTGACCGCGGCGGGCGCGGCGGCCGGGGTCGGCGCGGATCGGATGGTGGTGATCGCGAGCGGCGCGGACCAGAGTGGTCAGCCCGGACAGCCGGGACCGCAGCAGCAGCCGGCTCCGGCCGAGCTGACGCCGACCGTGGGCGTGTGGCGTGACGCCGCCGCGTCCGCCGATCTGGCTGAGGGCGACGTGTGGCCCTTCGACCTGGGCTCGGTCACCGGCTTCCTTCGCCGGGCCTCCGGGCGCGTGCAGGCCGTCTCAGGGATCTGCACGCATCAGGGCTGCCGGCTCGATCTCGCTGCCGCTCGCGACAAGCTCTCC
>NZ_DASRGV010000313.1:0-11362 GCF_035650855.1 Actinocrinis sp. | reverse complement strand
CGTATGAGGGCCTGTCCAAGGAGGACCTGCCCGGCCAGTTGTGCGCGTTCACTTCCGGGGTCCTGCGCGCCGAGGCGATGCACAAGCCGGGCTACTACGAACTGATCCACTCGCACTACTGGCTGTCCGGCCAGGTCGGCTGGCTCGCCACCGAACGCTGGGGCGTGCCGCTCGTGCACTCCATGCACACCCTCGCCCGGGTAAAGAACGCCGCGCTGGCCGATTCCGACACTCCCGAGCCGCAGAACCGGCTGATCGGCGAGTCCCAGGTGGTCGACGCCGCGGACCGGCTGATCGCCAACACCGAGCAAGAGGCGGAGCAGCTGGTCGGGCTGTACGGAGCGGATCCGTGCCGGGTCGCGGTGGTGAACCCCGGCGTCGATCTGGACACCTTCAAGCCCGGCGACCAAGCGGCTGCGCGCGCCCGCCTCGGCCTGCCCCGGAACGCCCAAGTGCTGCTCTTTGCCGGACGCATCCAGCCGCTCAAGGCCCCGGACATCCTGCTCCGCCTCGCCGCCGATCTGCTGCGCCGCGACCCCGAGCGATACCGGGACCTGGTCGTCGTCATCGTGGGCGGGCCCAGCGGCACCGGCCTGGCCGAGCCGCACCAGCTGACCACGCTGGCCCGGCGGCTCGGCATCTCGGACCGCACGCGCTTCGTCAAGCCGGTCGGTCAGGCGGAGCTGGCCGAGTGGTACCGGGCCGCCGACCTCGCGCTCGTGCCCTCATTCAACGAGTCGTTCGGCCTGGTCGCGGTAGAAGCGCAGGCCTGCGGTACACCGGTGGTCGCGGCGAAGGTCGGTGGACTTGTTACCGCCGTGCGTGACGGTGAGTCAGGCATCCTCATACCGGGCCACAACCCCGCGGACTACGCGTCGGCCTGCGCGTGGCTGCTGGACGATCCGGGCCGGCTGGAGCACATGCGGCGCGGAGCGCGTCAGCACGCGACCGAGTTCGGTTGGGGAGCCACCGCGGACCGCATCGTCGGCGTGTACAGCGACGCGCTCGCGGAGCGCTGGGCCAGCCGTCGTCGCGTAAGCTCGATCGTGGGATGACGAACAACACCGGTACCGCCACGAACTCGGCGTTGCGCGCGCAGGCCATCGCGGCGATCGAGGCCGCGCTCGCCGAAACCGAGGCGGCCTTTGAGCGCCCGAAGGACGACCACTTCGTCGTCGCGCTCCCGGGAACGCACAAGCTGAGTACCACCTGCTCGCTGCTCGTCGGCGACCACACCTTGTCGGTTAACGCGTTCGTGGTGCGCGCAGCCGACGAGAACCGCGAGGCGGTGTACCGCTGGCTCCTGGAGCACAACACCCGGCTCTCCGGCATCGCGTTCGCGCTCGACCGCCTCGGGGATGTCTTCCTGATCGGCCGAGTACCGCTGGCCGCGGTCACCGAGGCCGAGGTGGACCGGCTGCTCGGCTCGGTCCTCGACGCTGCCGACTCCAGCTTCGACACCCTGCTCGAACTCGGCTTCGCCACCTCGATCCGGCGCGAATGGGCCTGGCGGCTCAAGCGCGGCGAATCGACGGCGAACCTGGCCGCCTTCGAGCGGCTGCGCCCGGACGCGGCAACCCTCGACGGCGAGGCCGCGCAGACTTCGCAGACCGCTGCGCCCTCCGAGCGCTTCGGGCCCTCCGAGGCTGCTGAGCGAGAGAGCTGACCGCCAGCCCGAGCTGAGCTCAAGGCTCAGGCGGTTGCCAACTCCGGCTGCTGACCGTCCGCCACCACCTGGGTCGATGTCTGAGCCTGCTGTGCCTGCTCGACCTCGGCCGATCGCGCTACTGCGACCCGCCGCTCGACCTGCTTGCCGATGCGCAGGAAGACCAACGCCGTCAAAGCCGTCACGGCGAAGCATCCGATCCACAGTGGAGTGCCGCCGTACGCGCTGATCACCGCACCGCCGACCAGCGGGGCCACGACCTGCGAGAGCGTCCACGCGAGCTGATACACGCCCTGGTAGCGCCCGCGCAGGTGATCCTGCGACAGCCGAGCGGAGACCGCCTGACCAGTCGGCGTGTTACCGATCTCGCCCATGGTCATCACGACGACGCAGAGCACGTACATCGCCGCCGACTGTCCGAACGTGAGCAGGCCGAAACCGGCCCCGATCACCAGGCCCGCCCCGGCCAGCACCCGGCCCTCCGGATACCGCTTGAGCAGCCTCGTCACGGGCATCTGGAACAGCACGATCAGCACGCCGTTGATCGCCGCGATCTGCCCGAACGACGAGGCGGAAAGCCCGCTGGCCGCCATCGCGATCGGCAGGCCGGTCTGGCACTGGTTGAACACGGTGAGCAGCAGGAACGTCGTCGCGACGAAGGCGATGAAGGTCCGGTCCCGCAGCACGGCGCCGAGGCCGTCGTGGGAACGCGTGCCCTCGCCGACCGTCTGCCGGGATCGCGCGGCCCTGAGGGTCTCGGGCGGAGTGGTGTCGTGGACCATGGCGGCGATCAGCAGCGCGCACAGCGTGGTCGTCGCGGCGTCGGCGTAAAAGAGCGCTCGGTAACCGAAGTGCGTCACCAAGCCGACCGCCATCATGGAGAACGAGAACCCGAGGTTGATCGCCCAGAAGTTCAGCGCGTAGGCCCGTACCCGGTCGCCAGCCGGCACCATGTCGGCGATCATCGCGTTCTGCGCCGGCCGGAAGGCGTTGGTGGCCAGGCCCACCACGAGCGCCCCGAGCGCCAGCGCCCACGGAGAGCGTGCGTACCCGAGCACGACGATGGTTACCGCGTTGGCCAGCTGTGAGCCGACCAGCGTGGGCTTGCGTCCGATCCGGTCGGCCAGCACGCCGCCGACCACGCCCGACACTGCCGCGCCGGCTCCGAACAGCGCCGCGACCGCTCCCGCGAGCGCGGCCGAGCGGTGCAGCGGCCCGGTGACATAGAACGCGAAGAACGGCAGCACGAAGCCGCCGATCCGGTTCACCAGGGTTCCGATCCACAGCCACCAGAAGGCGCCGGGCAGGCCTCCGAAGGTCGACTCCGCCGCGCTTCTGAGCCGGATCACGCGCCCACCCTTCCCCGCACCGTTCAGCGTCGAGCCCACATGGCCAGGTAATGATCACAATGGCGATTGAGACATTACATCCGGACCGGATGCGAGAGCAATCGGTTATCGCGGATACGCTCAGGGCCATGGCTGACTCGTACCGTCTCGTACTGCTGCGCCACGGCGAGAGCGCGTGGAACGCGAAGAATCTCTTCACCGGGTGGGTCGACGTCGACCTGACCGCCCAGGGCGAGGAGGAGGCGATCCGCGGCGGCAAACTGCTCGCGGAGCGCGGCCTGCTGCCCGATCTCGTGCACACCTCCGTCCTGCGCCGCGCGATCCGCACCGCGCAGCTGGGGCTCGACGCCGCCGAGCGGCACTGGATCCCGGTGCGCCGCTCCTGGCGGCTCAACGAGCGGCACTACGGCGCGCTTCAGGGCAAGGACAAGGCGCAGACGCTCGCCGAATTCGGCGAGGAGCAGTTCATGCTGTGGCGCCGCTCCTACGACACGCCCCCGCCGCCGCTCGCCGAAGACGCCGAGTACTCACAGTTCAACGACCCGCGTTACGCCCAGCTGCCCCGCGAGCTGCGGCCGCGTACCGAATGCCTCAAGGACGTCGTCGGGCGGATGCTTCCGTACTGGTACGACGCGATCGTCCCGGACCTGCTCACCGGCCAAACGGTGCTCGTCGCCGCGCACGGTAACTCGCTGCGCGCGCTGGTCAAGCACCTCGACGGGATCTCGGATGAGGCCATCGCCGGGCTCAACATCCCGACCGGAATCCCGCTGCTGTACGAACTCGACGCCGACCTGCGCCCGGTGACGACCGGCGGCGAATACCTCGACCCGGCGGCCGCGGCCGAGGCGATCGAGGCGGTCAAGAACCAGGGCCGCAAGTAGCCGCGAGCAGAAATGACGGAGGAGCCCTTCGCACCCCCGCGTGCGAAGGGCTCCTCCGTCCCCCCTCCCATCCCCTGGCAGCGTCCTTAGTCGTGCTCAGTCGTGCTCGCCGGTCACCAGGAAGATCAGGCGGCGTGCCACCGACACCGCGTGGTCGGCGAAGCGCTCGTAGTACCGGCCGATCAGCGTCACGTCGATGGCCGTCTCGACCGAGTAGTCGGTCTTCTTGTCGAGCAGCGCCCGGAACAGCGCCCGGTGCAGCTCGTCCATCTCGTCGTCGTCCTCGGGCAGCTCGCGCGCGGCGTCCACGTCCCGGCCGTCGATGATCTCGGCGGTCTTCTGCGCCAGCTCCCCGGCGATCCGGCCCATCTCGCGAATGGTGGAGCGCAGGTCCTCCGGAATCGCGATCTCCGGGTAGCGCAGCCGCGCCACCTTCGCGATGTGCCGGGCCAGGTCGCCCATCCGCTCCAGGTCCGCGCTCATCCGCAGCGAGGTGATGATCGTGCGCAGGTCGCCGGCCACCGGCTGCTGCCTGGCGAGCAGGTCGAGCGCCCGGGTGTCCAGCTCGTTCTGCAGCGCGTCCACGGCGTCGTCGGCGGAGATCACCGACTCGGCGACCTGCAGGTCCGCCTCCAGGAGGGCGGCGGTCGCCCGGCCCATGGCGGTCCCCACAAGGCCGGTCATCTCGATGAGCGTCCGGCCGATCGAATCGAGTTCCTCGTGGTACACGTCCCGCATCGAAAAGGCTCCCGTAGGCAGTGGTGGTGGCCGGGCACAGCCGTGAACCGGCGACAGCGGTGGGCACACCGTGGTGAGCCTCCACCGTAGTGTGGCGCGCTCAGCCGCAGCCGGGCAGGGCGGTGAACCCGACGCGACGTGAACGTGAACTCTTGGCGACGGATCACGCTGCGTGCTTTCGGCCACTCCGACCGGTCTGCACCGGCATTTACTCTGGAAGTGTGTCCTACCTCGCGGCCGACTTCCACGTCGCCGCGGCTTCGGCGGCCGCCCTGGTAGCGCTGGCCGTCGGTGCCGCGGGCGGTCTCGCGTTCCGCTGGAGCGAGCGGGAGCGGCGGGTCGCCGAGCCGGCGGCCCCGGAACCGCTCGTGCCCTCCGGCGTGGCCGCGGTCCTCCAGGTCCTACGTTCCTCCGCAGTGCTGCTCGATCCCAGTGACGCCGTAGTTAAGGCATCCCCGGCAGCGCACGCCCTCGGCCTGGTACGCGGCCAGCGGCTGGTCTCCGAGGAGCTGGTCGCCATGGCCAGGCGGGTGCGCCGGGACGGCGAGATCCGGCAGCTCGAACTCGAGATCCCGCGCGGTCCGCTGGGCGGCGACACCCTCGCGGTCTCGGTCCGGGTCGCCCCGCTCGGCTCACAGCTCGTGCTGGTCCTGGTCGAGGACCGCACTGAGGCGCACCGGATCGACGCGGTGCGCAGGGACTTCGTCGCCAACGTCAGCCACGAGCTCAAGACCCCGGTCGGCGCGCTGGCGCTGCTGTCCGAGGCGGTGCTCTCGGCGAGCGACGACCCGGAGGCGGTGCGCAGGTTCGCCGAGCGGATGCAGCGCGAGGCGCACCGGCTCGGCAACCTGGTGCAGGACCTGATCGACCTGTCCCGGCTGGAGAGCCACGACCCGCTGACCAAGGCCGAGCGGGTGGAGCTGAGCGAGGTGGTGGAGGAGGCGCTGGGCCGGGCCCGCGAGGTCGCCGCCGCCCGCACCATCGAACTGGTCGGCAGCGCGCCGCCTGGACTGTACGTGCTCGGCGATTTCGATCAGTTGGTCACCGGTTTGGGAAATCTTGTCGGGAATGCCGTCAACTATTCACCTGAACAGACCAAGGTGGTGGTGGCGGTGCGCCGAGAGGGCGAGCTGGCCGAGATCTCGGTCACCGACCAGGGCATCGGCATTCCGGAGCAGGACCTCAAACGGATCTTCGAGCGGTTCTACCGGGTGGACCCGGCCCGCTCGAGGGTGACCGGGGGAACAGGCCTCGGGCTCTCGATAGTCAAACACATCGCCGCCACCCACGGCGGGGATGTCGCGGTGTGGAGCGTGGAGGGGGCCGGTTCCACCTTCACCCTGCGCCTGCCGCTGCTGGGCGATCCGCCGCCGGCCGAAGACGGCCGGGCCGACGGCGGCGTTCTGGAACTCAACACAGGGAGTCGTACGACGTGACCAGGGTGCTGGTGGTCGAGGACGAGGACTCGTTCAGTGACCCGCTCTCCTACATGCTGCGCAACGAAGGCTTCGAGGTCGCCGTCGCGCCCACCGGTCCCGAGGCGCTGGAGGAGTTCGACCGGCACGGGGCCGACCTCGTGCTGCTCGACCTCATGCTGCCCGGCCTGCCCGGCACCGAGGTCTGCCGGCAGCTGCGCACCCGCTCGGCCGTGCCCGTCATCATGCTGACCGCCAAGGACAGCGAGATCGACAAGGTGGTCGGGCTGGAACTCGGCGCGGACGACTACGTCACCAAGCCGTTCTCCTCGCGGGAGCTGGTCGCCCGCATCCGCGCGGTGCTGCGCCGGCACGGCCAGGCCGAGGAGCCGGACGACGCGGCGCTCGAGGCCGGCCCGGTCCGCATGGACGTCGAGCGGCACACGGTCAGCGTCTCCGGGCGCGGCGTGCAGCTTCCGCTCAAGGAGTTCGAGCTGCTGGAGATGCTGCTGCGCAACGCGGGCCGCGTGCTCACGCGTATGCAGCTGATCGACCGGGTCTGGGGCGCGGACTACGTCGGCGACACCAAGACGCTGGACGTACACGTCAAGCGTCTGCGCGCGAAGATCGAGCCGGACCCAGCCGTGCCGCGGTACCTCGTCACCGTGCGCGGTCTCGGCTACAAGTTCGAGCCGTAAGTCGTAAGCCGCTCCTGCCGCGCCTAAGCACTGTCGGCTTTACGCACCCGGCACGTGCAACGCCAAGCGGGTGGCGCTCCCTGTTCCGGGAGCGCCACCCGCTTCGTCTGTCTCAGCCCTGACCGGCCGTCACTTCTGCTTCGACGGCTACTTCTTGCTCGACGTCGGGCTGGCGGAAGCCGACGCGGACGCCGAAGCGCCGCTGCTCGCGGAGGAGGAGGCGCTCGCGCTCGCACTGGCCGACGCGCTCGGCGACGGGCTGGCCGGGTTCGGGTTGTAGTCGGCGAACTGGCCGGTGTTCGGCTGGATCTGCGCCTGCACCGTCACCGTGCCGGCGTCGCCGAACGAGAAGGTCACCTTCGCCAGGTCGCCCACCTTGAGGCCCGCGGCGGAGAACTCGATCTGCGGCTGGCCCGGCTGGCCGAAGTAGGCGGTCTGGCCGGCCGCGATACTCTGCGCCGACGCCGATCCGGCCGCGGTGCCCGTGGACGGCGAGCCGCTCGCCCCACCGGCGACGATCTGCGCGGAGGCGTCGTCGACCTGGACGTTCGGCCAGTTCACGTCGGCGCTGCCGTTATTCGAGACGGCCCCGATCACCTCGGCGTTGTTGCTGTTCGGGTCCACCACCACCCACACGTTGTTGATCTTCAGCGAGCCGGTGCTCCCGCTTCCGGCGTTCGGCTTCACCTGCGTCGCCGCGGAGTTGAAGCCAGCCCCGCACGCGGTGGCCAGCGGAGCCACGGTCAGCAGCACGGCTGCGGTGGCCAGGCCCGCACGGCCCCGGCGAGAGGGGGTCGACCGGCGGGTCGTGCTCGGGGAGTGGAGGCTGCTCACGGTCGGTCTGGCTCCTTGGCGCGTGACTGGTCGGACAAGAACTGAACCGAGCCACAGCGTACTGACCGCGATGAGCAGATCCTCACCGGGATAGCCCTAAGAGAGGTGAGGCGAGTTATGGGGCGTGCTACCGAGCCGCTGGAAGCAGCATCGCCACCGCGGACGCCACCAGTGCCGCGAGCAGCACTACCGCGATGGCGGCGCGCGGCGAGCCGAGGATGCGGCCGACCCTGATCAACTTGGCGCGCCGTCTGCTCCAGCGCTCCTCGCGCAGATATCTGCGCAGGTCGGGCAGTAGTTCGCGCAGGTCGTCGGGCGCCTGGCAGTCGGCATCGGTGATCTCGGTCCCGTCCGGCCAGTGGCCGACCACGGTCTCGTCCTGCTCGTCCCGCTGGTCGTCCCAGCCGGACCCCGCGCTGCTCGATCGCCCGCTGGCGTCCACCTCGCGCTCACCCCACCTGACGTGTGCGAAGAGCCGGTCTTCTGGTTGAGGTTCTTTGGTCATTGTGCGCCCGCCGGGCGTTCATGCCCAGAGGCGGTTTCGCGCCTGCGCAGGAGAGCCGCTCGAGGGCCCGCAGCGGCGCCTGCGGTAGTGCTTCCGGGGGCGCGCGAAAAGCGCCGTCCGCCCCCCTGAGCTGGGGCGAGTACGGTCCGTTCCGTATTGTCAAGTGCCCTTCACCCGCCTGACCTGCGCAAACGCCCTTTAGAAAGTCGCCCGGCCGTGTTATCCTGGATACCCACGGAAGGGGTACGCATCACATGACGTTCAAGGTTGGCGAGACCGTCGTCTATCCCCACCATGGGGCCGCTCTCATCGAGGCGATCGAGACCCGGATGGTCAAGGGCGAGGCTCGCCCCTACCTCCGGCTCAAGGTGGCCCAGGGCGACCTCACCCTGATGGTTCCCACCGACAAGGTGGAATATGTAGGCGTCCGCGATGTGGTCGGCCAGGACGGCCTCGACCGCGTCTTCGAGGTACTGCGCGCCCCGCACACCGAGGAGCCCACCAACTGGTCCCGCCGGTACAAGGCCAACTTGGAGAAGCTGGCCTCCGGTGACGTGATCAAGGTGGCCGAGGTCGTCCGCGACCTGTGGCGCCGGGAGAAGGAGCGCGGCCTTTCCGCCGGCGAGAAGCGCATGCTCGGCAAGGCCCGCCAGATCCTGGTCAGCGAGCTCGCCCTGGCGGAGAACACCAACGAGGACAAGGCCGAGACCATCCTCGACGAGGTGCTGGCCTCCTGAGCGCGGGCTTCGGCCCACCGGTACCGGCTCTGCCTTCGGCCTGATGATGAGCACATCCCGCGGCGGGACGGCCGCGATCGTCCCCGCCGCGGGCCGAGGTGAACGCCTCGGCCCCGGCGCCCCCAAGGCGCTGCGCTCGATCGGCGGAATCCCGATCCTGGTTCACGCGGTCCGTTCGCTGGTCTCCAGCGGGCGGATCGGTCTTGTCGTGGTCGCCGCGCCCCCGAACGGTGTCGACGGGGTTCGCGAGCTGCTGCGTGAGTTCGGCGAGTCGGTGCACGTGGTGCCCGGTGGCGACACCCGTCAGCGTTCGGTCGCGCTCGCGCTCGACGCGATTCCCGAGACTTACGAGATCATCCTGGTGCACGACGCAGCGCGTGCCCTTACCCCGCCCTCGCTGGTTACCGCAGTCATCGACGCGGTAGCCGCAGGGAGCGATGCAGTCATCCCGGCGTTACTGGTCGCGGATACGATCAAGGCCGTGGATTCCTCCGGTACGACCGTCACTGCGACCGTGGACCGATCCACGTTGCGCGCGGTACAGACGCCGCAGGGCTTCCGGCGCTCCCTGCTGATCAAGGCGCACGCCGCCGCGACCGCCATGGACACCACCGACGACGCTGGCCTGGTCGAACGCCTCGGGCTGCCGGTCGCGGTCATCCCTGGCCACACTGAGGCGTTCAAGGTCACTACGCCGTTTGATCTATTGCTCGCCGAGGCCGTCTGGTCGGAGCGCGACAAGGCCGCGGAGCGCCATGCCTGATGACGACCTGCCTCCGCTTCCGCTCGTCGGCATCGGCGTCGATGTTCACCCGTTCGAGGAAGGACGGCCGCTGCGCGTCGCCGGACTCGACTGGCCCGGCGAGATCGGCTTGGCCGGCCACTCGGACGCAGACGTCGCCGCGCACGCCGCCTGCGACGCGCTGTTCTCCGCCGCCGGACTCGGCGACCTCGGCTCTAATTTCGGCACCGACAAGCCGCAGTGGCGCGGGGCCGCGGGCGTCACGCTGCTGGCGGAGGCCGGGCGCCGGGTGCGCGAGGCGGGCTTCCGGATCGGCAATGTCTCCATTCAAGTGATCGGCGTTCGTCCGAAGATCGGACCGCGCCGCGCCGAGGCCGAGAAGGTGCTCTCCGAAGCGCTCGACGCCTCGGTCCGAGTGAGCGCCACGACCACGGACGGCCTCGGCCTCACCGGCCGCGCCGAGGGCTTAGCTGCGATTGCGACCGCCCTGGTCGTCCCCGTCTCCAGCGTTGCGACCGACTAGCCCCGCTGAGCCAACCCGCCCGGCCGCGATCGCCGCCGCCACCGCCCTCGCCTCCAGCGCCGCCGACTCGCCCCGCCAGTCCGCCCACCTCTCGCGGCCTACTTCTCGCGCGAACCGGAAGCTCTCCCTACTTCACCTACTTCGTGCCCGGCACCCTTCTCCTGCGCGACCTGCTCAGCAACAGAGCCAGCGCCGCCGCACGCCCCGGCACCCCGCTGACCGCGCCACCGCGCCGCGCACCTGAGCCGCAGATCAGCACGTTGGGAATGTCCGTCTCGACGCCCCAGGTGCCGACTTCCCGCTCACTCGCCGCCCACGGCCAGTCCAGGTCCCCGTGGAAGATGTGGCCGCCGGGCATCGCCAGTTCGTCCTCGATGTCGCGCGGTGAGCGAGCCTCAATGCAGGGCCGCCCCTCGGCGTCGCGCGCCAAGCAGTCCTCGATCGGCTCGGCGAGATACCGGTTCAGCCCGGCCAGCGCCAGTTGCATCGCCTTCTCCCGCGCCCCGGCCTCGTCGTAGAGCCGGGCCGGCGTATGCAGACCGAACAGCGTCAGCGTGTGCAGTCCCCGCGCCATCGACTCCGGACCGAGAATCGTACGGTCGGTCAATGTGTGGCAGTAGACCTCTGACGGCAGCGGATCCGGCAGCGCTCCGGCCTCAGACTGCGTATACGCGGTACGCAGCCCGCTGTACGACTCGTCGATATGGAACGTGCCCGCGAAAGCCAGTCTCGGGTCCATCCCTGATTTGAGCGCGGGCAGCCGTGACAACACCATGTTGATTTTCAGCTGGTTGCCTTCGGGGCGCGGGCCGCTCGGCCGTCCCAGCAACTCGTTGAGGACTGTCGGCGCGGCATTGACGAGTACGTACCGTGCGTCGATCCGTCTCTCGCCGCCGTCGGCCGTCGTATAACGCACAGACGCTCGCCGGCCGTCCGTGTCGATACGGGTAGCCGTTGCGCCGGTAACGAACACCGCGCCGGCCTTATCCGCAGCGCGCGCCAACGACTCGGTGACCGCGCCCATCCCGCCGATCGGTACTCGCCACTCGCCGGTTCCGTTGCCGATCACGTGATACAGAAAGCAGCGATTCTGGGCGAGCGAAGGATCGTGCGCGTGGCTCTGCGTGCCGATCAGCGCATCCGTCAGCACCACACCGCGCACATCGTCGTCCGCAAAGGTCTCTTCGACGATCTCGCCGAGCGGCCGCTCCATGAACGGATCCCAGAACGAGCTGCCGACGGCCTCGCGCACCGCCTTCATCATCGCGCCC
>NZ_DASRGV010000312.1:0-6344 GCF_035650855.1 Actinocrinis sp. | reverse complement strand
CGGCCGCCGCACGCCGCACCCGCACGTCCCGGTCCGCCGCGTACAGATCGAACACCGTCACCCCCGGCCCGAACGTCCAATAGTCCAGCGTGTCCGGGCCCAGCCGCAGCCACGGACTGTTCGCCTTCAGCCCGGCCATCGCCATCTCCCAGCGCTGCGCATCGGGTAGGTCGTACCACTGGCTGCCGGCGTTGCCGCGGTAGTAGTCCGCGCGCTCCGCGTCGGTGGGGTAGTCGCGTTCCCACTCGGTGCGGCCCTCGTCGCTGTCCGCCCAGTCCGGTGCCCAGCCCTCCGGCATCGGCGCGGGTGTCCAGCCTGCGACGGCCCAGTTCGGGAAGTCGTCGGCGACCGAGTAGGAGAGCACCACGGGCTCGTCGTCGCGTTCGCGCAGGAACGCGGTCACCTCGCTCCAGCCCATGTCGGACCACTGGCGCGCCGGGTGGTCTTTCGGCAGGACCTCGCTGGGGCCGTCCACGTACCACATGCCGTCGCGCAGGATCCCCGTCTTCAAGCCCTGGTCGATCAGGTCGGCGGCCCAGGCGCGGTCTTTGCCGTCGAACCAGGCGTGTGACTCGGCCCAGCCGGCGATTTTCACCGCGAGTTTGATCACGTCGTTGCCGAGGCGCAGCGCGGTGTTCAGGCGGATGTCCGCGGTCCCGACCCGCACCCCGGCGATCTCCAGGTCGAGTGCGTGGCTCGATTCGAGGGCGAGTTTCACAGAGCGGCGCAGCGCCTGGATCTGGTCGTAGCTGGTGGGCGGGAACGCGCCGTGTTGCCGGACGGCCCACAGGCGGGTGTTTTCGGCGTGTTCGGCCTGGGCTTTGGCGAGTTGCTCGAGCAGGTGGGTGTTGCCGGTCAGGGTGCCGTTGGCGGGGACGACGAGCGCGAGCAGGTCGGCGATGTCCGGTAGGTCGCTGATGCGCCAGAACGGTTCGGCGACGGCGTGGGCGATGGAGCGCAGGTGGTGGAATTCGGCTCCGCGTAGTTCGGCGCACCCGGCCGGGGAGTTGAAGTACAGGCGGCTCACTGGCTGCTCCTGGTGTTGCTGGTCGTGGTGTGGCAGGACCGCCGGGCGGTCACGTTGTCCTCGTCTCGTCGTCGCGACGGGGGTAGACGGTGGCCCAGTCGGTCTGCCAGCGCCGCTGTAGGACCGCGCCGGGCCCGTGCGCGCCGAGGTGGTCGCGGGCGTCTTGTTCGGCGCCGTACTGGACGTGGTGCTGGTCGCCGTACAGGTCGGTGTAGCCCACGGCCCAGTTCTCGTACAGGCCCTCGGCTGCGGCCTTCGCGGCGGCGCGTTCGGCTTCGATGCCTGCGGCAGCGTCGGCGATCATGTGCAGGGCGATCAGGACTGCTGCGCCTTCCGTGTCGGTGACGTGTCCGCTGAGCTGGTCGATGCAGTAGCGGATCTGGTCGGCGAGGGGTCGGCGGCGGATGGTGATGGGCTGGGTGTCGGGGGTTTCGGTCATGGGTTTAGTCCTTGGGGTGGCAGGTGAAGTCGCAGCGGTCGCTGCCGGATTCGACGCACGCCCCGTTGCAGCCGTGGCGGCAGTCCGTGGGGTCCACAAGCGGGTCGCGGGGTTCGGTGCCGAGGAGGTTGGCCAGGTAGCGGCGTAGGCTGGCGCGTTCGCGTTTACGGGTGGCGCGTGGCGGTATGGGTCCGCCGCCGCCGCAGTCGGGTCCGAACGCGCGTCCCGTGCGGCAGGCGGGGCATTGGCCGCAGTACCGGCCGGGCATCCGGTCACGAGGCGCAGGCGGCGGTACGGCGGTCATTGGTCAGTCCTCCTCGCTGCCGAGTCCGCGCCAGGCTTTTCTGTCCGTCGCGGTCGCGAGAGCCGCCTTCAGCGCCCCGGGCTGCACGACGCGCCCCGTTTCCGCCAGTTCGGCGACTGCGGCGAAACGTCTCTTCTGTCGATCGATCACGCTGCGGTGCACGCGGTTCATCGACGATGCCGCGTTGAACGAGCGCAGCAGCTCCGCCACGTCTTCGCGGGACGGCGTCTCGCCTGCGCCGTCGGCGTACGCCTTCAGCCGGGCGTAGGGGCTGTCTTCGTGCGTGTACGGCCAATTCTCGCGTTCGAGGTTCGCGTTGTGCAGGTCGGCGATGTGTTCGGCGAGGGCTTGGCTGGTGAAGGCGGCGATCTCGGGGCGCTGCGCTTCGGCGGGTGTGCGGTTCACGTCCATCACGCACCAGCCGCCGATCAGGTCGTCGGGTTTCGCGTACCAGGTGGAGGCGAGCGGGTCGCTGGTGTCGGTCATCGGGTTCTCCTGTCGGGGTGCGGCTACGGTGTCCGGTATGGGTGCTCGGCTCGGCCGCTGGCTGTTGGCTAACTACTGGCTGCTGGTCTATTCGATGTGCGCGGGTGCTTTCGCGACGTGCGGGGGTCTGCTGGTCGCCGCGTCTGTCGTGTTGCCGTTCTCGCCGACGGTTGTCTGGTACGGGGCCACGGCTGCGTTGTCGGCGGGCGCCGGGTTGCTGGCCGGTCCGGTGCTGTTTGTGTTGAAGGGGCGCGGGGCGGGCGGGTAGCAGCTGGTGGCTGCCCCGAGGGTCCCGCACTGGCGCGGGCAGTCACGGTTTCATCACTGTCCTGACTCGACGGTCGCCGGGGCGTTAGCGTGCCGGTGCGGCAGGGTGCCGCCGTGAGGGGTGGGGATCATGCGTGGTCGGCTGTGTGTGTTTGTCGTCGCTGGTTTGGCCGTGAGCGCGGCCGGCTGCTCGTCCGGGGGCGGCGCCCCAACTGCCAGCGGCAGGCCCTCGGCGTCCGCTAGTAGCCCCACGCCGAGCACGGCGCCCTCCATCGCGCCGCCCAGCCCCACGCCGAGCCAGGCCCCCGCCCAAGGTGCGCCGCTGGGCACCGAGTACACGTTCGACGACACCGCCCACGGCGTCACCGTCAAGGTCACCGCCACCAGTTACAAGGTCGTGACGTTGACGGGCGAGAACCAGGAGTTGCTGCCGGCGGGGGCGAAGATCGGGCTGGTCGGGGCGCGGGTGTGCGTGGTGCGCGACGCTTCCGGCGCCGGGGTGGGGCTGACGTGGAACCCGTGGAGCCTGGTGACCGCCCAGGGTGAGGCGTATACGCCGGTGTCGGCGTACGGGCAGGGCGACTGGCCCGGTCCGCTGTATCCGAATGATGCGTCGCTGACGTATCACGTGGGTACGTGCCGCGCAGGGTTGATCCCGGTGCATATCACGGGCGGGGACGTCCCGGTGCAGGTGGAGTACAACACGCAGGGCGGGGTGTACGACTGGCGGCTGAGGTGAGTCGGCAGCGAGGATGACGGGTGGGAGAAGCGCTGACACGGTCACCGCGCGCCAGCCTCGGTTGCTTCGGCGCAAGGCACGCACGGCGTCTGATCGAAACCGGTCGCCCGGCAGTTCGAGCAGCCCTTCCCGGGCACATCCGGCGCGGGCGAGCACACCACGCACACGTGCGACTTGCCGCAGGGCGCCTCGACTGCCCGCGGGTCTTTCGCGTACGGCCAGGTGCCGGCGGCTCTCTCGGCGGCGCGCTTCTCGTGCAGCCGCTCCAGGTATTCGACGACGCGCCCGACGCGGCGATGTTCGGCGCGGGCGTCTTTCAGCATGGCGGCCAGGGCGTCCGGGGAGGCGTGGATCTCCACGCTCTCCCGGTAGCGCGGCTGCACGTCCCAGTGCGCAGGCATCGGTTAGTCCTCGCACTGGTAGACGCGGCCGGTGATCGTCGCGCGGGGAACGTTGGTCGTCACCAGCAGCTCCGGCTCGTTGCCCGCCCCCGGCTCGTCGCCGCCAAAACAGGCGTCGACCACGAGCACGTCCGACGGAACCGACCTGTCGTCGTGCGCGTACGCGAACAGTTCCAGGAACCGGCGGCGGTACTCGTCGCCGTCGTCGCTGGTGTCCCAGCCTTCTTTCGAGCCGTCCGGGAGGAACGCGAAGGTCACGTAGTCGTTGACGAGGGACTTGACGGGGCCGATGACGAGGTGCTGCCAGTCTTCGGGCAGGGTGGCGCGGAAGGCGTCGATGTCCGGTGCGGGGATCTCGCTTTCGCCGCGCAGGATGTGTCCGCTGGTGGTCACGAGGATGGCGTTGTGGCGGGTGTAGCCCATGGCTGGGGTTCCTTTCGTGGTCGTTGTGCTGGTTGCGCGCCGTGTGGCTCAGTCGCTCGGGTTTACGGGCGGGACGAACATGGTTGCTTCGCCGCCGTCGTAGCGGCCGCCGTGGTGTTGGACGACTTCCTCGATCTCGTCGTGCCAGCCACCGGGCGCGTTCAGGTCGACGGTCCGGGCGGCGCGCAGTAGCCACGGGTCCGGTCCGGATGCGGCGGGGTCGATGGCGGTGAGGCAGTCGAACCGGGCGGCGAGTTCTCGGGCGCATGCTTCGGCTGCCGGGCGGTCTGTGAAGTACGCCCAGTGCGTGTACGGGATCTGATCGACGGTCATGCCGCGCCCTTCCTGGCCGCACGCTGGTACACGGGGTTCGGGTCACGTTTGCTGTTCGCGAGCGGCGGACGGAACTGGCCCACGGCAGCAATCGACGCGTCCAGGTCGAGCGGTTCGCGGCGGGGCGCACATTCGATGGCGAAGGTGATCTCAGGGTCCACCAAGTCACCGTCGTCGCCGAGCTCGGGGTAGAACGCGTCCCTGACGCTCTCGACGATGGCCGCCCGCTCGGTGGGCAGCTTCTCGCCGAGCACTTCGAGGCAGGCGCGGGACACCATCGAGAGGATCTTGTTCGCGGTGTAGCTCGGGATGACGAACGGCCCGTCGCCGCGTGGCTGGTGTGCGATGTTGTGCAGCGGCCATTCGTCGCGGATGGCGCGCTTCTCGGTCCGTAGCGCCTGCTCTAGTGAGGTGCGCCATTCGATCGAGTGCTCGGCTACCTGCGGCCACCACGGTTTGGTGTCTCGGTGCTCGACGTACCGTTCAAGCGGCGCGTTGGACTGCCCCACGTACAGCAGGACGCCTTTGTCGTCGTAGAGGCGGTAGACCGCTGTGTGCTCGGGGAGAGCTGGCCGAGGCGTGGTGCGTTGTTGGGCGGCTGGCCGTGGTGGCGCGGACTTGCGCCCGGTGCGGCGGCGTGGCCTAGCGGGTACGTCGGCCGCCATGAGGATCAGGTCGTCGGACGGGTTCGGGCTGGACTGCGGGCGGACTGAGGGCAGCGGCTCGAACAGGCCCCCCACCGCAGGCATCGGCGTGTCGGTGTGGCCCTGGTCGAGCGGTTCGCCCGGCTCGGTCATCGTGTGCTCCTCCGTGGTTCGATCCGATTGCGGCATGGTCTCGCCGGGGTCGCGATCTCATTGCGACGGTGACGCGCGGCCCCAGGCTGAATACGTTCTCTGTCACGTAGTCGGCTAGGAGGGGGCAGGACATGGACAGGGATGCAGAGCGCGCGCAGTGGGAGGAGCGCCGCCGCCGCTGGGGCGTGTGGCTCAGTCGGGAGCTCGACGAGCAGGGCAAGAGGCCCGCTGACCTCGCGCGGGCGCTTGGTGGCCAGGTCGATACCTCGGTTGTCTCGCGCTGGCGTAGGGGCGACATGGTTCCGCCGATCGAGAGGCTTTTCCCGATCGCGAGGTTCCTGGGCAAGGACCCGCGCGAAGTGCTGCGCGCGGCGGGTTACGACGCGTTCGCGGACGAGATCGAGCGCATGGTCGCCGGGACGATCGACGGGGTGCGCGCGTCGTTCGCCGGGCGCGGCGAGCAGGAACCGGAACCGACTGCGGCCGACGTGCTCAAAGCCGTTCATGACGTCGGCGCTCAGATAGGCGACCTGATCCCGCAGTTGATCGAGGGCATGGTGCAGAACACGGCGGACATCGAGGCGGTCGCCGACGTGGTGCACCAGCACGATCGCGCGATCGGTGAGACGCGCGACGAGGTGGACGAGGTGCGCGCGGACGTGGACGCGCTGGCCGGGGAGGCGGGCAGCACGGGCCGTGCGCTGCGCGGGCATATCGACGACCCGCGCGCGCACGAGGAGGAACCCGACGAGGAGCACTAGCACCGGCTTGCCGCCGAGTCCCGGCCGGCCTGGTGGGCGCGCTGCACCCAGCCAAGGATGACCGCGACGACGTGCGGTTCCCAGTCGGCCATCCAGGCGGCGATCCGCTGATCGAACACCCCGAGCTCCACCCCGAAACGGGTCAGGCGGGTGGTGAGGTAGTCGGTGGCGGCCTGGCGCATGGCGTCGTATTCGGCGTCGGTAAGCGGGCCGTCGTGCTCTCCGGTGGCGGCGTTTACGGCGTCGCGTAGCGGTTGTCCGTCGATGCTGGCTTGCTGGCGGGACTCGTAGGGTCCGCCGGGCAGTAGGGCGCGGACGGCGCGGGTCTCGGTGGCGCACCGGGTGCCGTCGGGGTGGGTGGCGGTCA
>NZ_DASRGV010000311.1:0-4855 GCF_035650855.1 Actinocrinis sp. | reverse complement strand
GCACCGTCCCACATCGGCACGCCCGACTTGTACGCGGCGCGGGCCAAGGCGTGCGACGCGGTCGGGCTGACAATCAGCAGCAGCACCGCGACGAGCAGCGCCCGGCTGGCGTACGTGCTGTCGATGCCCTCACCGACGACCAGCGCGACAAGCGCCGGCAGCGCGCCCATGGTCACAGTCTTCGAGGAGCACTGGATGCGGCTGTACAGATCCGGCATGCGCAGGATCCCGACCGCCCCGGACAACGAGAACGCGAGCCCGATGCTCGCGAGCACGAGGAAAACAATGGTCTTCACAGCAGCCCCCGCTCCAGGTACCGCGCCCAGACGATCGCCCCGAGATAACTGAACGAGGCCAGCCAGAGCGCTACGTCGAGGTAGATCGTGCGGTCCGCGAAGGCCGCGAAGAACAGCACCGAGAGCGTCGCCTGCGTGGACAGGGTGTTGAGCGCCACGATGCGGTCCGAGATGGTCGGCCCGGCCGCCAGACGCGCCATCAGCAGCAGGCCGATGGCCGTCTCGACGAGGGCGATGACGCCGTACAGCGACGTGCTCACGAAGCCTTCTCCTCTTCCTTCCGCCCGTCCTTCTGCCGCCCGCGGCCCTGCCGGCCGCCGGGCAGGAACCGCTCCACCGGCTCGTTGATCTTGGCGCGGGCCTCCTGCGGACCGCCCTCCGGCACGACGACCGCGTGGTACTGCAGCTCCAGGCGCCGCCGGTCGACGTCGACCACCTGGTTGTCGACCACCACCGAGGTGACCAGCCCGACCACGGTCAGGCCGAACACCGAGCGCTGCGTCGTGGGCACGATCACCATGCCGCTGCGCAGCGGCCGGCTCGGCGCCCAGATCCGCGCGGCCAGCCGCACGTTCGCGGACACGATCCGGCCGAGCGAGGTGACGAACAGGCCGAGGGTGCGCCACAGCCGGCCCGGGGTGAGCACGGCCCAGGGCGGGATGACCGGGCCGAGCGGAGCGAGCGCCAGCCCGACGGCGAGCGAGACGCCGATCCCGAAGGCGTACTGCTCCGCCGTGACGGTCCACGTGAGCAGGATCCACACGATGAGGCACCAGGCGGCGAGGCCGAGGGAGCGCGCGAGGTAGCGCACTGGCCCGGGGAGCCGGTCGAGGCGCGACGGCGGCACCGCTCACCTCCCGTGTCGTGGACCTGTCCGCAGCCGGTTCTCGCGAATACCCGCGCTGCGACCGTGTACACGCGTTTGTTCCATCTGCTGGAAACCTGTTTCCGCCCCTTGGCCGCGGGGCATTGCATGGCTCCCGATCGCGCGGCGCCCGCGCAGCAGCGAGCGGAGAGAGCGGCACAAACCGTGCCCAGCCTGCGAGGAGGCGAGAACGATGACCAGACGCATCGAGACCGCTGAACAGAGCCGCCGCATCCGCGTACTCAAGCGTCAGCCGTCCCGGCGTGCCCTGCCGCCGCTGGATCTGCGTACGCCATCCGGGCGCCGCCGACTGCCTTATTAAGTCGCTATCCGCCACGTTAAGTCCGCTACCTGCTGATAGCCGCGGATAACCCGGTATAGGCCCGGGCTGCAACCAAGTTGGCGCCTCATCGCGTACTGACACGCGGGGGGCTAACGGGTACCCGACTTGGTTTACGCGGCGCATACTCACTGCCGGCCCCTTGCCGCGGAAACTGTTCAGCAAGGGACTGAGAGTGACGCACATACATCGCAGGCGGTTAGCCGCCTCCGTGGTCGTCGCCGGGCTGCTCTGCGGCTCGGCGACCGCGTTGGCCGTCCCCGCCCTCGCCGCCGCGCCGTCCGGGAAACACACCGTGGCGTTCAAGGGCGTGGGGACGAGCGGACAGGGCACGGCCCTGCTCGGCGGCAGCTGGCTCGACCAGATCACCCGCGACGAAGAGGTCGCGTTCGCCGAGTCGCACTGGAACTGGACCGCCTGGAACGACCCGACCCCGGTGGCCGACGGGTCCGATCAGGACCAGTACCAGTGCGCCGAGTTCGTTGCGCGGTCCATGGCCGCCGCCGGGCTGATCCCGGGCCTGAGCCCGGACGCGCCGCAGAACGACTACTTCAACTACACCGCGCCGAACGGCAAGGTCTACGACCTGCTGCTGATCTCGGTGCTGCCGCAGTACAACAACATCTACGACTACCTGATGGACAGCGGCGTCGGCATCGACGTCGGCGACGACGCGGCCGCCGCGCAGCCGGGCGACTTCGTGGTCACCTACCTCGGCCCGAACAACACCTCGAGCCACATGGGCCTGGTCGCGACCGCGCCGACCGCGACCGACGAAGCCACCGTGGACGCCCACAACCACGCGCGCTACCACTACGGCTACCACTACTACGCGCCCTCGCACCTGGTCGAGCTCGCGCCGAACGCGCTGCTGAAGGTCATCGCCTGGGCCGCGAAGTACAACTTCAAGGGCTCGGTCACGGCGCCGCACACGGCCCCGGCCGCTCCGCGCGGCTCGCACACCCTCGTCGGCGTCGGAAGCCTCGCCGACCCGGCCGGACCGCAGGTCTGATCCTGCTCTGAGCGACCGTCAGCGTTCTGCTTCGGCCTCCGCAGCCAAGAGTCACCCTCCGGCTGCGGAGGCCGAGTCGCGTTCGCCCGCCGAAACCGCGTCCGCCGAGTCGCGTTCGCCGACTCCAGGAGCGCTTACGACCAGATCGAGGACAACCGCCAGGCGGTCAAGTGCCGCACGGTCGCCGTGCCGCCGGCGGCGAACGCATCGACTCCGACTGCAGTGGAGTCCGGGAAGATCTGGTCAGTCAACACGACCTCGCCCTGATCGGCGAACACCTCGACCGACGAGGCGTCCACCAGGACGTGCAGCTTGAGATCGCCGCAGTCAAGCGGCAACGGGGCGGTCTGCACGCCGTAGAACGTCGGGTCGAAGCCCGTGTCGCCTGAGTGCGATCGATCGATGTAAAGCTGCTGGGTTGCGGTGTCGTAGCCGATCTGCGTGTACTGACCCGATCCGACGCGCACGTCGAGACCGAATCGAGCGGCGTTGCCGGCGTTGAGATCGGCGGTGATTTCGAGGGCCTGGCCGCTGACGCCGAGCGACCGCACACCGTTCGACACGGACACGGCCGGTGTGTTGTAAGCGTTCGGCTGCCGCAGTGTGCTGAGTTGGTTCACCGGCTGCTGCACGAGCCGGACCGCGCCGTTGATCGTTCGCAGCGACAGCTCGCGCGGGAAGGTGTCGGCACTGCGCCACGGCGAGGTGGGGATGTTGCCGCCGTAGTCCCAGTTGTTCATCCAGGCGATCGCGATCCGCTTGCCGCCGGGTGCGTCGTTGTAGCTGGCGGTGGCGTAGAAGTCCGCGCCGTAGTCGATCCAGTGTGCGCGCTGGACGCTGCTGAGCGCGGGCGCGGCGGCGAAGGTGATCTGGTCGGCGTTGACGTGGCCCCAGCCGCCGACGTTGTCGTCCACGATCTGGATCCGCGCGGACTTGCCGATCAGGGAGCTGACGTTCCAGGAGGTCCAGTCAAGCGCCTCGGCGTTCGATCCGGTGGCGCTGTCCACCACCTTGCCGTCGACCAGCAGGTTGACGCCGGTTTCGGTGTTGTACGGCGCGGCGGCGGCCGAGGAGAAGACGATGTGGTCGACCATCAGGTGGCCCCAGCCCGTGGCGCCGTCGTTCTGGTCGACCACCTGGATCGTGGCCTGCCGTCCCTTGTACTGGGCCACGTTCCACGAGGTCCAGTCCATGTCGCCGCTGTTCTTGCCGGTCGCGGTGGCCACCACGCTGCCGTTGATCAGCAGGTTGACGGCGGTGGGGTTCGGCTGGTCCATCGGGTGGTCGCCGCCCGCGATCAGGAAGTCGATGTAGTCCGAGCTGATGGTGAAGGCCGGGGAGGTGATCGTGCCCTCGGCCCCGTCGCAGGAACTCACGCAGGTGTCCAGCGCGCGGGGGTCGATCTGCCCCGGCAGGCTCTCGGCGGTCGGTCCCGCGTTCGCGAAATCGCCGGTCGCGCTCCAGCCGGAGCCCCAGCCGGAGCTGAAGTCGTCGAAGACCGGGCCGGGCGGCGCCGTGCCGTAGAGCACGCCGCCGGGCACGTACGCATGATCGCCGCCGCCGACCAGGAAGTTGATATAGGGCTGGCTGACGGTGAAGCTCGGGGAGGTCAGCGTGCCGGTGGCCGAGTCGCCGTTGATGAAGCTGTTGACCAGCCCGTGGCCGAGATAGCCGCTGACGTTCTGCTGGCCGGGCAGGGTTCCCTGCGCGGGTCCGCTGCCGAACGCCGTGCCGGTCGCGCTCCAGCCGGCGCCGTAACCGGAGCCTTCGAAGTCTGCGAAGACGTTCCCTGAGGGCGGGGTGTAGCCGGCCGGATCGTCCGCGGTAAACGTGGTTCCGTTGAACGTCCCGAGGAAGTACTGCGCACCGGAGCCGCCCGCATAGGAGCCCGGATTGAGGTTGACGGTCAAGACCCACTTGACGTTGTTCGGGTTCCCGTCGACCGGCAGCGGATACAGGTCAGGGCACTCCCACACGCCGCCGGTGGCGCCCGCGGGGCCGAACTCGCTCAAATACGTCCACTGCTTGAGGTCGGTCGAGGAGTAGAAGTAGACCTCGTGCAGGTCCGAGCGGGCGACCACCATCAGCCACTCGTTGGCCGGCGCGTACCAGAAGACCTTCGGGTCGCGGAAGTTCTGCGAGCCGAGATCGAGGACCGGGTTGCCGGAGTATTTGGTCCAGGTCGTGCCGCCGTCGAGGCTGTAGGCCAGCGACTGGCGCTGAACGCCGGTCGCCTTCTGGGCGCTGGTGTAGATCGCGATCAATGGCGGGTTCAGCGCCGTGCCCAGACCACTGGAGTCGGTCTTGTCGTAGACGACGCTGCCGGAGAAGACGAACTCATT
>NZ_DASRGV010000310.1:0-4921 GCF_035650855.1 Actinocrinis sp. | reverse complement strand
GGCGAGCGTGCCGGCGCAGGCGCCGCCGATGCCGAGGAAGGCCACGACCGCGGCGATCAGCGCGACCCACAGCCGGGCCGGCGTCGTCAGGCGTCTGCGACCTTTGACGGCCTCCGGCGGGTCGGGATCGGGCTGCGCCGCCGGATCGAGCGAAGACCCGGTCCCGCCCATGCCCGCCGACACGTTCGCGGTCGTCGTCGCCACAGCCGAACACGCCCCCATCCGCCGTGATCCCCGCCCTCAGAGATCCGCTCCCACCATATTCCCTGCGAACGCTCTGCGGATATCGGGTTGCGATCTCGTGTTCGGCACGTGGCGGGTCTTCGCGTCGCAGTGTCTTCGCGTCGCGGTGTCTTTGTGTCGCGGTGTCTTTGTGTCGGCGGGCTGGAGCGCGGTCAGGACTCGGCGAGCAGGGCCGGCAGCTCGGTCAGGCTCGTCAGCCGGAAGTCGGCCTTGGCGACCAGGTCGCTGTGATCGGCCACAACATGGCCCCACGGCCCGCGCCTGATGTGTGCGGTACGCAGTCCGGCTTCCCAGGCCGGGCGCATGTCGTTGTCGAGCCGGTCGCCCACGTAGCAGATCCGTTCGGCGGCCGCGTTTGGGCGCATGGTGCGGCAGGCCTCGATGACCTTGGTGAAGAAGCGCGGATCCGGCTTGGCCACGCCCCAGGTGTCCGAGGTGGTCACCAGGTCCACCGGCAGCCGCAGCGAGTCGAGGATCCGGTGCGAGCGGCGGGTCTGGTTCGCCGCGATGATCACCAGGTACCCGGCCTCGCGCAGTGCGGCCATGGCCGGCCGGGCGTCCGGGTACAGGTCCCGCTCGCCGTAGCCCTCGGGCCGCCCGGCCTCGGCCCGCCGCTCGCGCTCGGCGTCGAGGTCGAAGCCGGGGCGGAAATACTCGAACACCTCGCGGTGGTCCCGTCCCGCCCCGATCACCGCGCCGAAGACCGCGGAGAAGGTATGCCTCGGTACGCCGAGCCAGTCGGCCCAGGCGTGGTACTCGACGGTTTCGTCGACCAGGGTCTCCCCTACGTCGAAGACCACGGCCTCGATCGGTCGCGCGGGCGTGGGAGTGGGCACGGTCTGGACTCCTGACGCTGGATCGCTCGACCGGATGCACGACGCGTCGGCACGTGCATCCGGTCCCCGTTCGGCGGGAGCTTAGCGAGCGGATCTGACGGCAGCCCAGAGTTTTCAGGGTTTCTCCATACTTTTGGAGGAACTCTTGTGACACCTGGTGCTTCAGAGTCACCCGTGCTGTGATCCATCACAGGCCGGCTACTACTGATGCAGCGCCATCTGCACGATCTTCACCACGACGAGCACCGAGGCGAGGGCCAGGTACAGGCGCAGGACCGACATGCCGACCTTGCGGCTCGCCGGCATCGCGGCGCGGCCGATCACGGACAGCGGCGGCATCCGCCAGTCCAGCGCGCCGGCGCGGTCGATCTCCTCCGCCGGGCGCCTGCGCCGGCTCAGCAGCGCGTAGCCCGCGAGGGTCACGCTCAGCACGCCGCAGCCCGCGATGATGTCGAGGATCTGACCGGCCGTCAGGTTCGGGTCCAGCACGGCCAGCGTCAGGATGATCGACAGCGTGACCAGGACAGCCAGGACGGCGCCGGTGAACATGTTCGTCTTGCGGCCGTTGACCCAGGGACCGAGCACCTGCTTGTCGTTGCACAGCACCAGCAGGTACACGGAGGCGGAGGGCAGCAGCACACCGGCCATCGCCTGCACACCGTTGGTGATCAGGCCGAGCGGCGAGCCTGGGATCAGCACGATCGTCGCGGCCACCGCGATGAGGCCGACGTACACCGCGTAGAAGCCCTTGGCCTGCTTCACGCCGCGGTGCAGCGAGTGGTTGATGCCCAGCGTGTCGCCGGCCGCGTAGGCGGTGGAGAGGGAGACCGCGAAGGCGCCGATGACCGACGAGTCCAGCAGCGCGATCGCGAACAGGATGCCCGCGACGTGCCCGGCCCTGGCGGAGATGGCCTGCGCCAGTCCCTGTGCGTCACCGAAGTGGCCGGCGAACTGCGTGTTCGCGACCGCGGCCGCAGAGAAGCCGATGATCGCCGCCGCGCCGATCACCACCACGACGATGCCGATCCACAGGTCGGCCTTCTCGTACTTGATGAAGCGCGGGGTGATCCGCTTGTCGATGACGTAGGACTGCTGGAAGAACAGCTGCCACGGCGCGACCGTCGTGCCGACCAGGCCGATGATCAGCAGCATCACCGCGGCCTCCTGCCCGCCGCCGCCCGGCATCTGCGGCACCAGGAAGCCGTGCGCCATCTGCCCGGCGCTCGGGTGCAGCATCAGCGCGATCGGGATGAGCAGCAGGCTGCCGGCGCACAGCGTGATCACTACCCGCTCGAAGCGGCGGAACGAGCCGGTCGAGGCGGCCGCGATGACGACCACTCCGGCCGCGATCACCGAGGGCGCCTTGGGCAGGCCGAGGTATCCGACCGCGAGGGTGATCCCGATGAACTCGGTCACCAGCGTCAGGGCGTTGAGCAGGAAGAGGTCGATGACGCTGAACGCGCCCCAGAAGCGGCCGAACCGCTCCATGATCAGCTTGCCGTGCCCGACGCCGGTGACCGCGCCGAGGCGGACCACCATCTCCTGGTTGACATAGAGCACCGGGACCAGCAGGAGCAGCACCCACAACAGGTGGGTGCCATAGTTCTGGCCGCTCTGGCCGTAGGTGGAGAAGGCGCCGGCGTCGTTGTCGCCGCACATGACGATCAGGCCCGGGCCGACGATGGCCAGCAGGGTCTTGAACTTGGCGGACAGGCCCTGGCGGGCCGCGGTGTCGCCGTGCTTGATGGTGCCCAGCGCCCCGCGGATGTCGCCGACGTGGGCGTCGTCGAGCACTGCGCTGCGGGTGTGCGCTGCGCCGGGGGAAATGATGAGGTCGGTCATGGTGCGCGGTCCTTCCTCACGCCACGCACACGTCCGCGCCAGGGGGAAGCTTGGCACGGGCGAGCACGCACGTGTGGTCAGGCAGCGTGCGTCAAGGCCTAGCGCGGCGGACCTGAGGATGCGGGTACGGCTACCCGGCGCACCCGGAAGAGGCACGTTCGGTAGCTACGCTGCGGGGTCTCTCGAAGGTCAGCGGCTCAGCGCGCGACGGACGCCGGATTCGGATGAGGGCGTGTGCGCGTCGACGGATCCCGTTCTCACAGGGCCCGTACTATGGCCGGGACTACTGGGTTCCATCATTCGCCTCCCCTCGTCCGGGGCGCCGTGGCGCTGCGCTGATGCATGGGCTCTGCGATGCTCCCACCCGACCAGAAGATCCGGCACCGAACACCCATACGATGAGCAGGGCAAGAATCCACCCCGGACCTGCCCTCAGTCAAGTGCGGATGCAAGCCGCAGCCGCATCGTGCCTTTAACGTGCTTTCAGGATAACACCACCCTCGGACCGAATCGGACCAATCGCCGAACTCAGCGATGGATGTGCGCTATCGCACGTTCGTATTTCTCACGGTTCGAAGCGATAGCCCATGCCGGGCTCGGTAAGCAGTTGTCGCGGGTGAGAGGGCTCCGGCTCGAGCTTCTGGCGCAGTTTCGCCAGATAGAACCTCAGGTAGTTGGTCTCCGACTGATAGGCCGGGCCCCATACCTGTTGCAGCAGCTGCTTGCCGGAGACGAGCCGGCCGGGATTTCGAACCAGTACCTCAAGCACCGCCCATTCGGTTTTTGTTAAATGCACCTGTTCGGGCGTCTGTTCGGGCGCGCCGGGGCGCCGCTGCACCGTCTTCGCGGCCAGGTCCACGGTGTAGTGGCCGATCCTCACGGCCGGCTCGGCGGCGGTCTCGCTCTCGCTTCGGCGGATCAGGGCCCGTAGCCGGGCCATCAGCTCGTCCATGGAGAACGGCTTGGTGACGTAGTCGTCGGCGCCGGCGTCCAGCGCGTCGACCTTGTCCGCGGAGTCAGCGCGGCCGGACAGCACCAGGATCGGCACCTTGGTCCAGCCGCGCAGGCCGGCGATCACGTCGGTGCCGTCCATGTCGGGCAGGCCGAGGTCGAGCACGACCACGTCGGGAAGGTGCTTGGCCGCCGCGTCGAGCGCGCCGGCGCCGTCGGCCGCGACGACCACCTCGTAGCGGCGCGCGGTGAGGTTGATGCGCATCGCGCGCAGCAGCTGGGGCTCGTCGTCCACCACGAGCACGCGGATCACGTCAGCGACTCCCTGTCTTGAGGCTCGTCGAACCCTGCGGCTGCGGCCTGTCCGAGCGGCGCCGGGTCCTCCTCGGCGTCGTGCGCCGCCGGGTCGATCGCGCCGACGGCCTCGGCCGCGGGCAGCGACACCACCATCGTGACACCGCCGCCGGGGGTGTCCTCCGGCGTGAGGGTGCCGCCCATCGCCTCGACCAGGCCGCGGGCCAGCGCCAGGCCGAGCCCGACGCCGGCGGTGTTGTCCCGGTCGCCGAGCCGCTGGAAGGGCCGGAACACCAGGTCGCGGTCGGCCGGCCGGATGCCGGGTCCGCGGTCGATCACCCGGATCTCCACCCATCGGCCGAGTGCTGATACCGCGACGGTGACCGGCGAGGCGGTGTGCTTGACCGCGTTGCCGACCAGGTTGGCCACGACCCGTTCGAGCAGCGCGCCGTCGGCGAGCGCGGGCGGAACGGAGGGTGGCACCGGGGCGAGGCCGACCCTTCCGGCGGCGTCGGGGACCTCGTCGAGGGCGCGCGGAAGGATGTCGGCCGCCGCCACCGCCTCCAGGTGCAGCTTGATCGCCCCGGCCTGGAGGCGGGACATGTCCAGCAGGTTCTCGACCAGCCGGGTGAGCCGGTCGAGCGACTGGTCGGCGGCCTCGAGCAGTTCCGCGCGGTCGTCGGCGGGCACGTCGAGGTCCGGGTCGCGCAGCGTGCTGATCGCCGCCTTCGCCGCGGCGAGCGGGGTGCGCAGAT
>NZ_DASRGV010000309.1:0-7287 GCF_035650855.1 Actinocrinis sp. | reverse complement strand
TTTCCCGTCCGGATTTCGCACCTCGTCAAGAGCGCGCTATTATTGCATAGTGCAATGACTGATGAGCGGGGAGTGCGACGTCAGCGCGATGCAGTCGACGATCGGCCGAGCGTGGCGCGTGGAGAGGAGATAGGCGCACTGTGTCCGTAAACGCCGTCAACCTCAGCCATTCCTCACAGGGCGCAGAGCCGTTGGGCTGTGCGTGAGCGCGCTCCGAAGTCGTCCGCGCGGGCAGGTTTCTTGCAGGGTGCAACATGCCCCGCGGCTGGAACTGCGCGCTCGCCACGCCGTGGGTCGCGTGCGCGGCGCGGCGTGGCGCGGTGGGTTAGTGCCAGCCGGGCAGACCGGGGGCTCCTTCGGGCGGTTCACCGCCGGCTTCGGTGAACTTGCGCAGCGCGGTGATCAGGTCCTCGCGCGACCGCTCGTCCAGCGCCTCCACGATCGCGGCCATCTGCGTGCGCCGATTCTCGGTGACCTGGCGCACCACCTGCCAGCCCGAGGGCGTCGGGCGCAGCAGCACCTCGCGCCGGTTCTTCGGGTTGGGGATCTTCTCCACCATCCCGGCCGCCGAGAGCCGCTCCACCATGCGCAACGCCGTCGACGGGTTGACATCCAGCAGCTCAGCCATCCGCGCCAGGCTCACCGGCCCCTGCGCGTCCAGCACCACCAGCATCCGGTACTGCGGCAGGGTCAGGCTCTCCTCCACCGCGGCCAGCGACCGCGCCGCGATCGCCACCAACAGCCGCGAAGCAGTCAGCAACTCCCCGACCACCCGCTCGCTGTCCTGATCCACCGCCTGCCGCGGCGTCCGCGAACCCGGCATGCACGCGCTCCTCTCCGAGGCCACCGCCGCCCGCCACGCCCTTGCCCCATGCAACGACCCGACCGCGCGCCGGAGATTCCATGCCCAACTCGACCACGAACACTATAGGCGGCCTGCCGCCCGCGACCGGCGGCAAACCCGCCGATCCGGCAGCGGGCCGGCTTCGCCGTGCGCTCGTGGCGCTCCCCGCACGCCGCACGGGCGCCAACCCGGCCGGTCGTCTGCTGCCCGCGCTGCGCGTCTCGAACGGCGGGTTGGCGGTGCTGGCGGTGACCGTCGGCGCCGGGGCGGGCGCGGGAGCGATCGCCTTTCGCTGGCTGATCAGCACCTTCACCCGGATCCTGTCCGGGCACGCCGACTACTCCGCCGCAGGGCACGCGGCCAACCCGCACGTCGCGGTCCTCGGCCGGTTCTTCGTCGTGCTGGCCCCGGTGCTGGCGGGCCTGGTGTACGGGCCGCTGGTGGCGCGCTTCGCCCCCGAGGCGCGCGGACACGGCGTGCCGGAGGTCATGTACGCGGTGGCGCGCCGCGGCGGCCGGATCGGCCCGCAGGTCGCGATCGTCAAGTCGCTGGCCTCCGCACTGTGCATCGGCGGCGGCGGCTCGGTCGGCCGCGAGGGCCCGATCGTGCAGATCGGCTCGGCGCTGGGCTCCAGCCTCGGCACCTGGCTGCGCGTGGCCCAGGCACGGCTGCGCATCCTGGTCGCCTGCGGCGCCGCCGGAGGGATCGCCGCCACCTTCAACGCCCCGATGGCCGGGGTGTTCTTCGCGATGGAACTGATCCTGCGCGACTTCACCGCCCAGTCCTTCGGCATGGTGGCCCTGGCCTCGGTGACCGCGTCGGTGATCGGCCGCGCCGCCTTCGGCGACACCCCGTTCCTGCACCTGCCCGCCTTCCACGTCCAGCACCTGGGCCAATACGCCCTCTACGCGCTGCTCGGCCTGCTGGCCGGCGCCCTCGGCGTCGGCTTCACCCGCGTCCTCTACGCGGTGGAAGACCTCTGCGACACGGTGTGGCGGGGACCGGACTGGGCCCGTCCCGCGGTCGGCGGACTCGCGCTCGGCGGCCTGCTGCTGGTGCTGCCGGAGATGTACGGGGTCGGCTACCCGGTCCTGGACAAGGGCGTCTACGGCGCCTTCACCCTCGGCTTCGTGCTGGTGCTCATGGTCGGCAAGATGCTGGCCACCAGCCTGACCATCGGCATCGGCGGCAGCGGCGGAGTGTTCGCACCCTCGCTGTTCATCGGCGCGATGTTCGGCTCGGCGTTCGGGCAGAGCGCCGGGCGCCTGCTGCCCGCGCTCGCCGGACCGCCCGGGGCATACGCGCTGATCGGCATGGGCGCGGTCTTCGCCGGAGCCGCACGCGCCCCGATCACCGCCGTGATCATCATCTTCGAGCTGACCGGCGACTACACCGTCATCCTCCCGCTGATGGCCGCCATCTCGCTGGCCACCGGAGTCAGCGCCCTGATCTCGCGCGACACGATCTACACCCTCAAACTGCGCCGCCGCGGAATCGACCTGGACACTCCCGCTCCCGCGGCCCTGCTGCCGGGACGCACCCTGCGCGACGTCATGGAACCCGCGCCCACGCCGCTGCCTGGTGACATCACGCTGCACGAGGCCGAGGAGCGCCTCGCCCGAGCCCGGCGCGGCGTGCTGCCGGTCACCGGCCCCGACGGCCAGTACCTCGGCGTACTCACCGCCCAGGCCGCCGCCGAGGCCCTGGGCGACGAACGAGCCACGGGTCCGACAGCGGACCTGCTCGTACGGGAACTGATTCACCTGCCGCAGGCCATGACGCTCGAAAGCTCGCTGCACGAAGCCCTCGACGCGCTGGTCACCGCCGAGCCGTCCGGACTGCCCGTGCTCGACCCCACCGGCCGCCACCTGGCCGGATGGATCACCCATCAAAGCCTGCTCGCCGCCGTGCACAAGGCGCATGCTTCGGCGCCCACAGCCCCCTGATGCCCTACGCCGCCAACGCCGCGTGGCTCGGCTCGCTCTCAGCAATTGCCCAGTGCAACAACAGGGGCTAAACGAAGCGCTGTTAGGCGGGAGGGGGTCCGCTCGCAGCCTCGCCCAGCATTCCGAGCCGGTGCTCCCAGCCGGTGCGGTGGGTCTCGATGTGAGTGGAGGGTAGGGCGCGGTGAGTAAGCACGACGACGGTGTCCTCGCCGTCTCGGGTCAGCACGACCTCAACGGTCGATGCGCCGGGCGGCAGCGTGTCGTTGCCAGGGATGCCCCAGGTGAACACGACGCGATGCGGCGGATCGACCACGCTGTAGACGCCGTGAGCGGCGACTTGGCCCATGTCGAGGTGGAACACGCCGCCCGGGCGTGGGTCGAGTTCGGCGCGCTCGCCGATCCACTCGACGATGAGCGCGGGGTCGGTGAAATACGGGAAGACGACCTCGGGCGGAGCCTTGATGTGTTCGGTCGCGACGATGGTGTCGTTGCGGATCTCGGCGGTCAACGGCTACCTCTTCGGGGGGCGGGGATGGGCCGTCTCGACGGCGTTCTTCAGGCGGCGCAGGGCGTCGGGCCAGAACTCCGCGAGCAGTTCGCGCACCGGCTCGAGCGACTCGTGGCGCAGCGTGTAGAGGCGGCGGGTGCCTTCGCGGCGCTCGGTGAGCAGGCCGGCCTGTTTGAGGACACTGATGTGCTGGCTGACCGCCTGCTGGGTGAGGGTGAAGCTCGCCGCGATCTGGCCGGCGGGCAGCTCGGCGTGCTGCACGAGCCGCAGGATCTGGCGGCGGTGCGGGTCGGCGAGCGCCCGCAGCACCGCGTCGGGTGCCGCGGGCGGGGGCTGCGGCTGGTGCTCGGCCATCGGGCGAGTATCTCAGAGCGTGAACGGGGTGCCGGTGCCGGTCTCGGCGAAGGCCTCGATGCTCGCCATGAACGAGTTCCAGGCGGTGACGCAGGCGTCCCAGCATTCCAGCCGCGGGGTGAGGCCGGCGTGCCGGAAGCGCAGTTCGGTGCCTTCGGGGCCGGGGGCGATGTCGAACTGCATGGTCGTGCCGAGCCACTCGCGGGTGTGCCCGGTGGGCGTGACCCCGTCGGGTGCGATGGACTCCCAGACCACGCGGGTGGGGCCGGATTCGAGCACGCGCATCGCGTTGACGCCGTAGTCGCCGAAGCTGGTGACGAGCGTGCCGCCGGTCGCGCCGTCGCCCCGCGTCGGGCCCCACCAGCGGCTGACGCCGGCGGCGGAGGTGAACAGCGACGCGACCGCCTCGGGGCTGGCGGGAAGGTTGAGCACCGCGGTGAAGTCCTCGGTCTGAGTGCTGGTGGCGCCGGTCATCCCGGTCTCCTTTTCGATTTCACAAGCATCTACTTGTACAAGGATCTGCTTGTGAAGCTAGCCGTGGCGCAACCACGTGTCAAGCGCACGGCAGCTATTACCTCGCGACCTGTGCCCTCGCGAGCTACGACCTCGCGGCGCGATCCGGTCGCGCATCGGTGAACACGGCCGCCGGATCGGGCTGCTGGAGCGGGTCGGTGAGCAGCAGGACCTCGTCCTCGGCGCGCAGAACGGTCTGGCCGGTCAGTTCCAGCAGCCGGCCGTCGCGTAGCACGACGCTGATCCACGTGCCCTGGTCGAGGTCCAGTTCGTGCACGGCGGCGCCGTCAGCGGGCGCGCCCGGGGCGATGACCAGGCGGCGCAGGTTGTCGGGCTCCTCGCGCAGGCGCACCCCGAGGCTGAAGGGCTCGGGTTCGACGACGGTGGTCGGCACGCGCAGCCGGGCGGCGAGCGTGGGCAGCAGTCCGCCCTGCACCAGCACGGAGAAGGCGACCACGACGAACACGATCGAGTACAGGCGCTCCGCATCGCGAACGGCCCCGGTGAGCAGGTAGCTTCCCAGCAGGATCGGCACCGCGCCCTTCAGCCCGCCCCACAGCACCACGGCACGCTCGCGCCGCGGCAGCCGGATCGGCAGCAACAGCAGGCCGACCAGGACCGGGCGCACGAGGAAGGCCAGCAGCACAGCCAGCGCCAGGCCGATGCCCAGGGCGTTGCCATCGGGCAGCGTGTGCAGCGAAACGGTCAGCCCGAGCACGGTGAACGCCGTGATCTCAGCCAAGCCGGCCAACGCCGCGTGGAACCGCTTGACCTCCCGCGCATAGGGCGCGCGCGCGTCGCACAGCACGATCCCCGCCACGAACACGGCCAGGAACCCGGAGCCGTCCGCCGCGGCCGCGACCCCGTACAGGCCCAGCGCCCCTGCCAGCACCCGCAGCGGATACAGCCCCTCGCTGGGCAGCGGCACCCGGCGGGTGAACTCCCGCAACCCGAGCCCGCCGAGGACCCCGACGGCCAACCCGATGAGCATCTGCGCACCGAACGCCTCCACGCCGTGGGCGAAACCCGCCGCGCCGGCGCGATGCTCGGTGACCGCGGGCAGCAGCGCGGCCATCAACGCGATGCCCACCGGATCGTTGGCCCCTGACTCGCCCTCCAGCAGCACGCCGGCGCGCCCCGCGATCTGCCGGCGGCCCAGCACCGAGAAGACCACCGCCGGATCTGTAGGGGCCAGCGCGGTGCCCAGCAGGGCCGCGCCGCCCCAGGACAGGCCGAACAGACCGTGCGCCAGCACCGCCAGCGCCGCCGCGGTCACCAGCGTTCCGCTGGTGCCGATCCACAGCACCGCCCCGGTGTTCGCGCGCAACCGGGCCCGCCCCAAGTGCATTCCGCCGTCGAACAGGATCACCGCGAGCGCCACAGTCACGATCCGCTGCACCGTGACGATCGGTACCTGCCCGAGTCGCGGCACCAGGTCCGAAGCGACGGCGGCACCGAGCAGGAAGAACGCCGGAGCCGGGACGCGAAGCCGCGCGCTGAGCCGGTTGGAGAGCACTGCGAGCATCACCACAGCCGCCACCACGGCGATCAGCAGCCCGAAGCGCGTCGTGTCGCTCATCGCAGGACCGTGCAACCGGGCGGCGAAAAGCGAAGGGGTGCGGGCATGGAATCCTCCGTCGGCGAGCACGAATGACTTCGCGCCGACCAGACTTCCCGGCACACCGTGTAACACGTCCAGACTACCGTCCCGACCCCGACCGCCCGTCCGGTCCGCCAGCCGCGGCGGGCGAAGCCGGCCCGCGGCACCACTCCCCCGGTGACCACCACCGTAGCTCCCGGCGAATCAGCGGCGGATCAATGGCGTATAAATCGCTGTTCTGCTGCGGCCGCCCGGTCCAGCGGTTTACGTTTCCTGAGCGGGACCGCTTGGCCCGCGTGGCACGGCAAGTGTGTCCTCAGCTCCGGCTGATCCCCCAGTAGCCCGAGCGCAAGCGCCGTGCCAGGCCCCGCGCGCCGCACCGCGCGGGGCCGATCATTTTCTGCTTCTGGCCGGCGCCCACAGCAGGAGTCCGGCTGCCAGACCCAGGGCGGCGAAGAGCCACCAGACGCGGTGGAAGGAGCCGAGCGCGTTCGCCGCCGACGGAGTGCCGAGGACGGCGACGTAGAGGCTGATGCCGAGGACCGCGCCGAGTTGTCGCAGGCTCGCGTTGATCGCCGAGCCGAGCGCGAGCCGCGCCGGTGGCAGCGTCTGCACTGCGGCTCCGGACTGGACGGGCAGGGTGAGTCCGATCCCGAGTCCGGTCAGCAGCGCGACGGGCAACCAGTGGGTGGTCCAGGTTGGGTCGGGACCGACCACGCGTGCGCTCAGGGCGAGGCCGGCGGTCCAGAAGAAGGCGCCGGCGGTCAGCACGCGGCGCGCCCCGTGGGTGTGGGACGTCCCCGCCGACCACGCGGACGCGTTCCTGGCCGCCCAGCCCTGGTTGCGCGGCCTCGACCACGTCGCCTTCTCCGGGAAAATCCAGGCGGCCAAACCCGAACCGGCCGCCTTCCACCACGCCGTCACCTCCCTGCGCGTCGCGGCCGCCGACTTCCTGTTCGTCGACGACCGCGAGGAGAACGTTCGCGCGGCCCGAGTCCTCGGCATGAACGGGCACGTATTCACCACGCTCGACGAAACGGCGCCAGTCATCGACCTCTGGTTGTCAGGCAGCCCAGCGTCGGCGACTACTTGAGCTGCCATTCCTGGGAGCCGTCCGCAGTGGCGGTCTGCAGGGTCAGGTGCGCGTCGGTCGACGCTCCGGTCAGGTAGAGGCTCGGGTTACCGGCCGACTGGAATTCGACGTTGCCGTCTGGGAGTTTTATGAGCTTCCAGAGCCCCGCCGACGTGTTGTCGACCCACTGGCCGATCTGCTGGCCGGCCGTGGGGTTTCCGGTCCAGATCTCGGCCGCGCGCCCGCCCGACTTGTTCAGCAGCGTCACGTTGCCGTCCGCCTTCGTCACCACGTGCCACAGTTGGGTGTCCGGGTTCGCCGCCGAGCCGGGGTTCTCCAGCTCGATGTCGGGGGCGTTGCCGTTGCCGATGTTCGCGTCGGTGGTGTTGCCGTGCGTACCCACGACCTGTCCGGTCAGCTTGTTGACAATCTCGTGGTACGTGCCGGCCG
>NZ_DASRGV010000308.1:0-8786 GCF_035650855.1 Actinocrinis sp. | reverse complement strand
CGAGCGACCCGTACTCGTCCGGCGGCTATACGCGCCCGACCCGCGACGGTTACTCGAGTGGCGAGTACCAGCCCGTCGACCGTGACCCGCGCCGCCGCAGTGGCGAATACCCGACCACCGGTGGCGGCTACGAGACTGGCGCCCAGACGCCAGGCAGCAGCTATCCGGCGGCCGGCCGTGGCGCCCCGGGACGCGGCCCGGCGAGCACGCAGTCGCAGATGCGGGTCCAGGACCCGTACGCGCGCCGCGGTGGTCCGGCTCCTGACACGTCCAACGACTACGCGCAGTACGAGGACGATGACGAATTCCCCGGCGCGTCGCGGTCCCCGCGCCGTTCCCCGGGTTACCCCGGCGAGGCCGGAAACCGCGCCGAAGCTCCGTCGCCCCGCAATCGCCGCCGTGGCGGCGAACCCGCCGACGCCGTGCCCGAGGAGCAGCCGCCGAACGACGGCCGCTTCAGCCTGATCGACGACGAGGACGGGGAAGAGCCCGGCTCGGGCCGCGGCGGCAAGAAGCAGAAGAAGGGCCGCAACTGCCTCGCCGTCTTCATCGCCTTCTCGGTGATCGCCGGCGGCCTCGGCTACGGTGGCTACAAGGGCGTGCAGTGGTATCAGAGCAAGTACGGCGCGCCGCCGGACTACATCTCGACCACGGGCACCGGCGCGAAGATCGACGTCACGATCCCGTCCGGCTCCGGCGGCCGCACGATCGGCGGCATCCTGTTCGACGCGGGCATCATCAAGAGCCAGCGGGCCTTCACCAACGCCTGCAACTCCGACCCGAAGTGCGGCAACATACAGGCCGGCACCTACCTCCTGCCCAAGGGCATCAGCGCCGCGAGCGCGATCACCGACCTGCTGGACCCGAAGAACCAGGACAGCAAGTCGCAGCTGATCACCTATGGCGGCGAGCGTGCCTCCCAGATCTTCGCCGCGCTGGAGACCAAGACCGGCTGGAAGGACGCGGACGTGCGCGCCGCCATCGCCGGCGGCCAGATCGACCTGCCGTCCTGGGACACCGGCCAGCCCGGCGCGAAGTTCCCGTACGCCCACATCGAGGGCTTCATCGCGGCCGAGACGTACGTCCTGACCGACTTCAAGTCGCCCACGGCGCTGCTGAAGAAGATGGTCGACGACCAGATGGCGGTCTTCAACCAGGAGAACCTGGTCGCCAAGGCGGCCGGACTCGGCCTGACCCCGTACAAGCTGCTGATCATCGCCTCGCTGGCGCGCGCCGAGGCCGGGTCGAACACCGCCGACCTCAACAAGATCGCCGGAGTGGTGTTCAACCGGTTCAACAACCCGGCGCTGTTCGCGCACCTGGGCTTCGACACCTCCACGCTGTACGGCATGGGCAACGTCGGCACGGTACCGAACAACAAGGACACCACGAACCCGTACAACACCAGCGTCTTCGGTATCAAGGGGCTGCCGCCGAGCCCGATCGACAACCCCGATCAGGCGTCGGTCGACGCGGCCATAAACCCGAACCGGGCCAACAACTACCAGTACTTCTGCGCCACGCCTGACGGTGTCATGTACGCGGCGAACAACACGCAGTGGCAGCAGCTCGGCCAGAAGTACAAGGGGCTGTGCGGATCGAAATGATGACCTTGGCGCGATGGAAGGGGCGGTACGACGCCGCATGACGACCGCATGACGACGGCTTATCGCGCTGCGGTACTCGGCTCACCCATCGCGCATTCGCTCTCGCCTGTACTGCACCGGGCCGCGTACCAGCGGCTCGGTCAGAGCGGCCGAAGCTACGAGGCGTTCGATGTGGACGAGGCTGCGCTGCCGGGGTTTCTCGGCGGGCTCGACCTGACCCAGTGGTGTGGCCTGTCGCTGACCATGCCGCTCAAGCGCGCGGTCATGCCACTGCTCGACGCGGTGAGCGAAACCGCGCTCACGGTCGAGGCCGTCAACACCGTGCTGTTCGGTCAGGACGGCGCCCTGAGCGGCGAGAACACGGACGTGCCTGGCTTCGTCGCCGCATTCGCGGAGCGCGGGATCACCGCTGCGGATACGGCGGCGGTTCTCGGCGGGGGCGCTACCGCCGCGTCCGCGCTCGCGGCGCTCTCCTCGATCGTCGAAGGCGGCAGCGTTGATATCTACGTGCGCTCGCTGGCCCGGGCCGACGAATTGCGGCCGGTTGCGGAGCGCTTAGGCATCGAACTGCGCGTTCACGGCTGGGACGGCGCGGTTACCGCACTCGCTAGCCCGCTTGTCGTCAACACGACGCCTGCGGGCGCCGCCGACGAACTGGCCGAGAGCGTGACCAAGCCTGTGGGCACGCTCTTCGACGTGATCTACCACCCCTGGCCGACGCGCCTCGCTGCCGCCTGGCAACAGGCGGGCGGCACGGTGCTCGGCGGACTCGATCTGCTTATCCACCAGGCCGCGCTACAGGTGGAGCTGATGACCGGAGCCGATCCGGCACAGCGCGACAAGGTGGTCGCGGCCATGCGGGAAGCCGGGAGCGCAGCGCTCGGCGAACGCTGACTGTGGGGCCCGGGTGCCGCGTGCGGCAGCTGGCTCATACGCGTCGAGCGCCGTGGCTCGGGCACCATCACCTGTGCAGCGACAGACCGGTGAGCTGACCGTCCGCTGCGAACTCCACCGTGAACGAACCGATGCCCTCGGCCGCAACCACGATGCCTCCCGGCACGCGACTCCACTCCCAGCCGTGGTGCTCGACGTATCCGAGCACGCACTCGGCCGCGTCCTCTCCGAACGTCGCGGCGCCTTCCATCACGAAGCGCGGTACCGTGCCGAGCCGAGGTACCGCGCTCGGTACCGAGGGATCGCAGACCACGTAGTACACGCGTGCCCCGCCCTCTCCGTCCGGGCCGGAGTGCCCGATGTAGCCGCGCGCGCCCAGCATCCCCATGGCGGTCCAGGCAAGCATCTCCGCGGCGTCCTGAGGGCTGTCAGGCGCGTCCGCGATGCCCACGAGGCCGAAGGCCGCGGTGACGAACTCTGCGATGCCCTCGCGCTCGCCAAGGGCGCGCAACCGCCGGGCCTGCTCGGTGATCGCCGAGTTCTGCCCCCAGCTCGACGGATCGGCCCAGGCCCAGGTCCAGACGCCCGCCGGAGAGAGCGTGCCGAGGGCGTCGACCGCGAACTCACGACCGGACTGCCGATACGTCCGCGTCGCGTGATCAACGGACCACTCGCCGAGCGGCAGATAGGCCAGGAACGTCTCCAGCTGCTCGGTAATCCACGCCGCATGACGATTGCCCACGGCGTTGAAGCCCGCGCTGAACTCGATCAGGTTCACCGCTTCCGGCGGAGCCGAAGCCACGGGAGCGACCGGATCGGTGTGAACGGTCGGTCCGCCCACGCTGTCTTGCGCCTGGTGCGCTTGCTGCGGTGCGTGCATCGGAGTCCGCGGGGGCACGTGCGGCGGTGCCGGTGGGTGTGCCTGCTGTGCGTTAAGCGTCGCGACGATCTGCGCGGCGGCGGCTTGCACAGCCTGCGGGTGCACCGGCGCGAGCGTGTACTGGCGAGACCTGATGTGCGCGAGCAGTTCCGGTTGCGGCGGAAGCTGGTAAAGACTCAGGTAGTAGCCCACAGCCGCCGGCCAGATCCACGTGCCGTCGCTGTGGAACGCGCGCGGCACGTTCGGCGGCGCGCCCGGCACCAGTTCGTCACGTGTTGTCCCAGGTGCGGAAAGCACGACGGGGGCTCGGGTCAGGTACGCCTGGAGCGCCGGTACCTCGCGTGGATCGAGGTTCTGGCGATTGATCAACGGGCCGCCATCGGGCTTGACGCCATCGAAGACGCGCGCCACCGGAAAACCTGCCTGCCGCTGGGCCTGAGGGTCGTGTGACGCCTGCTGTTGCTGCGGCGGCATCGGCCTGACCTGCTGAGTCTGCGGCGCCTGCGGAGTCCCCTGCGGCATGTGCTGCGGCGGCCCCTGCTCGTGCTGCATCGGCACACCCGAACTCGACGGCGCGCTCTCAGTCCCTTGCCGAACCGGGCTCGTGCCCGGCGCGAACGCACCCAGGCTCGGATCGATCGGCGGCGGCAGCAACGGCGGCAGGGACCCCGAGCCGGCGCCCGCATCCCGGCCATCAGGCTGCTGCGACGCCAGAACCGCATCGTGGTACACCTGCGGCGTCGAGCGCGCCAAGCTCCCCGCCCCCGTGGCTCCCGCCCCGCCGAAGCCCGCTGTGCTGGACATCCGCACTCCCAACCTCGCCGCACGCATCGCCGTTGAGGGACGGGTCAGTCTCCCATCGGGCCGCCCGCCGAACAACTCGCGGAGCCCACCGACGGCCGAACCAGGGGACCTGACAAAGTCGCCGGAAAAAGTCAGACCATATCCCGGCCTGTGGACAACCTTTTCCGCCAGCCGAGCACTCCGTGAAATGATCGGGGCATGTTGCGTTGGCTCACCGCAGGCGAATCGCACGGTCCCGCGCTCGTCGCGATCATCGAGGGACTGCCGGCCGGCGTGCGCACGTCCACCAAGGCGGTCTCGGACGCGCTCGCCCGCCGCAGGCTCGGCCACGGCCGCGGCGCCCGGATGAAGTTCGAGCAGGACGAGGTCGCCTTCCTCGGCGGCGTGCGGCACGGCCTGACCCAGGGCGGCCCGATCGCGGTGCGCATCGGCAACAGCGAGTGGCCCAAGTGGGAGACGGTCATGGCCGCCGACCCGATCGCCGGCCCCGCCTCGCTCGACGAGGTGGAGCCCGGCTCCGCCGAGTTCTCCAGCACCGGCTCCGGCCAGGCCCGCAGCGCCCCGCTCACCCGGCCCCGCCCCGGCCACGCCGACCTGGCCGGCATGCAGAAGTACGGGTTCGACGACGCGCGGCCGGTCCTGGAGCGCGCCAGTGCCCGGGAGACCGCCGCCCGCGTCGCGCTCGGCGACGTGGCCCGCGCCTTCCTCGACCAGGCCGCCGGAATCCACATCGTCTCCCACGTCGTGCGGCTCGGCCCGATCGCCACCCCCGACGGCCTGCAACCCGGCCCCGGCGACCTCGAACGCGTGGACGCCGACCCGGTCCGCTGCTTCGATCCGGGCACCAGCGCCGCGATGGTCGCCGAGATCGACGCCTGCCACAAGGCCGGCGACACCCTCGGCGGCGTCGTCGAGGTCCTCGTCTACAACCTGCCGCCCGGCCTCGGCAGTCACGTGCACTGGGACCGGCGGCTCGACGCCAGGCTCGCCGCCGCGCTGATGAGCATCCAGGCGATCAAGGGCGTCGAGCTCGGCGACGGCTTCGGCCTCGCCGCGGTCCGCGGCTCCCTGGCCCAGGACGAGATGGACCCCGGCCGCCCCGGCGTGCGCCGCCGCACCGGCCACTCCGGCGGCACCGAGGGCGGCATGTCCACCGGCGAGGTGCTGCGGGTGCGCGCCGCGATGAAGCCGATCTCCACCATCCCGCGCGCGCTGGCCACCATCGACACCGCCACCGGCGAGTCCGCCACCGCGCACCACCAGCGCTCCGACGTGTGCGCCGTGCCCGCCGCCGGCGTCGTGGCCGAGGCCATGGTCGGCCTGGTCCTCGCCGAGGCGGTGCTGGAGAAGTTCGGCGGCGACTCGGTGACCGAGACCGCGCGCAACGTCGCCGCCTACCTGGCCGACGTGCAGGCCCGCGGGCTCGAGGTGCTCCGGTGAGCCCGCGCGTGATCATCGTCGGCGCCCCCGGCTCCGGGAAGAGCACCGTCGGCCCGCTGATCGCCGACCGGCTCGGCGTCGCCTTCCGCGACACCGACGCCGACGTCGAGGCCACCGCCGGAATGACGATCTCCGAGCTCTTCGTCGAGAAGGGCGAGCCCTACTTCCGCGACCTGGAGGCCGAGGCCGTCCGCACCGCCGTCGCCACCCACGAAGGAGTGCTCTCCCTCGGCGGCGGCGCGATCATGCGCGACGAAACCCGACAGGTCCTCGCCGGCCAACACGTCGCCTATCTCGAGGTGAACCTGGCCGAGGCCGCCCGCCGGGCCGGCCTGAGCACCGCCCGCCCGCTCCTGCTCGGCAACGTGCGCGGCCAGCTCGGCCAGCTGCTCGACCAGCGCCGGCCGCTCTACGAGCAGGTCGCCACCATCACCGTCTCCACCGTCGACCGCACCCCCGAAGAGGTCGCCGACCTGATCGTCAAGGAGCTGCCGGCATGACCGACTCGACCACCGTCAAGGTCGGCGGCGAGAACCCCTACGACGTCGTCATCGGCACCAACCTGCTCGGCGAACTGCCCGCGCTGCTCGGCAGCAAGCCCGCGCGCGTCGCGGTCATCCACCCCAAGGCGCTGGCCGCCACCGCCGAGGCGATCCGCGCCGACCTCGACGTCACCTACGAGGCCGTGACCGTCGAGGTGCCCGACGCCGAGGAGGCGAAGTCCGCTCAGGTCCTCGCCTACGTCTGGTCGGTGCTCGGCCAGGCCGGCTTCACCCGCACCGACGCGATCGTCGGCGTCGGCGGCGGAGCCACCACCGACCTGGCCGGGTTCGCCGCCGCCACCTGGCTGCGCGGCGTACCCGTGGTGCAGATCCCGACCACGCTGCTCGGCATGGTCGACGCCGCGGTCGGCGGCAAGACCGGCATCAACACCGCCGAGGGCAAGAACCTGGTCGGCGCGTTCCACCCGCCCGCGGGCGTGCTGTGCGACCTCGCCGCGCTGGAGACCCTGCCGCGCAACGAGTACGTCGCCGGCCTGGCCGAGGTGGTCAAGTGCGGCTTCATCGCCGATCCGGCCATCCTCGAGCTGATCGAATCAGACCTCGAAGCGGCCAAGTCCCCGCAGGGCCCGCACACCCACGAGCTGATCCGCCGCGCCGTCCAGGTCAAGGCCGATGTGGTCTCCGCCGACCTGAAGGAATCCGGGCTGCGGGAGATCCTCAACTACGGCCACACCCTGGGCCACGCCATCGAACGCAACGAGCGCTACCAGTGGCGGCACGGCGCCGCCATCTCGGTCGGCATGGTCTTCGCCGCCGAGCTCGGCCGCCTGGCCGGCCGCCTCGACGAACCCACCGCGCAGCGGCACCGCGACCTGCTCGGCGCGCTCGGCCTGCCGCTCACCTACCAGGCGGACGCCTGGCCGAAGTTGCTCGACGCCATGCGCATCGACAAGAAGTCCCGGGCCGACCGCCTGCGCTTCATCGTGCTGCAGGGCCTGGCCAAGCCGACCGTCCTCGAAGCCCCCGACCCGCAGCTGCTCGCCGCCGCGTACGCCGAGGTCTCCGCCTGACGCAAGCGCGGGCCGCGCAAACGCGCCGACCGCCGCGTGCCACCGCCCCCGTCGCACCACCGGTCGCCCCAGTTCGGCGGCAATCGGGCCGTTGCCCGGACGGTAGACTTGTCGGCTGGCAATCAGATCAGAGTAGTCTCACGCTAGGAGTCACCCGGCCGTGGCCTCGACCAACGACCTCAAGAACGGCATGACGCTCAATCTCGACGGCGAGCTGTGGAATGTCGTGGAGTTCCAGCACGTCAAGCCCGGCAAGGGCCCGGCGTTCGTGCGCACCAAGCTCAAGCACGTGCTGACCGGCAAGGTGGTCGACAAGACCTTCAACGCCGGCATCAAGGTCGACACGGCGAACGTCGACAAGCGCACGATGCAGTACCTGTACAAGGAGTCCACCGACTTCGTGTTCATGGACACCGACACCTACGACCAGATCCATGTCCCGGCCGAGACGGTGGGCGACGCCGCGCACTTCCTGCTCGAAAGCGCCGAGGCCACCGTTGCGACGCACGACGGCGTGCCGCTGTACGTCGAACTGCCGGCGGCCGTCGAGCTCGTGATCACGTACACCGAGCCCGGCCTGCAGGGCGACCGCTCGACCGGCGGCACCAAGCCGGCCACCGTGGAGACCGGTTACGAGATCCAGGTCCCGCTGTTCATCTCCACCGGCGAGAAGGTCAAGGTGGACACCCGCGACGGTAAGTACCTCGGCCGGATCAACAGCTGACGTGGCGACCAGGAGCAAGGCGCGGCGGCGCGCCCTCGAGGTGCTCTTCGAGGCGGACCTCAAGGGCGTGAACCCGTCACGCGTCCTGGCCGACCGCGTGGCCAGGTCCCAGCAGGCGACCGCGCAGGACACCGACCCGCGCATCGGCGAGTACGCGATCGAGCTGGTCAACGGCGTGGTCGAGCATCTGGAGCGGATCGACTCGCTGATCGAGACCTACTCGATCGGCTGGCCGCTCGACCGGATGCCGGCGGTGGATCGCAATGTGCTGCGTCTCGGCCTGTTCGAACTGTTGTGGGGCACGGACGTGCCCGAAGTGGTCGCCATCGACGAGGCGGTCTCGCTGGCTCAGGAGCTGTCCACGGCGGACTCCCCGCAGTTCGTCAACGGTCTGCTCGATCGGCTGCGCGAACTGAAGCCGACACTTCAGCGCTGACCGGGATGGCTGGATCCGAGCGCATCTGACTTGACGTCAGTTCCGGCCAGGCGTAGCGTAGTTAGACGTCGCCGAGTGCGGATCAGTGCAGCGCATGTTGCCGATGATCACACTGGCGAACTCCCTTCCTCCTCCTTTCGGATTCGCTTCCGAGGCTTCGCAATCGCGAAGGATTCGGGTGCTGCTGCTTTCTCGTGAAGCGGTGGAAAAGCAGTCGGAAAGATCTGGTAGAGTAGGGATCACCGAAAGAGAACACCTCTCCGGAGCCGAAAAACTCCGGGGAAGCGGTGTCTGTTTCTTGAGAACTCAACAGTGTGTCGACATTTTTGTCTGTGGTGCCATTTATGTTTTGGATGGCTGTTGTCCCGACCCCCGTCGGGACGGATCAGCCAGGTTATCGAATGATCTTTTTTGGAGAGTTTGATCCT
>NZ_DASRGV010000307.1:0-5531 GCF_035650855.1 Actinocrinis sp. | reverse complement strand
TGGCATATATGTGCTGCCGAAATGGCCGGGCGCGAGCAGAAAGGGCCACAGGAAGCAGACGGAGCCGATCAGCGTCGCGAGCGTTGCGGCGACGATTGAGCGCCAGCGCATCCGGATCGCGCGGCGGCGAGAGGCGGGCCGAGCGACCGGGACGACGCTCACCCGCTGACCCTCCCTGCAAGCACGCTCGGCGGGTCCAGTGCGCCGGCCACTTGCGTCGTCCTGAGGTAGCGCAGCGGCGCCAATATCTTGGCGACCTGCGGTGCGAACGCCGGCGAGGCGAGGACGATCTCCGGAGTCGGGCCGTCAGCAATGACGTCGCCGTCCCCCATCACCACCGCTCGGTCACAAGTTGCGGCTACGAACTCGACGTCGTGCGTCGCGATCACGACCGACCGCTCCTCGGCCGCGAGCCGCTGGACGATCGTGTGCAAGGCCTGCTTGGCACCGTAGTCCAGCCCGCGAGTCGGCTCGTCCAGCAGCACCACGCGCGGCGTAGCACGAATCTGGATCGCCAACACGAGGCTCAGGCGCTGGCCCTCGGACAGCTCGCGCGGGTGCGCTTCGTCGTCGATTCCGGCTGCGAGCCGATCGAGCAGCTCGCGAGCGCGAGGCGATTCCGACGCCGCCGATTCGCGGTCGGCCTGAGCGAGCTCCGCACCGACCGTGTTCAGGTACAGCAGGTCGCTCGGTGTCTGCGGCACCAGCGCGACCAATGCCCGAGCCTCCCTGGGCGGCAGTTGCCTGGGATCCCGACCAGCGATCTCGACGGTGCCGGCCTGGCGGCGGCCGGCGCCCTGGATCGCCCACAGCAAAGAGGACTTGCCGGACCCGTTGCGGCCCATCAGAGCTGTGATCTCGCCGGCGCGCAGCGCAAGGTCAACCCCGCGCACGGCCACCACCGGGCCATAGCGCACCACGATCTGCCGGGCCCGCAACACGGTCTCGCCCGGCGCCGCGACAGGCGCCACGGACGGCGGGATGGCCGGTAGCCGGGCGCGCAGCGGGCCGGCCTGGCGGCGGGCGTCGCGGACAGACAACGGCAGCGGCCGCCAGCGCGCAAGCCGGCCTAGCTCCACGACCGGCGGCGCGACCGTCGCCGTCAGCAGCATCTCCGCCGGCGGGCCGGCGGCGGCGGTCCCGTCGCCCGCGAGGTGAATCACCGTGTCGGCGTATTGGACAACGCGCTCGAGGCGGTGCTCAGCGAGCATGACGGTCAGTCCCAGGTCGTGCACCAGCCGGGTGACGGCTGCCAGCACCTCCTCGGCGGCGGTGGGATCGAGCGCGGAGGTCGGCTCGTCGAGGATCAACACGCGCGGATGGGCGGTCAGCACCGCGGCGATCGCCACCCGCTGCTGTTGCCCGCCGGAGATCTCGTGCAGGGGTCGCTGGCGCAACTCCGCCACGCCCAGGAGATCCAGCGCCTCCTCGACGCGCTTGCGCATCACATCGGGCGGGATGGCCAGCTGTTCCAGCCCGTAGGCGAGCTCCTCCTCGACGGTGTCAGTGACGAACCCGGCGAGCGGGTCCTGTGCGACCACGCCGACGACGTCGGCGAGCTCGCGCGGTGGGTGCGTGGCCGTGTCACGACCGGCCACCGTCACCCGGCCCGCGAGCGTCCCGCCGGTGAAGTGCGGCACAAGACCGTTGATTGCGCCCAGCAGGGTCGACTTGCCCACGCCCGTGCGCCCAACTACCAGGCACAGCTCTCCCTCCGGGATGTGTAACGACAGCTCGCGCAACACCGGTCGCTCGGCGCCGTCGTAGGTGATGGTGACGCGATCGAAATCGATCACGTCGATACCTCGGCCCTCGCGATCGGACTGCCCGCCGGCTCGGGCGGGCCGAGTCTCGATCCAGACACGCTACGCCGAGGCGGCGGCGCCGCGAACGCCGCCACGCCGGCGATCAGGATCGCGATCGCCGGCAGCGCCGGCAACCCGGGAAACCGCAGCGGCGAGAAGCTCGGATTCAGATCGGCCGCGTTGTAGCCGGCGCTGAGGTAAAGCAAGACTGCGCTGACCACCCCGCAGCAAGCGACGGTCCACTCCGGCGCACGCCAGGGATCGGGCCGGTAGTGGGTGCGATGAACGCGCCTGGCACCAAGCGCCAGTCCGGCGCCGCAAAGAACTGCACCCGCCACAATCGCGGGGGTTGCGAGCAGTCGCGGGCCGCTGCCACTGAGCAACCCGTAGCAGCCCACGCACAAGCCCGCCATCCCGGCCAGCATCAGCGCTGCCGTCAGTCGCCGTGTGGTGCGGGTTGCCGAGCCGGTGCGCCCGTACCCACGCGAGTCCATCGCCGCCGCCAGCAGCACCGACCGCTCCAGCGCATCGGCAAGCACAGGAATCGCGATGGTCCGCAACGCCCCCCAGCCGCGACTCTTTCCCGCCCGCAGTCGGCGGGCTCGCGCGACCCGCTGGACGCTCTCTACCAGCTGAGGCGCGAGGCTGATCGAGACGATCACCGCCATCCCCAGCTCGTACAAAGCACCTGGCAGCACCTGCAACGCACGCTTGGGATTGGCGAGTGCGTTGGCCGCGCCGATGCAGCAGATCATCGTGGCCAGCCGCAGACCGTCAACCGTGGCCGCCAGCGTCCCCTCCAGCGACACCGGGCCGCCGATCTGGACGCCCGCGTACCAACTCGGCATTGGTATGTGCGGCAACACAAACAGGATGTGGTCGCGCGGTTCGGTCCCAGAGGCGAACACGGACTGGAACACGATCCGCAACACGATGATGAACAGCCCCATCATCAGGTAGTACTTGAACGCACGCGCCCACGGCGCATCCGTCCTGCGGTTCGCGACCACGAACCCGAGCACGGACAGGGTCAGGATCAGCAGCAGCGGGTTGGTCGTGCGGTTGACGGCGATCACCAGCCCCAGCGCCCAGATCCACCATGCGACCGGATGCAGCGCCCGCGGTACTCGTCGACTGTCGTGCAACGCCGGTGCGCGTCCGCGAGCGCTCAACCTTGCCGGGCGCATCTTGACCCCTCACTCATATCGGCGACGACGCCGGATCGCCCAGACGGCGCCCCCGCTCACGGTGAGCGCCAGGCACAAGCCGAGCACCAGCGGCCCTACAGACCCCGACGAGGTGCGCTCGGCTGTCGGCTGCGCCGCCACAACCGCCGGACTTGCCCGCCGCGCCGACGAGACCGGCGCGGATCCGCGTGCCGCGCGGCGATCGCGCGGGTGTCCTCCTGGCCGCTTTCGACCCCGCCCGCGCTGTTGGCGATGCTTGGTCCGTGCCCGGCGCTTGGCGGCGGATCGGTGGCTGGTTCTTGGACGAGACGCCGGAGCCGAGGCGGAGTGCGTTGCGGTCGTGGGCGAGGTGGTGCTCGGCGACGCGGGGTGCGTAGGAGGCGTGCGGCTGGCCGCGCGCAGCGTGCTCGGAGGGAATTTCGGCACACCCGAGCCGCGAGTACCGCCCACGTTGGTCGCGCCGAACATCCATAGCTCCACTTCGCCGGGCTTGGGGACGTCGCCCATCGGCCCAAGCACGCTGTACGTCCAGGAGTTATGGCCGGCCGGCGCGACCCAGTAGGACCAGTAGGCCGACGTGCCGGGTGTCCCGTTGCACGATTCTTCGCTCGGGGTCGGCTCCATGGTCCCGCCGTCAAACGCGCGGTTGCCGATCCGACAGACGAACGCCGTGCCGTCGTGCGCGTCGCCACCGGTCGTGAAGCCCGCAGCGTGCAGGAGCGCGTATCCGGACGACTGGCCGACCCCGCACCCACGGGTCAGGGGTCCGCCCCAGTGGGCAAAGTCGACCGCCACCACGGCTCCACGATGCGGTGAGCAATCCGACAGCGGAGCGGCGTCGGCCCGACCCGCCGCGGCCGTCAGGGCGCCGCAGCAGACCACACACACCGCCGCATACATCAGCCAGCGTCTGACGGAGCCGTGTCCGCGCAGAGGGCGCCAAGCAGGCGGCATGCCGAGGACGCGAAGCTCCGCCGGTCCGGTCACCGGTTCGTCAGTGGGCGCAGCGGAAACGGCTTACGGTCGAGCGCGAGAATCGCCTCGGCGGTGACCCACACCGGAGTGAACGAGACACCCCGGGAATAGTCGATCGCGCCTCGGCGAGTGACCAGCGATCGCAAGTAATGAAGCGGCGACGGCGAGCCATGGGTGTGAACCCGCGCCGGGTTGACGCCGGCAGCAACCAGCCCCTGCACCGCCCACGCCGTGGACTGGGCATTTGACCTACCGCCTGGCTCCGCCGGAAAGCCTCCGTTCCGGTTCTGGGCGCCGCGCACGAATGCGACAGCTCGCCGTTGGGCGCGATGGTCGGAGGTGCCTGCAAGTCCCTCGAGCACGGCGCCGGTGTCGTCGACATCGGCGAGGTCGCCACGCTGCGCGAAGCTGAAGCCGCCGTTTGCGTCCTGCTGATGCACCAGCCAGTGCATCATCCGCGCCGACGGAGTGACACCGGCGGCCCGCAGCGCGAGCACCGCGAACGTGGTGAGGTTGACGTGGCCGCGCACGGAGCCGTTGGGCCGGATGTCACGCTTCAACGCGGCGAGCAGGTTGTGGCCGTGGAAGTCGGTCGGCGGCACCCCGGTGGCTCCCGCGACAAGGATCGTTCGCTCCAGCGAGCCCGGATCGTGGGCCACCGTCGCCTCGATGTAGGCGAGCAGACTGCGGCCCCCGTGGGTGACATGGGCGGGGTTACGGCCATCGGCGACGAGCGCCAATGCCGCCCAGCCCGAGTAGAGCACACTCGAAGGCTGGCCACGGGCCAAGCCGTACCCCCCGTCGTGGTTCTGGGCGCTGAGCAGGTACGCCAGCGGCGAGACGGCGGCCCGAACGGCGCGCGCTTGTGATCTTACGTTGACCGTGCGCGCCGCTGACCGGACGTAACCCGCCTTGTTCGCGCGGAGCGTCAGCTTGCCGCGGTGCTTGAGTCTCAGCGTGGCGCTGCCGTTCGTATTCGTGGTCGCGGCGGCGCCCCGGCTGGTCCTCACGGTCGCACCGGCGAGCGGCTTCGGGGCTCCCTTCGCATTGATGTAATCGACCGCGACCTTCAGCGACGCGCCGGCTGTTGCGGTCCTGGGCGCCTTGATGACGAGCGGATACCCCGTCCCGCTCAGCGGCATCGCGGCGAAGAGCAGCCGCTCCCCGGCGCGGAGCTTGATCTGGCACGCGCCCGTGCTGGCGGGCGCATCGTTGACAAGGATCTCCCAGTACGACTTCGCACCGGTCTCAGTGTCGCCGAGGATCTTGGTGATCAAATAGTCGTCGTACGTGCGCGACCACCTGCCACTCCACGCACCATGTGTGGCTCGATTCAGCACACCTGCAGCGCTGTCGGCAGGGCACTTGCCCTCCGGCGCGCCGTCCTTCGTAATCCATCCCGTGCCTGGCGCGCGGACGGTCGTGCGGGACACCAGCGTGCGCTTGGCGCCCTCGATCCGGACCGTGACGTTCGGCCCGGGTGCCGCCGCGAGGGCGGTCGAGACCACCCCGAGTGCCAGCGCTCCCACCCCGAGTGCCAGCGCTCCCACCACCGTCGCGACCG
>NZ_DASRGV010000306.1:0-6858 GCF_035650855.1 Actinocrinis sp. | reverse complement strand
ATCTACTGGGGCTGGGACACCGCGGTGTCGATCAACGAGGAGACCAAGGACAGCGCGCGAACGCCGGGCCGCGCCGCCGTGCTCTCCACGATCCTGCTGCTGGTGACGTATGCGCTGGTCACTGTCTCGGCTCAGGCGTTCGCCGGCGTCGGCGCCAAGGGCTCGGGGCTGGCGAACCCGGACAACTCCGGCGACGTCCTTTCCGGCCTCGGCACCTCGGTCTTCGGCTCGGCCGGCTTCGGCTGGTTCCTCAGCAAGCTGCTGGTGCTCATGGTGCTGACCTCGGCCTCCGCCTCGACGCAGACCACGATCATGCCGACCGCGCGCACCGCCCTCTCGATGGCCTCGCACCGGGCCATCCCGTCGCACTTCGCCCGGGTCCACCCGCGCTTCCAGACCCCGACCTGGTCCACCGTCGGCATGGGCTTGGCCTCGATGGCGTTCTACGCCGGGCTGACCAAGATCAGCAACAACGTGCTCTCGGACTCGATCCTCTCGCTCGGACTCGCGATCGCCTTCTACTACGGCCTGACCGGCTTGGCCTGCTTCTGGTATTACCTGCCGCTCGTGCGCCGCGGCCGGCAGTACGGCAAGACCCTGTGGCTGCGCTGCGCGCTGCCGCTGCTCGGCGCGCTGATCCTGTTCGCGTTCTTCGGCTACGCCTGCCACGTCTACTGGGCGGCCGACTACGGCTCGACCTACTGGACGCTGCCGTTCGCGCCGCACTGGGCGATCGGCGGGGTGTTCCTCACCGGCATCGGCGCGCTCGTACTCGGCATCCCGCTGATGCTGATCTACCGGTTCGTGCGGCCCGGTTTCTTCCGCGGCGAGACGATCCCGAAGTCGAACGCGCTGACCGAGCGGTCGATGCAGGAGGAGCCGGAACCGGAGGCGGTGTAGTGGCGTAGTGCTGTAGCGGCTCACGCGGCAGCCGCAGGTGGTTCAGGTCGCCGTGTGGTTGGGCTGAACCCAGTCGAAGGTCCGCTCCACGGCGCGCCGCCAGTTCGAGTACTCGCTCTCGCGGCGCGCCGGGTCCATCGCCGGGAGCCACTGCGCCGCCCGATGCCAGTTGCGGCGCAGGCCCTCAAGGTCCGGCCAGTAGCCGACCGCGAGGCCCGCGGCGTAGGCCGCGCCGAGCGAAACCGTCTCGGCGATCATCGGCCGCACCACCGGGGCGTCCAGCACGTCCGCCAGGAACTGCATCAGCAGGTTGTCGGCGGTCATCCCGCCGTCGACCTTGAGCGTGGTCAGTTCGAGCCCTGAGTCGGCGTTCATCGCGTCCACCACCTCGCGGGTCTGCCAGCCGGTGGCCTCCAGCACCGCGCGGGCCAGGTGCCCCTTGGTGATGTACGAGGTCAGACCCACGATGATGCCGCGCGCCCCGCTGTGCCAGTGCGGCGCGTAGAGCCCGGAAAAGGCCGGGACGATGTAGCAGCCGCCGTTGTCCTCGACCGTGCGCGCCAAGGTCTCGATCTCCGGGGCGCTGGAGATCAGCCCGAGGTTGTCGCGGAACCACTGCACCAGCGCACCGGTTATCGCGATCGACCCCTCCAGCGCGTAGGCGGCCGGTTCCGCCCCGATCCGGTAGCCGACCGTGGTCAGCAGGCCGTGGGTCGAGCGCACCGGGGTGCCGCCGGTGTTGAGCAGCAGGAAGCTGCCGGTGCCGTACGTGCACTTCGCCTCGCCCCGCGCGAAGCAGGTCTGGCCGAACAGCGCCGCCTGCTGGTCGCCGAGCGCCGCCGCGATCCGCACGCCGCGCACCGCGCGCTTCGCCGTGCCGTAGACCTCCGCCGAGGAGCGGATCTCGGGCAGCATCGCGGCCGGAACGCCGAAGAAGTCCAGCAGTTCCTTGTCCCATTGCAGGGTGCGAAGATCCATCAGCAGCGTGCGGCTGGCGTTGGTCACGTCGGTGACGTGCACGCCGCCGTCCACCCCGCCGGTCAGGTTCCACACCACCCAGCTCTCCATCGTGCCGAACAGCACGTCGCCGCGCTCGGCCCGCTCGTAGAGGCCCGGGGTGTGATCCAGCAGCCAGCGGATGCGCGGCGCGGAGAAGTAGGTCGCCAGCGGCAGCCCGGTCCGCTCAAGCACGATGCCGGCGTCCGGGCGCTCGGCGAACTCGGCGACCAGCTCGTCGGTGCGGGTGTCCTGCCAGACCACGGCCCGGCCGATCGGCATGCCGGTGCGCCGGTCCCAGAGCACGGAGGTCTCGCGCTGGTTGGCGATGCCGATCGCGGCGACCTGGTCGGCGCCGGCCCCGACCCGGTGCAGCGACTCGCGCGCGACGTGCTCGAGGTTGCGCCAGATCTCCATGGCGTCGTGCTCGACCCAGCCCGGCCGCGGGTAGAACTGCCGGTGCTCGCGCTGCGCCACCGACACCAGCCGGCCGCCCTGGTCGAACAGGATCGCGCGGGTCGAACCTGTGCCCTGGTCGATGGACATCACATACTGCGCGACCATGGCTGACCCTTTCGATGCCCGATGTCGCTGCCCGATACCCGTGAAATTCGGTCCGTCACCAGCGGCCGGCGCCGAGGTCCCGCGAGATGGCCCTCGCCGCGTTCTGCACGAAGGCCACCAGTCCAGGATCCGCCCGGTCCGCGACCGGGCACAGCCGCTCCACCGCCCCGGCGATGCTGATCGCCCCGACCACCAGGCCGCCGTAGCCGCGGATCGGCGCCGCGATCGAGGCCTGGCCCGGGGTGAACTCCTCCACCTCCGCGGCCCAGCCCAGCTCGCGCACCTGCCCGATCGCCCGGCTCAGCGCCTCGGCGGTCACCAGGGTGCGCCGGGTTAACCACTCCAGGTCCTCGTCCTTGACCTGCGAGGCCACGTCCGCGTCGTAGGCCAGCAGCACCTTGCCCAGCGCGGTGGCGTGCAGCGGCAGCAGCGAGCCCACGTCCAGGGTCTGCAGCGAGTCGTCCGGCCGGAACACGTGGTGCACGACCAGCACCTTGCCGTCCAGCGGGGTGCCGATGCGCACCGCCTCCCCGCTGCGCGAGGCCAGCGCGTCCGCCCAGTTGATCGCGCGGGACCGCAGGTCGTTGACATCCAGGTAGCTGGTGCCCAGGTGCAGCAGCGTCGCGCCGAGCTGGTACTTGCCGCTGGCCTTGTCCTGCTCCACGAAGCCCACGCCCTGCAGCGTGCGCAGAATGCCGTGCGTCGTGCCCTTCGCCAGGCCGAGCGAGGTGGCTATCTCGCCGACACCGAGCCGGCCGGAGCCGCGGGCGAGCAGCCGAAGGATGGCGGCGGCGCGTTCGATCGACTGCACGGGTCCCGGCATGGCAGAGATGGTAGCTGGTCGGACGTAGTTCGACTATGTCGAATGGCAGTGCTGTGTCACAACGCGAATCCGCCCGAGGTCTCCGGCAGGAGCGCGCCGCTCGTGTTACCGCCATGCTGCGAAACGGTACTTCACGAGGCACCAGGTGACCAGAGTTCGGCAATGTCGAACGGCGTACGTTGACTGGGTCGTTCGGCCTACCTAGTTTCACGACTATCGGCCTTCGAGCGATCCTCCACCACCGCCGGAGCGCCGATCCGGCTTCGCACCCAGCCGCGGAGCGTTACGCGATCGCGGCTGTGGTGCCGGGCTGTGTTAAAAGGTGCGCGTCTCAAGGAGGAGACATGGGAAGGTTGCGGGCCAAGGGGCTTCTGGGCGAACTGGCTGCCGAGTTCGCCGGCACGCTGATCCTCATACTCATCGGTGTCGGTGTCGTGGCGCAGGTTGTCGCCGGCGGCATCGGCAACCACGACAGCATCGCCTGGGCCTGGGGCCTCGGCGTCATCCTCGGCGTCTACGTCGCCGGACGGATCAGCGGGGCGCACCTGAACCCGGCGGTCACCGTGGCCCTCGCGGCCTTCGGCGGCTTCTCCTGGCGCAAGGTGCTCCCTTACTCACTCGCCCAGACGCTCGGCGCGTTCGTCGCCGCGCTGCTGGTGCGCTGGAACTACACCGAGGTGCTCGGCAAGCTCGACCCCGGCCACACCATCAAGACCCAGGGCGTCTTCTCCACCCTGCCGGGCAACGGCGCGCTGCCGGTGCACCTGTGGGGCGGCTTCCGGGACCAGGTCATCGGCACCGCGATCCTGCTGTTCCTGGTGCTCGCCGTCACCGACCTGCGCAACAACTCGCCGCTCGCCAACATGGCCCCGGTCGTCGTCGGCCTGATCGTGGTCGCCATCGGCATGGCCTGGGGCACCGACGCCGGCTATGCGATCAACCCGGCGCGTGACTTCGGCCCCCGGCTCGCCTCGTTCTTCACCGGCTACGGAACCGCCTTCCGAGACCAGTACGGCGATCTGTACTTCTGGGTGCCCATCGTCGCCCCGCTCATCGGCGGCCTGATCGGCGCCGGCCTCTACAAGGTCCTGATCGGCCGCTTCCTGCCCGGCCCGACCGAGCCCGACGCGGTCGTCGAGGAAGCCGAGCAGCGGCTGCGGGAGAGTCAGCCTGCGTAGCAGAGGGCTGCGTAGTAGAAGTGCAGCAGCGCCAGCAATCCAACGCCATCACAACGCGGTGAGAACTTTGAGAAAGGCGGCAATCCATGGCTGACTACGTCGGCGCGGTGGACCAGGGCACCACGAGCACCCGCTTCATGGTGTTCGACCACGGCGGCAACGAGATCGCCCGGCACCAGCTGGAGCACTCGCAGATCCTGCCGCAGGCCGGCTGGGTCGAGCACAACCCCACCGAGATCTGGGAGCGCACCCGCGCGGTCATCGAGACCACGCTGAACAACGCGGGCCTCTCCTCCTCGGACCTGGCCGCGCTCGGCATCACCAACCAGCGCGAGACCGCGGTGGTGTGGAACCGGCGCACCGGCCGGCCGTACTACAACGCGATCGTGTGGCAGGACACCCGCACCGACCGGATCGCCGCCGCCCTGGACAAGGACGAGCGCGGCCAGACCATCCGGCGCAAGGCGGGCCTGCCCCCGGCCACCTACTTCTCCGGCGGCAAGATCCAGTGGCTGCTGGAGAACGTGGACGGCCTGCGCGCGGCGGCCGAGTCCGGCGAGGCGATCTTCGGCAACACCGACACCTGGCTGCTGTGGAATCTGACCGGGGGCGTCGACGGCGGCGTGCACGTCACCGACGTGACCAACGCCAGTCGCACGATGCTGATGAACCTGGAGACCCTCGACTGGGACGACGAGCTGCTCTCCTTCTTCAACATCCCGCGGGCGATGCTGCCGCAGATCCGGCCCTCCTCCGACCCGGCCGGCTACGGGGTGACCCGCGCGGACGGCCCGCTGCGCGGCGAGGTGCCGCTGACCGGCGACCTCGGCGACCAGCAGGCGGCGACTGTCGGCCAGGTCTGCTTCACCCCCGGCTCGGCGAAGAACACCTACGGCACCGGCAACTTCCTGCTGCTCAACACCGGCAACGAGCTGGTGCGCTCGAACAACGGGCTGCTGACCACGGTGGCCTACCAGTTCGGCGGCGAGAAGCCGGTATACGCCCTCGAAGGCTCGATCGCGGTGACCGGGTCGGCCGTGCAGTGGCTGCGCGACCAGCTCGGCATCATCTCCGGCGCGGCGCAGAGCGAGGCGCTGGCCCGGCAGGTCGAGGACAACGGCGGCGTGTATTTCGTCCCGGCCTTCTCAGGGCTCTTCGCCCCGTACTGGCGCTCGGACGCGCGCGGCGCGATCGTCGGCCTGTCGCGCTACAACACCAACGCGCACCTGGCCCGGGCGACCCTCGAATCGATCTGCTACCAGACCCGCGACGTGGTCGAGGCGATGGAGCAGGACTCGGGCGTGCGCCTGGACGTGCTGCGCGTGGACGGCGGCGTGACCGCGAACGAGCTGGCCATGCAGATCCAGGCCGACGTGCTCGGCGTGCCGGTCTCCAAGCCGGTGGTCGCGGAGACCACGGCGCTGGGCGCGGCCTACGCGGCGGGCCTCGCGGTCGGGTTCTGGAAGAACACCGACGAGCTGGTCAGCAACTGGAACGAGGACAAGCGCTGGTCCCCGCAGTGGAACGACGAGCAGCGCGCCAAGGGATACCGCAACTGGAAGAAGGCCGTCTCCCGCACCCTCGACTGGATCGAGTTCGAGGACTGACGGCCCCGGCCGGTGCGTCCCTCCCGCGCCGCGCTGTGCGGGAGGGACGCACCGGACTTACCGGCCACGGCTACCGGCCGTCGTCAAAGACGCAGCGCCGAGCAGTACCAGGCAGCACCCACGCAGCACTGACGGGACCAGGAACGAGAAAGCAGAGGACCACCGTGCAATCCACTCCGCTGGGCGCGCAGTACCGGCTGACCGCCCTGCAGCAACTGGCTGAGGAAGAGTACGACGTGCTGGTGGTCGGCGGCGGGATCGTCGGCGCCGGAACCGCGCTCGACGCGGTGTCCCGCGGGCTGTCCGTGGCCATGGTCGAGGCCCGCGACTGGGCGGCCGGGACCTCCAGCCGTTCCAGCAAGCTGATCCACGGCGGCCTTCGCTACCTGGAGCAGCGGGACTTCGGGCTGGTACGCGAAGCGCTGAAGGAACGCAGCGTTCTGCTGAACCGGATCGCCCCGCATCTGGTGCGCCCGGTTCCCTTCCTGCTGCCGCTGCGCCACCGACTGTGGGAGCGTGCTTATATCGGCGCCGGCGTGCTGCTCTACGACACGATGGGCACCGCCGGAGGCACCCGCGCCCTGCCCAGGCACCGGCACCTGACGAAGACCGCCGCGCTGCGCCGGGCACCCGGACTGCGCAAGGACGGGCTCGTCGGCGCGATTCAGTACTACGACGCACAGGTCGACGACGCCCGCTACGTCATGATGCTCGCGCGCACCGCCGCGCAGTACGGCGCCACCGTCGCGACCCGCACCCGTGTCACCGGATTCGTGAAGCAGGGCGAGCG
>NZ_DASRGV010000305.1:0-8419 GCF_035650855.1 Actinocrinis sp. | reverse complement strand
AGGTCGTGCACGTCGACCAGTCGCCCATCGGCCGCACCCCGCGGTCCAACCCGGCGACGTACACCGGCGTCTTCGACCACATCCGGCGGTTGTTCGCCGAGACCACCGAGGCGAAGGTGCGCGGGTACCTGCCCGGCCGGTTCTCCTTCAACGTCAAGGGCGGCCGCTGCGAGAACTGCCAGGGCGACGGCACCATCAAGATCGAGATGAACTTCCTGCCGGACGTGTACGTACCCTGCGAGGTCTGCCACGGCAAGCGCTACAACGAGCAGACCCTCCAGGTGCACTACAAGGGCAAGACCATCTCCGAGGTGCTGGAGATGCCGGTGGCCGAGGCCCTGGAGTTCTTCGAGGCCATCCCCGGCATCGCCCGGCACCTCAAGACGCTCAACGACGTCGGCCTCGGCTACGTGCGCCTCGGCCAGAGCGCGACCACGCTGTCCGGCGGCGAGGCGCAGCGGGTGAAGCTGGCCTCCGAGCTGCAGCGCCGCTCCACCGGCCGGACCGTGTACGTGCTCGACGAGCCGACTACCGGCCTGCACTTCGAGGACATCCGCAAGCTGCTCGGCGTGCTCGGGCGGCTGGTGGACTCGGGCAACTCGGTCATCGTGATCGAGCACAACCTCGACGTGATCAAGACCGCGGACTGGATCGTGGACATGGGCCCGGAGGGCGGCAGCGGCGGCGGCCGGGTGGTCGCCGAGGGCACCCCCGAGCAGGTGGCCAAGAACAAGGACTCGCACACCGGCCGGTTCCTCAAGGAGATCCTGGCCGGCTGACCCGGTCACGCGCGCACATGCTTCCACACGCGCACACGCCTCCACGCGCACGCATCTTCACGTGCACCACGCCGGCCGACGCGGCCCGCCCCGACCACAGGGCGCGGGCCGCTTGCGCGGGTAAACGCCCGGGAAACTTTCCCGCCCGATCACGGCCGACAGGTCCATGATCTGAACCGCCGCGTGAACTCATCCGTTTCTCAGGACACCGTGACAAAGTCGGGCGGTCGGCGTGGATACGCTGTCGCCCGACATCGCTTTTCTCGTGGAGGAAATCTCTGATGGCCCTGGAAACCACCGAGCAGCAGATCGCCGAGACGACCGAGGCCTGCTGTGGTTCGAGCCACTGCGGCTCCAGTCGCAGGACCGTGCTGCGCGCGGCCGGGGTCGGTGGAGCGGCCGCGGCCATCGGCCTGACCGCCGCCGCGTGCAGCAGCTCGTCGAGCGGCTCCTCGACCGGCAGCTCGCAGAACAACGCCGCGGCCGGCGGCGGGTCGTCCGCGTCCGCGGGCTCCGGCTCGGGCTCCGGTTCCGGCAGCAGCGCCCTCGCCGCGACCTCGGACATCCCGGTGGACGGCGGCAAGATCGTCAACACCGACGGCGGCATCGTGATCACCCAGCCCGCCTCCGGCACCTACAAGGCGTTCACCGCGATCTGCACCCACTCGGGCTGCACCGTCGGCTCGGTCTCGGACAACCAGATCACCTGCCCCTGCCACGGTTCCGTGTTCAGCGCCAAGGACGGCTCGGTGATCAACGGTCCGGCCCAGGCGCCGCTGGCCGCCAAGAACATCAAGGTCGACGGCGGGCAGATCTTCCTGGCCTGATTCCGCCCGGCCCATCCCGCCCCGCCCCGTCCGCCTGCGGTCCCGGCGCGCGGGGCGGTGTTGTGCCGCGCTGCGGCGGACGTCGTCTCGCTGTCACCTCCGCGCACTAGGGTGGGGTTGTGACCGATCCGGCGACCTACCGGCCGGCCCCCGGCTCGATCCCCACCCAGCCCGGGGTCTACAAATTCCGCGATCCGCACGGCCGCGTCGTCTACGTCGGCAAGGCCAAGAATCTGCGCTCGCGGCTGTCGAACTACTTCCAGGACCTCGCCGCGCTGCACCCGCGCACCCAGGCGATGGTGACCACCGCGGCCTCCGTCGAGTGGACCGTGGTGACCACCGAGGTCGAGGCGCTCCAGTTGGAGTACGCCTGGATCAAGGAGTTCGACCCGCGGTTCAACGTCCGGTACCGCGACGACAAGTCCTATCCGAGCCTCGCGGTCACCATCGGCGAGGACATCCCGCGCGTCCAGGTCATGCGCGGCCCCAAACGCAAGGGCGTGCGTTACTTCGGCCCCTACGCTCACGCCTGGGCGATCCGGGAGACTGTTGACGCGCTGCTGCGGGTCTTCCCGATGCGCAGCTGCTCCAACGGCGTCTACCGGCGCGCGCAGCTCTCCGACCGGCCCTGCCTGCTCGGCTACATCGGCAAATGCTCCGCGCCCTGCGTCGGCCGCGTCACCCCCGAGGAGCACCGCCGGATCACCGAGGACTTCTGCGCCTTCCTCGCCGGGCACACCGCTTCGTACACCAAGCGGCTGGAAACCGAGATGAAGCAGGCCGCCGCCGAGCTCGAATTCGAGAAGGCCGCCCGGCTGCGCGACGACCTGGCCGCCCTCGAGCGCGTCCTGGAGAAGAACGCCATCGTGCTCGGCGACGGCACCGACGCCGACGTCATCGGCATCGCCGAGGACGAGCTCGAGGCCGCGGTGCAGGTCTTCCACGTGCGCGGCGGCCGGGTGCGCGGCCAGCGCGGCTGGGTGGTCGACCGGGTCGAGGAGCTGGACACCGGCGGTCTGGTCGAGCACTTCCTGCAGCAGCTCTACGGCGAGCAGTCCGGCGAGGCGGTGCCGCGCCAGATCCTCGTGCCGGCCCTGCCCGAGGACAGCGCCGCGGTCTCCGCGTGGCTGACCGTGCTGCGCGCCACCGGCCAGGTGGACCTGCACGTGCCCCGCCGCGGCGACAAGCGCGCCCTGATGGAAACGGTTGAGCGCAACGCGAAGCAGGCCCTCGCCCTGCACAAGACCAAGCGCGCCTCCGACCTGACCACGCGCAGCCAGGCGCTCCAGGCCATCGCCGACGCCCTCGGCATGGACCAGGCGCCGCTGCGCATCGAGTGCTACGACATCTCCAACCTGCAGGGCACCAACGTGGTCGCCTCGATGGTGGTCTTCGAGGACGGGCTGCCGCGCAAGTCCGAGTACCGCCGGTTCACCATCAAGAGCTTCGAGGGCCAGGACGACGTGCGCTCGATGCACGAGGTGCTGACCCGCCGCTTCCGCCGCTACCTCGCCGAGACCGCCAAGCGCGGCGAGGCGCTGCTGCCCGGGGACACCGAGGGAGAGGGCGAGCCGGAAGAGTTCGAGAAGCTCAGCCGCAGCGCCTACCCGCCGCAGCTGGTCCTGGTCGACGGCGGTCCGCCGCAGGTCGCCGCCGCGGCCCGGGCCCTCGGCGAGCTCGGCATCGACGAGATCGCGGTCGCCGGCCTGGCGAAGCGGATGGAGGAGATCTGGCTGCCCGGCGAGGAGGACCCGGTCATCCTCCCGCGCCAAAGCGAGGCCCTGTACCTGCTGCAGCGCGTGCGCGACGAGGCGCACCGGTTCGCGATCACCTTCCACCGGCAGAAGCGGTCGAAGGCCATGACGGTCAGCGCGCTCGACCGGATCCCCGGCCTGGGCGAAGTGCGGCGCAAGGCGCTGGTGAAACACTTCGGCTCGGTCAAGGCGCTGCGGTCGGCGACCGCGGAGCAGCTGGCCGAGGTGCCCGGCATCGGCCCGGCCACCGCGGCCACGATCGCCGCGGCACTGGCCGAGCAGAAGGCCGCGGCGACGGCGCCGCGTCCGTATGCGATCAACACCGCCACAGGTGAGATCATCGAAGAGGGTGACAATTAGGGGCCGTTCGGTCCGCGTTCGGGGGCGGACGACCGGCCGGCCGTGGCAGGCTCAGCACGGACGGCTCTGAGACAACTGAACACTTCAGCACCACCGGCAACGCCGAGTCCAAGGGGGACTGAGAGACGATGGTGAGCGCCGCAGCGAGCGCGACGGAATCGGAACCGCCCGGCGGCGAGCCGCCCGAGCTCGTCGTGATCTCGGGCATGTCCGGGGCCGGCCGGTCCACCGCCGCCAAGGTACTCGAGGACCTCGGCTGGTTCGTCGTGGACAACCTGCCGCCCAGCCTGATCCCCACCATGGTGGACCTGGCCGCGCGCACCCAGGGCAGCGTGCCGCGGATCGCGGTGGTGGTGGACGTGCGCGGCCGCTCCTTCTTCGAGCACTTGCACGAGGCGCTGGAGCAGATGGACTCCGGCGGCCTGCGCCACCGCATCGTGTTCCTCGAGTCCGCGGACGACGTGCTGGTGCGCCGGTTCGAGAACGTGCGCCGGCCGCACCCGCTGCAGGGCGAGGGCCGGATCACCGACGGGATCGCCCGCGAGCGCGAGCTGCTGCGCGAGCTGCGCGGCGAGGCAGACCTGGTGCTCGACACCTCCAGCCGCAACGTGCACGAGCTGCGCGCTGTGCTGGAGAGCGTGTTCTCCGGCTCCGCGGAGACCGGGCTGCGCGCCACCGTCATGTCCTTCGGCTTCAAGTACGGCCTGCCGGTCGACGCGGACCTCGTGGTGGACTGCCGGTTCCTGCCCAACCCGCACTGGATCCCGGAGCTGCGGCCGAGGACAGGGCTCGATCATGAGGTGAGCGAATACGTGCTCGCACAGCCCGGGGCGAAAGACCTGCTCGAGTCCTACAGCGAGGTGTTGCGCACCATCACCGCCGGGTACCGAAGGGAGGGAAAGCGTTATCTGACCCTTGCGGTAGGGTGCACCGGCGGGAAACACCGCAGCGTCGCGATGGCGGAACAGATCGCGGCGCGCCTGATCGACGACGGTGTGGATACCACGGTGGTCCACCGGGACATGGGACGCGAGTGATCGAACCCGAAGACAGCGCGCACGAGCCTGATCCACGCCCGCCGACCGTCGTCGCGTTCGGCGGCGGACACGGCATGTACGCCTGTCTTTCCGCACTGCGCCGGGTCACCGACCGGCTCACCGCGGTGGTGACCGTCGCCGACGACGGCGGTTCCAGCGGCCGCATCCGCCGGGAGCTGGCCGTACTGCCGCCGGGCGACCTGCGGATGGCGCTCGCCGCGCTCTGCGGCGACGACGAGTGGGGCCGCACCTGGGCCAACGCCCTGCAGCACCGCTTCTCCGGCGACGGCCAGCTGGCCGGCCACGCGCTCGGCAACCTGCTCATCGTGGCGCTGTGGGAACAGCTCGGCGATCCGGTCGGCGCGCTGGACTGGGTCGGCCGGCTGCTCGGCGCGCAGGGCCGGGTGCTGCCGATGTCCGCGGTGCCGCTGGAGATCGAGGCCACCGTGCGCGGCGCCGATCCGCGCAATCCGGACGCGATCACCACCGTGCGCGGGCAGCACGACCTGGCCAAGACCCCCGGCGAGGTGCTGGCCGTGCGGCTGCTGCCGGAGAACCCGCCGGCGGTGCCCGAGGCGGTGGCCGCGATCCACGAGGCGGACTGGGCGATCCTGGGTCCCGGCTCCTGGTTCACCAGCGTGCTGCCGCACCTGCTGGTGCCCGAGCTGGCCGAGGCGCTGACCACCACCCGCGCCCGCCGCATGCTGGTGCTCAACCTGGTGCCGCAGGAGGGCGAGACCGACGGCTACACCGCCGCCGATCACGTCGAAGTGCTCGCCGCGCACTCCCCGGCGCTGCGGCTGGACGCGATCGTCGTCGACCCCAGCTCGATACGGGGCCGGGACGAGGCGCTCCAACTGGCGAAGGCGGCGGCCGCACTCGGCGCGCAAGTGCACACCGCCGAGGTCGCCGCCGAGGGCGGAGTGCCCTACCACGACCCGGAACGGCTCGCGACCGCGCTGCGTCCCCTTCTGGTGTAGTCCTCCGGACGTAGGTCCGGAGTCCTTTCGGTCACAGCGCTGCGGATTGCGCCGTCCGAGTGTCATCCTGACCAGTGACGTGCACGCGGATAGGGAAGGTCCGCGGGGCACGGGCCGTTACGCTACAGCGGTGCCCGGCCGGGCGGATCTTCGTCTCGTCGTTCCCGGGCGCCGCGGCAGTGCACGCCCGGGGAACCGGGGGATCCGAAAACAGGCGAGCGAGGAGGCCGCGAGGCGATGGCGATGACCGCGGCGGTCAAGGACGAGCTGAGCCGGCTCACGGTGGTGAAGCCGTGCTGCCGGAAGGCGGAGGCCGCCTCGCTGCTGCGCTTCGCCGGCTCGATCCACCTCGTGCAGGGCCGCATCGTGATCGAGGCGGAACTCGACACCGCGGCCGCGGCTCGGCGGCTGCGCAAGGACATCGCCGAGGTGTACGGGCACACCTCCGAACTCGGCGTGATGGCTCCCGGCGGCCTGCGGCGTGGCAGCCGGTACATCGTGCGCGTGGTGAAGGACGGCGAGGCGCTGGCCCGGCAGACCGGCCTGGTCGACGGCTGGGGCCGGCCGATCCGCGGGCTGCCGCCGCAGGTCGTTTCCGGGTCCATCTGCGACGCGGAGGCCGCGTGGCGCGGCGCCTTCCTCGCGCACGGCTCGCTGACCGAGCCCGGCCGCTCCTCGGCGCTGGAGATCACCTGCCCGGGACAGGAGTCGGCGCTCGCCCTCGTGGGCGCGGCCCGGCGGCTCGGCGTGTCCGCGAAGAACCGCGAGGTGCGGGGCGTGGACCGGGTCGTGGTCCGGGACGGCGACGCGATCGGCGCGCTGCTGACCCGGCTCGGCGCGCACGAGTCGGTGCTGGCGTGGGAAGAGCGCCGGATGCGCCGCGAGGTGCGGGCGACCGCGAACCGGCTGGCGAACTTCGACGACGCGAACCTGCGCCGTTCCGCGCGCGCGGCGGTGGCGGCGGGCGCCCGGGTAGGCCGCGCGCTGGAGATCCTTGGCGCCGAGGCCCCGGAGCACCTCGCGATCGCGGGCCGGCTGCGCCTGGAGCACCGGCAGGCCTCGTTGGAGGAGCTGGGCGCGCTCGCGGAGCCGCCGCTGACCAAGGACGCGGTGGCCGGGCGGATCCGCAGGCTGCTGGCCCTGGCCGACCGCCGGGCCGCGGAGCTCGGCGTGCCCGGCACCGAAGCCAGCCTGACGCCGGAGCTGTTCGCCGACGCCGGCATCGGCGCGGAGTGACCGGGCCGCGATCGCGGACCCAGGGGCTTTGTTAACAGGCCCGCACAAGGGAACTGCCGAGGAGTCGTAGTCGGCCTGGCACACGAGTCCGGCTCGGCCTGATTCATGGGCACGGCTCGGCCTGACACACCGGCCTGACGTATGAGCCCGACCGGCCTCATACGTGAGCCCGGCGTGGCTCGGCGGATGCCTCCTCGTCGTGCGATTTTGTTGTCTGAAACCTTGTTACCAGCAGGTAATACCAACATCCGGGCCAGTTGGCTTAGCCATCCTTTGCCGCGATAAGTTGAGGTCGACTAAACGGATATCACCGGCATGCCGTGTCGGGAGCGTGCGGATCCCCGGCCGGCGTGCATGAGCGAGGAGACCGGTTCGTGACGACCCGCGTTGGTATCAACGGCTTCGGCCGCATCGGCCGCAACTTCTTCCGGGCCGCGGTGGCCTCGGGCGCCGACATCGAGATCGTCGGCATCAACGACCTGGCCAAGCCCGAGATCCTGGCCCACTTCCTCAAGTACGACACCACCCTGCGCCGCTTCCCGGGCACCGTCGAGGCCACCGACGACACCCTGGTCATCAACGGCAAGGCGATCAAGGTGGTCTCCGAGCGCGACCCGGCCGCGCTGCCGTGGAAGGAGCTCGGCGCCGACGTGGTCGTCGAGTCCACCGGCCTGTTCACCAAGGCCGCCGACGCCCGCAAGCACATCGAGGCCGGCGCCCAGAAGGTCATCATCTCCGCCCCGGCCAGTGACGAGGACATCACCATCGTCATGGGCATCAACGAGGGCAAGTACGACGCGGCGAACCACCACGTGATCTCCAACGCGTCCTGCACCACCAACTGCCTGGCCCCGCTGGTCAAGGTCCTGCTCGACGAGTTCGGCATCGAAAAGGGCCTGATGACCACGATCCACGCGTACACCACCGAGCAGCAGCTGCTCGACCAGATCGCGCTGACCCGCAAGGGCACCATCGACCTGCGCCGCGCCCGCTCGGCCGGCCAGTCGATCATCCCGACCTCCACCGGCGCCGCCCGCGCGATCTCGCTGGTCATCCCCGAGGTCAAGGGCAAGCTGGACGGCTTCGCGTTCCGGGTGCCGGTGCCGGTAGGCTCGATCACCGACCTGACCGTCGACCTGTCCCGCGAGACCACAAAGGACGAGGTCAACGAGGCCTTCAAGAAGGCCGCCGCCGAGGGCCCGCTCAAGGGCTTCCTGCGCTACACCACGGACGAGATCGTCTCCGCGGACATCGTCACCGACCCGTCCTCCTGCATCTTCGACTCGAAGCTGACCCTGGTGCAGGGCAACCAGGTCAAGGTGGCCGGCTGGTACGACAACGAGTGGGGCTACTCGAACCGCCTCGTCGACCTGATCGCGCACGTCGGCGGACAGCTGTAGTCCAGCCCCCGAGGCCAGGGTCGTAGGGCCTGCGTTCCGCATGCGA
>NZ_DASRGV010000304.1:0-36699 GCF_035650855.1 Actinocrinis sp. | reverse complement strand
CTACATCGTGGTGCTCAACCCGATCATCCTGGCCAGCGGCAAGGACCTCTACGGGCACACCCTCAACCTCGGCCAGCTCACCGCCGCCACGGCGGTCGTCGCCGGGGTGATGACGCTGATCATGGGCATCGGCGGAAACCTGCCGCTGGCCATCGCCGCAGGGCTCGGGCTCAACGGCGTGGTCGCGTTCACCATCGCGCCCACGATGTCCTGGCAGGACGCGATGGGCCTGGTGGTGCTCGAAGGCCTCGGCATCTGCCTGCTCGTCGTCACCGGCCTGCGCAAGCTGATCATGGACGCGATCCCGGTGCCGATGAAGAAGGCGATCGGCGTCGGCATCGGTCTGTTCATCGCACTGATCGGCCTGGTCGACGCCGGCTTCGTCACCCGCATCCCGGACGCCGCGCAGTCCACGGTGCCGGTCCAGCTCGGCAACAACGGCGAGCTGACCGGCTGGCCGATCCTGGTCTTCTGCGTCGGCGTGCTGGTGACGTTCGTGCTGCTGGTGCGGCGGATGCCCGGAGCGATCCTGATCTCCATCGTCGGCACCACGATCCTCGCGATCATCATCAACTACGCGGCGCACCTCAAGGCGGCGGACTGGGGCCTGATCCAGCCGAAGTGGCCGCACTCGGTGGTCTCCACCCCGGACTTCGGGCTGATCGGCCACGTCTCGCTGTTCGGCGGCTTCGTCCACGCCGGCGTGGTCACCGCGGTCGTGTTCATCTTCACCCTGATCCTGTCCGACTTCTTCGACGCGATGGGCACGATCGTCGGCGTCACCTCCGAGGCGGGTCTGCTCGACGAGCAGGGCAACGTGCCCAACATCGGCCGGGTCCTGTTCATCGACGGCCTCGCCGCAGCCGCCGGAGGCCTCGGCTCGGCCAGCTCCAACACCACCTTCGTCGAGTCGGCGGCCGGCGTCGGCGAGGGCGCCCGCACCGGCCTCGCCTCGATCGTGACCGGCGTTCTGCTCGGCCTGACCTCATTCCTCACCCCGCTGGCCACGGTCGTCCCGCAGCAGGCCGCGGCCCCCGCGCTGGTGGTCGTCGGCTTCCTGATGATGACTCAGATCAAGGACGTGCCCTGGGACGACTGGACGATCGCCGTCCCGGCCTTCCTCGCGATCACGCTCATGGCGTTCACCTACAGCATCACGGTGGGCATCGGGGCATCGGTCATCGCCTTCGTTCTGGTGAAGACGGCGGCCGGCAAGATCCGCGAGGTCAGCCCGCTGCTCTGGATCGTCGGCGCGCTGTTCGTGGCCTACTTCGCGCTGAACCCGATCCAGCAGGCCCTCAACGTGAAGTGAGCTAGGAGGGGAGTTGGTCCGGTGTCCCGTTCAGCGGGACACCGGACCCTGCTAGCCGTGGGGCCGGCCCCTGTCCGGGACGCTCGATTCGCCGCGCAGCGCCCAGGCGAGCACCGCCTCGCGGACCGGATCCGGGAGCATCAGGACCTGCGGTTCGGCCTCCACCCAGCCGGGCTCCTTGGTGCGCATGGCCTGCTCCACGTGGTCGCGGTCGATGGGAAGGTCGAGATCCAGTCCCGCGCCGCCCTCGCCCTTCACGCAGACCCAGTAGAGGTAGTCCGCACCGTCTTCCTGGAGGCGGAAGACGATCTCGATCGCCATCCGTTCGCGGTCCAGGGTGGCGACGCACTCGTCGATCCGGTCGTTGAGCATGCGCATCCACCGGTCCGCCTCCGCCTGCGCGCCCGGCTTCACCTTGGCCCGGGACAGCTCCACGATTAGGCCGGGCGGGATGCTTGCCGGGCGTTCGGTGTCCATGGCGCGGCAGTCTGCCAGGGCAGGGGGACTGTGGCTTCGAATTTATCCGGGTGCCCGCGGCTGCTTGTCGGCTGGGAGCTGGCAGGGCTGACACGGCGTCAGCTGGAAAGCGAAACGGCCGGGATCGGCCCGGGTGAATGCAGTCGTGTCCACCCGGACCGGTCCCGCCCTCTCGTCGGCCTCCACTGGCGTTGCAGTGCCCACCCCGGCCGACGTATTCGCTGTGGTCTTCGGTCCGCCCGCTCAGCCGGACCCGGCCATCGGCGGCTGCATATGGCCGAGCTGGATCATCATGCTCATCGAGTCGTAGTAGATGTCCCCGGCGGCGATGCGGCCGCTCGCGTCGAAGCGCAGCACCTCGCACATGCCGAGGTCCATGCGGTGGCCCGTGGCCGGCAGATTGGCCATCGGGCCGTTGTTCGTGCCGCGGCCCTGGAAGGTGGCGACGCAGTGGTCGCCCCCGTCGATGTACCTGGCCTCCTCGACGGCGGCGTCCGGGAAGGCGTTGATCCAGTCCTGCAGCCAGTCGATGAACTCCGCCGGGCCCTTCGTCGTCAGACCGCGGGCGTGGTCGGTGTACTCCGTGTCGGGGCGGAAGTGGCGGACCGCCTCGTGCAGGTCCCGGCCGTTGAACGCGGCATGCGCGGAGCGGTGGATGTTGGCCAGATCCATCCGGTTGCCGGACATCGCGGTGCCCGCGGCCGAGTCGTGTACCTGCGCGATCTCGGGAACGCCGGGGCTCAGGCCGAGCTCCTGCATGATCGGGCCGACGGTCGCGGCGAACCGGTCGAGGTCCTCCCGGCTCTCCCACACGTCGAACACGCGCAGATCGTCCGGCTCGCCATAGCAGACGTGGTAGATCAGCCCGGACGGGTCACCCGCTCCCGCCTGCTCGAGCTGAATGCCCGCCTGCTCGTAGGCTTCGGCGCTCATCGCCGGCGTCGGGTTGACGCGGATCACGAAGGCCATTGACCGGCCCCCCTCGAGATCGAAATTCGGTTCGGCGTCCCCGTCCTGACCTGCTATATGCCAGCACCGCGGCCGGTGGGTCACAAGGGTCCATCCAGGTGACCAGCCGTCACTCTTCGTAGCTGTCGGCCGAATCCCCGAGCCGCTCCTCGGCGCCGAGTTCGCGCAGCTTCCGCAGCAGGAATTCGCGCTCTGCGCCGCCCTCGGTGAGGGACAGGGCCGCCCGGTACTCGGCGACGGCTTCGTCGGTGCGACCGAGCCGCCGCAGCAGATCGGCCTTCGCCGCCGGGAGGTAGCGGTAACCGGCGAGGCCAGTGGACCTGCCCGCGCCGCCGAAGCCGTGTTGTTCCAGCTCTGCGATCTCGGCGAGCGCGGCCTCGGCGCCGTAGACCATCGAACGGGCGGCGGCGCGGTTGAGCGCCACCACCGGGGACGGCCAGACGCGCATGAGCACGTCGTAGAGCTCGACGATCTGGGACCAGTCCGTCTCCTGATACGTCTTCGCCTCGGCGTGCAGCGCCGCGATCGCCGCTTGGAGCGCGTATCTGCCGGGGCGTCCGCCGCGCAGCGCCTGCGGGATCAGACTCATGCCTTCCTCGATCTGCTCCCGATTCCACAGGCCGCGATCCTGATATTCGAGCAGGACGAGCCGTCCCTGCTCGTCGGTCCTGGCCCTCGTGCGGGAATCAGTGAGCAGCATCAGGGCCAGCAGGCCACGTACTTCGCGCTCGTCGGGCATCAGCACTCGCAGCATCCGGGCCAGGTCGATCGCGCACGCCACGAGGTCGCGCTGCATCAGGTCCGTGCCGGTCGGGTCGGTGTGGCCTGTCGTATATACGAGATGGATGACGGCCAGCACCGCGCGTAACCGGTCGGGCAGTTCGGTCGCCTCGGGCACGCGGTACGGGATGCGGGCCGCCGCGATCTTCTTCTTCGCCCTGGTCACCCGCGCCGCCATGGTCGCTTCCGAGACCAGGAACGCCTGCGCGATCTGCGGCGTCGTCAGGCCGCAGACCAGGCGCAGGGTAAGGGCGATCTGCGCTTCGGGGGCGAGGGCGGGGTGGCAGCAGGTGAAGATCAGGCGCAGGCGGTCGTCGGGGACAGGGGGAGCTGAGCCCGCCGATGCGAGACACGCGCCGAGCGCCGCGAACGGGTCGGGCGGGGCGAACGAGGAGTCGAGGCCTTCATTCGCCGGCTCGGGGTCGATGAGCAGGGGCAGCTTGTCGCGCAGGGTGCGTTGGCGACGGCAGATGTCGAGCGCGCGGCGGCGTGCCGTGGTGGTGAGCCACGCCCCGGGGCTGTTCGGCACGCCCTGCTTCGTCCACGCGTCGAGCGCCGCGAGGTAAGCGTCCTGCACGCACTCCTCGGCCAGATCGAGGTCCCCGGCGACGCGCGCCGTCGCGGCGAGCACGTAGGCCCACTCGCGGCGGTGCGCGTCGGCGACCGCGTCCCGGGCCTCGGCGGCGGCGGCCTCGGAAGGGTCCGGGTCGTGCCGCGCGAGGCCCGGGTCCGGAGGCGCGTCCCGCCGCGCTCGCCGGTCCGGAGTCATCCGCTAGAAGACCATGATCGGCCGGACCTCGACGCCGCCCTTGAGCACCGGGACCAGCTTCGCGATCGCCAGCGCCTGGTCCAGGTCGGCCGCCTCGACCAGGTAGTAGCCGCCGAGCGCCTCCTTCGTCTCGGCGAACGGGCCGTCGGTCACCACGTCGCCGCGCACGGAGGTGGCGGTGCTGGTGGGCTGCAGCGCGTTGCTGTTGACGATCTTGCCGCCCAGTTCGACGCACTGTTCCTGGAAGCGGCCGTGCGCCTTGAGCATCCGGTCGTACTCCTCCGGGGACGCGGCGGCCCACGCGGCCTCGTCGTCGAACAGCAGGATCATGTACTCGGCCATGACGGTGTCCTTTCACCTTTGGTTTTCGGCTCCGACACCAACTACGACGAACAGCATCCCGCGGAATCGACAACGGCGCGGCCGGGATCGCCAGACGACTTCGCGGACGACCGGCAGCTACCGACAGGTAAGGGGCGGCAGGCGGAATAACTCCTTGCTCCTTAGCGTAGCTAATGATATAGGCTCGAGGTTGGCGGGCCGTTCGCCTGCCCGCCACCGCACGGCCGCACCATCGCACCACCGCACAACACCAGGGGGTCGCCCTTGAGCGCGCGCAGCGCCGTCACCACCACTTTCCGCTCTCTCCGTATCCGCAACTACCGGCTCTTCGCCGCCGGACAACTCGTATCGAACACCGGTACCTGGATGCAGCGCATCGCCCAGGACTGGCTGGTGTTGGCGCTGACCCACAGCGGCATCGCGCTCGGCGTGGTCTCAGCGCTCCAGTTCCTGCCGATCCTGTTGTTCTCGGTCTGGGGCGGGGCCCTGGCCGACCGCTACCGCAAGCGCGTGATGCTGATGATCACGCAGAGCAGCATGGGTCTGCTCTCCGCCGCGCTCGCCGTGCTGACGCTCTCCGGCGCGGTCACCGTCTGGCAGATATACGCCTTCGCCCTCGCGCTCGGCATGGTCACCGCGCTGGACACCCCGGCCCGCCAGTCCTTCGTGGTCGAGATGGTCGGCCCGGACCAGCTGCAGAACGCGGTCTCGCTGAACTCGGCGAACTTCAACCTGGCCCGGATCGTCGGCCCGGCGGTGGCCGGTGTGATGATCGGGCTGTTCCGCTCCGAGGTCACCGGTAGCGGCTGGGTGTTCCTGATCAACGCCGTGTCGTATGCCGCGGTCGTTTCCAGCCTCGTCGCGATCCGGGCGCGCGAACTGCGGCCGGCCAAGCCGATCGAGCGGCGCCGCGGCCAGCAGATCGAGGGCTTCCGGTACCTGCGCACCCGGCCCGACCTGCTCGCCGTGCTGGGCACCGTGCTGACCTTCGGCACCTTCGGGCTCAACTTCCCGGTGCTGCTGCCGCTGTTCACCACGCGCGTCTTCCACTCCGGCGCCTCGGCCTACGGGCTGCTGTCCGCGATCATGGCGGTCGGTTCGCTGACCGGCGCGCTGCTCGCGGCCCGGCGCGGGACCGCACGGATCCGGCTGGTGCTCGGCGGCGCGATCGCGTTCGGCGTGCTGGAGGCGATCTCCGCGGCCATGCCGGACTTCGCGGCCTTCGCGCTGCTGCTCCTGCTCACCGGAACGGCCGGGCTCACCGTGGCGACTACAGCCAACGCGGTAATGCAGACCTCGGTGACACCGCAACTGCGCGGCCGGGTGATGGGCGTGTACCTGCTCGTATTCATGGGCGGCACGCCGATCGGATCGCCGCTGGTCGGCTGGATGGCCGGATCGCTCGGAGTGCGCTGGACGCTGGCCCTGTGCGGCGTGGCCACCGCACTTTCCGCGGTCACCGCGGCTTATGCGCTCGCTTGGCGCACCGACCGGAGAATCATGGCCAGCGTGACCAGCCGTCCGCATCTCGCAGTCGTGCCGCGTACCGCATAATCAGGTTCTTCGATCCGCTTGGGCCTTACGCGCCGGTAGGCTACCGCCGCCGGCGCGGGGCGCGGCCCGCCGGGAATGCCGCCCCGCCGCCGCGATCATGTTCGAAGAGGCATGATGGGTCGAGCGGCCCTGTCGAAGGTGACAGAGCCCCGGACCGGAGGTCTTGATGCGGCTGTTCGTCGCGGTGATCCCGCCGCGCCCCGTCGTGCTCGAACTGCGCGCCGCATTGACCACGCTTCCGCACGGCGACCCGGCACTGCGCTGGTGCCGGCCCGAGACCTGGCACGTCACGCTCGCGTTTCTCGGCGACGTGCCCGAGGACGCGCTGGACGACCTCAAGGAACGGCTCGGCCGGGCCGCCGCGCGCAACACCCCGATGGAGCTGGCGCTGGCCGGCGGCGGGCACTTCGGCGGACGCACCCTGTGGACCGGGGTGCAGGGCGACCGCGACCGGCTCGGCCGGCTCGCCGAATCGGTCAACAGCGTCGCCCGGCGCTGCCACATCAAGGTGGACGAGCGGCCGTTCCGGCCACACCTGACCCTGGCCCGCGTGCGCGATTCCGGGAACGGCAACCACAAGACGCAGGGGCACGGACAGGGCAATGGCAGCGGACACGGCGGCCACGGGCACAGTCACGGTGGGGAGGGGCTGCCGGACCTGCAGCCTTACGTGGACCGCATGGCCGCGTTCCGCACACCGCGTTGGTTGGTCGGCGAGATCGACCTGTTCAACGTCGTCGACGATCCGCTCAAGCGGTACGAGCGCATCGGGCGCTGGGCGCTGACGGGGCGGTAGGCGCCAGCTCTGGCAGCCGGGGTACCTAGACTGGCGGGGTGGACCCGCGCATCAGAACCAGAATCGTCACGGCCGCCTTCGTCGCCCTGATCATCCTGGTCATCGTCGGCTCCGTGCTCCGGCATTAGGGAAAGCCTCCCGGCAACACACCGCGGACCGGCCACAAGGCCGGTCCGCGGGCGCGTTAAGCCGTCAGGCAGCGGTCTTACAGCCGCTCCACCACGTAGTCGATGCACGCGGTCAGCGCCTCGACGTCGGCCGGCTCGATCGCGGCGAACATCGCGATGCGCAGCTGGTTGCGGCCCAGCTTGCGGTACGAGTCCGTGTCCACGATCCCGTTCGCCCGCAGCGCCTTGGAGACCGCGACCGCGTCGATCGAGTCGGCCAGGTCGATCGTGCCGACCACCTGCGAGCGCTGCGCCGGGTCCGCGACGTACGGCGTGGCGTACTCGGACTTCTCCGCCCAGGCGTACAGCCGGGAGGCCGAGTCCGCGGTGCGCGCGGCCGCCCAGTCAAGGCCGCCGTTGCCGTTCAGCCAGTCCAGCTGCTCGGCCAGCAGGAAGAGGGTGGCGATCGCCGGGGTGTTGTAGGTCTGGTCCTTCGCGGAGTTGTCGATCGCGGTCGGCAGGTCGAAGAACGCCGGCACGTAGCGCCCGGAGCCGGAGATCTCCTCGACGCGGGCGAGCGCGCCCGGGGAGAACAGCCCGACCCACAGACCGCCGTCCGAGCCGAGGTTCTTCTGCGGAGCGAAGTAGTAGACGTCGGTCTCGGTCACGTCCACCGGCAGGCCGCCGGCCGCCGAGGTCGCGTCCACGAGCACCAGTGCGTCCTCGTTCGCGCCCGCCACCCGCTTGATCGGCATGGCCACGCCGGTGGAGGTCTCGTTGTGGGTGAGCGCGTACACGTCGACGTCGGCGGCCGCGACCGGCAGCGGGTGCGTGCCCGGCTCGGACTTGACCACCTGCGGCTCGGCCAGCCAGGGCGCGGCCTTGGCGGCGGCGGCGAACTTCGAGGAGAACTCGCCGAAGCTCAGGTGCTGGGACTTCTCCCGGATCAGCCCGAAGGCGGCGATGTCCCAGAAGGCGGTCGAGCCGCCGTTGCCCAGGACGACCTGGTAGCCCTCCGGCGCGCTGAACAGCTCGGCGACGCCTTCACGCACCCGGCGCACCAGGTTCTTGACCGGGGCCTGCCGGTGCGAGGTGCCGAGCAGCGCGGGACCCTGCGCGGCCAGCGCGGAAAGGGCTTCGGGACGGACCTTGGACGGACCGCAGCCGAAGCGGCCGTCGACGGGCTTGAGTTCGGCGGGGATCTGGATTTCCGACACGGTGCGTGCCTCCGGCGATCTGATTCCGTACCGCCGACACGGCCGCGCCGGCGGGGACAGCTGAGCAATCAAACACAGCATCCCGACCCGGGCGTCGTCGTCCGAGAACGTGAAGGAGAGGTTACCGGAAACACACGGTGCCCGGTTAGACCCTGAACGGGTTAACCGGGCACCGATCTGCCTGCGCTTTTTACCTGACTGTCCGCTTAGTGGACGATCATGGTGTCGAAGCCCTCGATGTCGTGCACCTTGCGCTGCGCCGGGCCGATGTAACGGGCCGCCGGGCGCACCAGGCGGCCGGTGCGCTTCTGCTCCAGGATGTGCGCCGACCAGCCGGCGGTGCGGGCGCAGGTGAACATCGAGGTGAACATGTTGGCCGGGACCTCGGCGAAATCCAGCACGATCGCCGCCCAGAACTCGACGTTGGTCTCCAGCACCCGGTCCGGGCGGCGGTTGCGCAGCTCCTCGAGAGCTGCCTGCTCCAGCGCCGCCGCGATCTCGTAGCGCGGGGCGCCGAGCTCGCGGGCGGTGCGCCGCAGCACCCGGGCGCGCGGGTCCTCGGCCCGGTAGACCCGGTGGCCGAAGCCCATCAGCCGCTCGCCGCGGTCCAGCACGCTCTTGACGTACGCCTTGGCGTCGCCGTCGCGCTCGATCGCCTCGATCATGTGCAGCACGCGGGAGGGCGCGCCGCCGTGCAGCGGACCGGACATCGCGCCGACCGCTCCGGACAGCGCCGCGGCCACGTCGGCGCCGGTGGAGGCGATGACGCGGGCGGTGAAGGTGGAGGCGTTCATGCCGTGCTCGGCCGCCGAGGTCCAGTACGCGTCGATCGCCTCGACGTGCTTGGGGTCCGGCTCGCCGCGCCAGCGGATCATGAAGCGCTCGACGATGGTCTGCGCCTTGTCGATCTCCCGCTGCGGGACCATCGGCTTGTCTATTCCGCGGGCCGACTGGGCCACGAAGGACAGCGCCATGACGGCGGCCCTGGCCAGGTCGTCGCGAGCCTGCGTGTCGGTGATGTCGTGCAGCGGCTTGAGGCCCCAGACCGGGGCGAGCATCGCGAGCGCGGACTGCACGTCCACCCGGATGTCACCGGAGTGGATCGGGATCGGGAACGGCTCGGCCGGCGGCAGGCCGGGGTTGAACTTCCCGTCGACCAGCAGGCCCCAGACGTTACCGAAGGTCACGTGCCCGACCAGGTCCTCGATGTCGACGCCGCGGTACCGGAGGGCGCCGCCGTCCTTGTCAGGTTCGGCGATCTCCGTCTCGAAGGCGACGACGCCCTCGAGACCGGGTACGAAGTCGGGCATCCTGTTGCTCCCTTGCTGTGGCAAACGTCCTTCGTGGGGGTAGTCCGCGCTGCCGGTCGGCTGCGCGGGCCGTACAAGGGACGGCGGTGAGCGCTCCCTTGCACTCTGTGACTTTCACGCGTTGAACGGGTGTTCCTCCCTTGGAGGTTCCCGCCAAGCGGGGCCGCCTACCTATATTGGACCGCTACAACTTCGGAACGGAAATCGGCGCAAGCCCAGCGTTCCCGCATAAGGTATAGACCATTGCGGGCCCGTTTCAGGGCGCGGCGGCCCGGCGACCCTTACCGCCGTCGGCGCCGTGACCTTTTCCGCGCGATGACCGGGGACAATGGACACCGTGGACCTAGCCAATCTGCGCCGCGAATACTCCGACCGCGGCATCGGGGTGACCGACTTCACAGCGGATCCCATCGAGCAATTCGCCCGCTGGTTCGCTGAGCTCGACAAGGCCGTCCCAAAATCGGACACGCCGTGGTTCGAACCGAACGCGACCGTGCTTTCCACCGCCGACGCCGAGGGCCGGCCGTCCGCCCGCACGGTGCTGCTGAAGCGGTACGGGCCGGACGGCTTCACCGTTTTCACCAACTACCGATCGCGCAAGGCCCGGGATGTGGCGGCCAATCCGGCGGCATGCCTGCTGTTCCCCTGGGCCCCGCTGGCCCGGCAGGTGATCGTCACCGGCGCGATGACGCGCTCGCCGGAGGCCGAGAGCGACGCGTACTTCGCGACGAGGCCGCGCGGGGCGCAGCTCGGGGCCTGGGCGAGCGAGCAGTCGAGTGCGATCCCGGACCGCGACTGGCTCGATGCGCGCTACGAGCGGTTCGATCGCGAGTTCCCCGACGCCGTGCCGAGGCCGCCGCACTGGGGCGGCCTGCTGCTGGTGCCGGAGACCGTCGAGTTCTGGCAGGGCAGGGCGAGCCGGCTGCACGACCGCCTGCGCTACGTGCGCGAGGGCGGCAAGTGGCGGATCGAGCGACTCAGCCCCTGACCTGCCCGGCGCGGCTCACTGGCTGATACGAGCGCTTGGATTGTCCGCCGGGTGAGTCACAATTGAGTGCACCCCATCATTCTCAAGGGCCGGAGCCGACGAGCGTGAGTGACCTGATCGACACCACGGAGATGTATCTGCGGACCATCTTCGAACTGGAAGAGGAAGGCATCGTCCCGCTGCGCGCCCGGATCGCCGAGCGGCTCGGGCAGAGCGGCCCCACGGTCAGTCAGACCGTGGCCCGGATGGCGCGTGACGGCCTGCTGACCGTGGAGGGCGACCGGCACCTTCAGCTTTCCGAGGCGGGCCGCGCCCACGCCACCCGGGTCATGCGGAAACACCGGCTCGCCGAGCGGCTGCTGGTGGACGTGATCGGCCTGGAGTGGGACGAGGTGCACGAGGAGGCGTGCCGCTGGGAGCACGTCATGAGCGAGACCGTGGAACGGCGGGTGCTCGCGCTGCTGGACAACCCGACGGTCTCACCGTACGGAAATCCGATTCCGGGCCTCGAGGAGCTGGACGCCTCGCTCAGCGCCCCCGACTTCCGGGCCGGCGGGCTGGTCTCGCTGCGCGAGGTGACGGACAAGCTGGCCGACGGCGAGCGCGCGGTGGTCGTGGTGCGCCGGATCGGCGAGCCGGTGCAGACCGACAACGAGGTCATGCACCGGCTGCGGCGGGTCGGGCTGCGGCCGGGGGCGGCGCTGGAGGTCACCCCGGCGGCCGGCGGAGTGCTGATCTCGTCGGCCGGCGAGGCGGCGGAGATCGAGTTGGAGCTCGCCGCGCACGTGTTCGTGGAAGGGCGCGCCGAGAACGGCTAGTAGTCAGCGGTGTAGGCCGCAGGCGTAGGCGAGCGGTGCCAGCACCTCTTCTACATCCGGCAGCCAGCGGTTCGTCTCGGACGGCCGCCGCACCCACTGCGCGTGGCCGATCGCGCCCATCCGCGAGGGCGGCGCGACGATGTAGTCCCCGGCGCCCCGGCAGGTCAGGTCCAGCGGGCTGCGGCCCCAACCCAGCGTCGCGAGCACCTTGACCATCTTCGTACGCGCATTCGGCAGCACGAAGAAGTACATCCGCCGATTCGGGGTCGCGGCGACCGGGCCGACGTTCGTCCCCGCGCGCTCCAGCCGGGCCAGGCCAAGGCAGCCCGCGGCCTCGGAGACCTCGAGCACGTCGAAGGTCCGGCCGGTGGGCAGCAGCACCGCTGCTTCTGGGTTGGCCGCCCACCACTCGTGCGCCTTGCTCGGCTGCCCGCTGATCCGTTTCTGCCAGTCGCGCTGCGCCGGATGCGTTCCGGGGGCCGGGCACTGCTCGAGGCCGCAGGAGCAGAACCAGCCGGCCTCGGAGCGGCGTACCGAAGTGCCCAGCGCGATCTCCCAGTGCCGGTCCTCGATGTACTCGAGCGCGGCGGCCAGCAGGCTCAGCGAGTCCCCGCTGCGGGCGGGGCCCGGCTGGGTCGGCACCGCGGCGGCGGTCCTGGGGGCGGCAGTGCGCGCGGTCGTCATCCTCGGCTCACAATCGTCTCGGTGGCCGTCCCGTTGATCGGCTCCACACCGCCGTCCAACTCCTGACGAGCTGTCACGGTTACGGTCGTAATCACTGGACTTGTGGACGCTGACGCCCGCTTTACCGTGTCATGGCGTAGCGAATCAGGACTGCACCGTTACCCAGGGCTACCGCTCTCTTCGAATCGACGCTACTCTTCGCGACATATGCGCAGTTGGCTGCGATAAGACACTGCCTGTGTGGTCGAGGGAAGGGGAGACCCCGATGGCTGTTCGCACCGCCGCCGCGCGGCAACCGAATCAGCGGCTCGCCGCGTTGATTCACGAGGCCGCCTGCTCTAATGCCGGGCTGGCCCGCCGAGTCAACATGGTAGGCGCGGAGCACGGCCTCGACCTGCGATATGACAAAACGTCAGTGGCGCGTTGGCTGCGCGGCCAACAGCCGCGCGGGATGGCTCCGACCCTGATCGCCGAGGCGCTCGGCCGCAAGCTCGGCCGGCCGGTCACCGTCGAGGAGATCGGCATGGCGGACGGCCGCAACGGCTCCTCCAGCGTCGGGCTGCACTTCGCCCCCACGGTCCAGGCCGCCATCGAGGAGGCCACGGAGCTGTGGCGCGCCGATGTGAGCCACCGTGAGTTCCTGCTCGGGTCCTCATTCGCCGTGGCCGCGCTCATCGCGCCGAGCCGCGACTGGCTGATCACCCCGCCGGATCTCGAGGTCGCCAGGCCCCTGACGCTGGCCGGGCGCGGGCCGCGGGTCGGCCCCGGCGACGTATACGCGGTACGCGCCGCGACGAAGGCGTTCCGCGAGCTGGACCACCAGTTCGGGTCCGGATACGTGCGCTCGATCGTCGTGCACTACCTCGACGAGGTGGTCGGCGAGCTGCTGAACGGCGCCTACCCGGAACGCACCGGGCGCGCCCTGTTCGCCGCCGCCGCGCAGCTGACCGAGCTGGCCGGATACATGGCCGTGGACACCGGGCGGCATGGACTGGCCCAGCGCTACTACATCCAGGCGCTGCGGCTCTCGCAGGCGGCCGGCGACCGTGCCTACGGCGGCTATGTGCTGGCGGCAGGGATGAGCCACCTGGCCGGACAGCTCGGCTCCCCGCGCGAGATCACCCAGCTGGCCCGCGCGGCGCAGGAAGGAGCGCGCGAGCAGGCCACGGCGACGGCGCGGTCCATGTTCTACGCGGCCGAGGCGCGCGGTCACGCGGTACTCGGTGACGTGCGCTCCTGCGAGTCGGCGCTGCAGAAGGCGGCGGCCGAGATGGAGAAGGCCGAGCCGGAGAAGGACCCGGAGTGGATCGCGCACTTCACCCCGGCGTACCTGGCCGACGAGTTCGCGCACTGCTACCGGGATCTGGACCGGCCGCGTCAGGCCAAGGAGCACGCTGAGCGGGCGCTGGCCGCGCACGCGGAGCGGCATGTCCGCCGCCGCGCAGTCGACACGGTGATCATCGCGACGGCGTACGCGCAGGAGCGTGAGGTAGAAGCGGCCTGCGCGGCCGGTACCGCAGCGATCGACATGCTCGCGCAGCTACGGTCGCACCGCGGCGTTGAGTACCTGCACGACCTGGACCGGCGACTCGATCCGTATCAGGAGTCGGCGGCGGTACGCGGCTTCCGGGAGCGGCTAGGCCGACTCGCGGTGCGGCAGACGGCGGCCGCTGCGGCTTGAGGGCGTCCGAGCAAGGGCGATGGTGCGAATAGGGTAAAACGGACGCGTCGATCCGAGTGATCGCGCCGGGTCGACGGCGCGTCAGGTGACAGTGGACGCGCGCACGGTCGCGGATCGTGACCGTGCGCCGTCGCATCTGGCGGAACGCGGTTCGCGGGACCTCCCGGCGGGCGTATCCTGGGGCGTCCCGGTCTCGATTCCATGCCAAAGGGTGCGTGCCGGGCGACTCGACCTTGCCCGTGCGCGGTCGGTTTGGTTGGCTGAGGCGGTATTGGCTGACTCCGGCACGCGTAGGCGCCCCACGCGCCCGCCGCGACCAGCGAGCCAGTGCCGTTGCTTTGTGAGGATTGTGCGCCGTGTCCCAGTTGCCGGAAACGCCCGCCGCCGGATGGTCCGAGCAGGATTACGACCCCTCGGTCTACGGCAGGCCGGAGGAGGTGCCGCCCGCCCAGGGTGCGGTACCGCAGCAGGCTGCGCCTGAGCAGCCCGCAGCGCCGCAGTACGGACAGGCACAGACCGGTTGGCAGCAGGACACCGAGCCGGACTGGGGCGCCTCACAGCAGGGCTACCCGGGCCCGTCCGATTACGGAGCACAGAGCGGCTACGCGGGGCAGGGACAGGCGGGCTACGCGGCCCAGCCGGGCTACGGCGCGGGACAGGCCGAGCAGGCGATGATGATGCAGGACAGCGGCTCCGGGCTGCCGACCGAGTTCGACCACCTGTTCCGTGACTCCACCCCGGACAGCCGTCGCGCGATAGATCGCCAGAAGCCGATGATCGGCGGCGCCGCGCCCGGGTACCTGCAGGGCGCACAGCAGCAGCAACAGCAGCCGGCCGAGGCGGCGCCCGCGGCGGAGAACCCTGGCGCCGAGCAGCTGGCCGCGCCTCAGGGCGCCCCCTACCAGCAGTATCCGCAGCAGCAGGGCTTTCCCCAGGCCGAGCAGTACGAGAACGCGCAGTATCAGGGCGCTGGATACCCGAACGGCCAGTATCAGGACCCGCAGTATCAGGCCGCTCAGTTCCAGAGCGGCCAGTACGGCCAGCCGGCCGGCTACCCGCAGGACCAGATGGGCTACGGCGGTCCCGGCGGGTACGACGACGGCAGCGGGTACGGCGGCCCCGGCGGCGGCGGTCTGCGCAACCGCAAGGGCCTGATCATCGGGGGCGCGGTGGCGGTGGTGGCGGTGATCGGCATCATCGTCGCGGTGACCTCCAACGGCTCGTCGGGCAAGCCGCAGGCCGGCTCCGGCACCCCCACCGCGGTGGCGAGCAAGGCCAGCCCGAAGCAGCAGGCCGATCAGATCTACCAGCTGATCCAGCAGTCGGGGCAGCTGCGCTCGGACGCCAACACCGGCGTCGTCGACGTCAACGAGTGCAAGAACCTCGCCGACGCGCAGACGCTGCTTTCGGACACCGCGCAGAAGCGCCAGGCCCAGGCGGACAGCGTCGCGAAGATCGACGTCACCGGCATCCAGAACGGCACCGAGCTGGTCGACCAGCTCAAGGCGGCGTGGACCGCGTCGGCGCAGTACGACTCCGCGTACGCGCAGATCGCCGGGGACCTGCAGGGCAACTGCAAGACCAGCGCGGTGAAGAAGGACCCGAACTACAAGACGACCAACCAGCAGGCCGCCGCCGCCGACAACGCGAAGGCCCAGGCGGCGCAGCTGTGGAATGCCAACGTAGCCGCGCCGCTGGGCGAATCGCAGATCACTGAGGGAAGGCTGTAGCGGGCGGGCCGCCGGTCCGGGTTCGCCAGACCGCGCGGCGCCCTGCCGCAGGCTTGGGTTTTCGCGCCGCTCAGACGCCGGTGAGCCTGCGTGATCCAGGCCGCAGGTACACCGCCCAGGTCACTGCGAAGCAGAGCCCGTAGAAGGCGATGAAGCCGATGTACGCGGCGTTGCCGGACTTGTAGGTCAGGAAGGACTCGCGGAAGGCGAAGTTCACCAGCGCCCCGCCGAACGCCCCGGTCGCGGCGGCGATCCCGATCAGCGCGCCGGACATGCGCCGCGCCTCGCGCTGGGCCAGGGCCGCGTCCGCGCCGCCCTCGATCGCCGTGTCCGCCTTGGCGCGGAAGATCGCCGGGATCATCTTGTACGCCGAGCCGTTGCCGATGCCGCTGAACACGAACAGCAGGATGAACCCGGTGATGAACAGCGGCAGCGACTTCTGCTGCGAGGCGACGAACACCAGCACCGCGGACAGCGTCATCAGCACGAAGTTCCAGAAGGTCACCTTCGCGCCGCCGACCCGGTCGGCCAGCGCGCCGCCGACCGGGCGGATCAGCGAGCCGAGCAGCGGGCCGAGCCAGACGATGTCCGCGGCCTGCCGCGGGGTCCACTTGAACTGGACCTGCAGCACCTGGCCGAAGGCGAAGCTGAAGCCGATGAAGCTGCCGAAGGTGCCGATGTAGAGCAGCGACATGATCCAGGTGTGCGGGTCCTTGGTCGCGTCGCGCATGGCCCGCTTGTCGTTGCGCAGCTGAGTCAGATTGTTCATGAACAGCGCGGCGCACAGGGCCGCGATGACGACCAGCGGGATGTAGACGGCGAGGATCAGGCGCGGATGCGCGATCCCCGCGGTGGAGAGCACCAGCAGCCCGAGCAGCTGCACGACCGCGACGCCGATGTTCCCGCCGCCGGCGTTGAGGCCGAGCGCGGCGCCCTTGAGCCGTTCCGGGTAGAAGGCGTTGATGTTGGCCATGGAGGAGGCGAAGTTGCCGCCGCCGACCCCGGCCACCGCCGCGATGATCATCAGGGTGCTGTACGACACGCCCGGCTTGAGCACGAACGCGGCCAGGATGCACGGCACCAGCAGCAGGCTGGCGCTGAACACGGTCCAGTTGCGGCCGCCGAACTTGGCCACCGCGAAGGTGTACGGCAGCCGCAGCACCGATCCGACCACGGTGGGCACGGTGGTGAGGAAGAACTTGCCGGCCGGGTCGATGTGGTAGTTCGGCCCGAGGAAGAGCACGAACACGGACCACAGGCTCCACACCGAGAACCCGAGGTGCTCGGCGAAGATGGACAGGATCAGGTTGCGCCGGGCGGTGCGGGCGCCCTCACGCTCCCAGAACGCCATGTCCTCCGGATGCCAGTCGGTGATGGCGGCCCCGGGGCGGGGCGGGCTGATGACGGCGGTGCTGCCTGCTTCTGTCGATGTCTCGGCGCTCATCGTCGCCTCCTACGGCGTGGTGGGTGCGATGGGGGAGGTGCGGAGTCAACAGGTGGAGGGTTCCTGCTAGTGCCGACGCTAGGCACCCGGCGTTTCATCGATCTGCCAGGCAGCGGCGTGTGCGGTCAACTAGCCCGCACACGCCGCCAATCGGTTTGTGACATCGCTGTGGCGATTCGGCACCGCCCTTGGCCGGCACGGCGTCAGCGCTGCACCCAGACCAGGCCCCGGTATCGCCGCACCGGATAGGTGGGCAGCGCGACCGTCGGATCGTCCAGGCAGGTCCCGCTGCGCAGGTCGAAGACGTGCTTGTACATCGGCGAGGCGACGGTCGGAACGCCGTCGCGCGAGCCGGTGACGCCGCGCGAGATGACGTAGGCGCCCGAGTACGGGTCCCGGTTGCCGATCGCGTACAGCTCACCGGGCGTCGTGCGGAAGACCGCGATCTGGACGCCGTCGACCAGCGCCGCGACGCCGCGCCCCGGGGTCAGCTCGGCGTATCGACACACCGCGGTCCAGGTCCGCTGCTTGCCGGCGGTCACGGTCATGCTCCCACCTCCGCCGGGACCAGGCTGTCGGCGCCGTCGGGCCCGGCGGCCGCCTCGGCGAGCTCGTCGGCGGTGTCGCGGTCGGACTCAGGGTCTTGATCGAGCCCGCCGCCCGGCGGCGGCCCGATGGTCAGCAGCGGCTTGATCTGGCCGCGTTCGACCTCGAACTTGATCTCCGGGTCCGGGGTCTGCGGGGCGTTGACGAACGAGACGAAGCGGCGCAGCGTCTCCGGGTCCTCGATGGCCGCGCGCCACTCGTCGGCATAGCTCTCGACGTGCTGCGCCATCAGCCGGTCCAGTTCGGCGCACAGGCCCAGCGAGTCCTCCAGGATGACGGCCTTGAGGTGGTCGAGCCCGCCCTCCATCCGCTCGATCCAGGAGGCGGTGCGCTCGAGCCGGTCCGCGGTGCGGATGTAGAACATCAGGAACCTGTCGATGGTGCGGATCAGCTCCTCGGCGGACAGGTCCTTGGCGAACAGGTCGGCGTGCCGGGGCCGGAAGCCGCCGTTGCCGCCGACGTACAGGTTCCAGCCCTGCTCGGTCGCGATGACGCCGAAGTCCTTGCTCTGCGCCTCGGCGCATTCGCGGGCGCAGCCGGAGACCGCGGCCTTGAGCTTGTGCGGGGATCGCAGCCCTCGATAGCGCAGCTCCAGCTCGATGGCCATCTTCACCGACTCCTGCACGCCGTACCGGCACCACTCGGAGCCGACGCAGCTCTTGACCGTGCGCAGCGCCTTGCCGTAGGCGTGCCCTGATTCGAAACCGGCGTCGACGAGGCGGCGCCAGATCTGCGGCAGCTGCTCGACCCGCGCGCCGAACAGGTCGATGCGCTGGCCGCCGGTGATCTTCGTGTAGAGCCCGAAGTCCCTGGCCACCTCGCCGATCACGATCAGCTTCTCCGGGGTGATCTCGCCGCCGGGGATGCGCGGCACCACCGAGTAGCTGCCGTTGCGCTGGATGTTGGCCAGGAAGTGGTCGTTGGTGTCCTGCAGCGCGGCCTGCTCGCCGGCCAGGATGTGCTTGGCCGCGCCGTTGCGCTTGGCCGCGCCGAGCGTCCCGCCGAGCGAGGCCAGGATCGAGGCGACCGCGGGCTTGCAGACCTCGCAGCCGTCCGACTCGCCGTTGCCGTGCTCGGCCAGCAGCCGCGCGAACGAGTCGATCCCGGTGACCAGCACGATCTCGTAGAGCTCGGCGCGGCTCTGCTCGAAGTGCCGGCACAGCGCCTTCGAGGTCTGCACCCCGGCGGCCGAGAGCAGCTGGCCGAGCAGCGGCACGCAGGAGCCGCAGCCGGTGCCGGCCTTGGTGCAGCCCTTGATCGCGGCCACGTCGGCGCAGCCCTGCTCGTGGATCGCCGCGTTGATCGAGCCCTTAGTCACGTTGTGGCAGCTGCACACGGTGGCCGAGTCGGGCAGCGCGTCCGGTCCGAGGGCCGGTCCCGCGCCCGAGCCGGCCGGCAGCAGCAGCTGTTCCGGTGTCGCGGGAAGCGGCGCGTCGGTTCCGGCGAGCGGGCGCAGCGTCGCGTAAGCCGAGGCGTCGCCGACCAGGATGCCGCCGAGCAGCCTGCCGTCCTCGCCGATGACCAGCTTCTTGTAGAGCCCCGCGGTCGAGTCGCTGTAGAGGGCGGAGAGCGCGCCGGGCGTGCTGCCGAAGGCGTCGCCGAAGGAGGCCACCTCGACGCCGAGCAGCTTGAGCTTCGTGGACAGGTCGGCGCTGCGGAACGGTGACGGGTCAGAGCCGAGCAGGTGATCGGCGACCGTCTCAGCCATCGCATACCCCGGCGCGACGAGACCGTACACGCGGCCGTCCACAGCCTGTGCGCACTCGCCGATCGCGTAGATGGCCGGGTCCTCGGTGCGGCACAGCTCATCGACCCGAATGCCGCCGCGTTCGCCGACGGCGAGGCCGCACTCGCGGCCGAGCTGGTCGCGGGCCCGCACTCCGGCGGCGAACACCACCAGGTCGACCGGCAGGGCACTGAGGTCGTCGCCCTTCGCGAGTACGAGCGCGTATACCGCGCCGCCCTCGCCGATCTCCACGGCCTCGGTGCGCGTCGAGCAGTGCACCGTGACGCCGAGGTCGTTGATCCGCGACAGCAGCGCCTGGCCGCCGCCCTCGTCGACCTGCACGCCCATCAGCCGCGGGCCGAACTCGATCACGTGCGTTTCCAGGCCCATGGCCTGAAGCGCTCCGGCGGCCTCCAAGCCGAGCAGGCCGCCGCCGACCACCGCGCCGACCTTGCGGCCGGCCGCGAAGTCCTTGATCGCTTCGACGTCGTCGATCGTGCGGTACACGAACGCGCCGGTCGCGTCGTGGCCCGGAACCGGCGGCACGAACGGGTACGAGCCGGTCGCCAGAACCAAGTCGTCGTAGCGGAATTCGGCGCCGGAGGCGGTCAGGACGACCTTGCGCTCCCGGTCTATCGCGGTCACCGGATCGCCAAGCTTCAACTCGACGCCCGGCGGCGCGGGATAGGTCAGATCCGCAGGGTCCTTACCATCGAACAGAGCACTGAGATGCACTCGGTCATAGGCCTCACGCGGCTCCTCGCCGAGCACCGTGATCTGAACGGGCGTCGCGCTGTTTGCCGCACGCTCAGCCAACAGCTCAGCGCAGCGGTGCCCCACCATGCCATAGCCGACGATGACGATTTGCCGCATCGTGAATCAGTTCCTTTCTGCGGTGTCCAAGGTCAAACCGCGGTGTCGAACAGCAGGTCGAGCGGGTTCTCTGGCAGCGGGCCCGGCTGATCGACCAACCGGGTAAGGCGGGCCGCGGCCGAGACGTCGCCGATGAGCACGGAGCTGACCACGCGGCCGCCGTGCACGGTCACCGCGCGATGGGTGCCGCCGACCGGGTCGGTCAGGCGCACCGTGCGCGCGACGTGATCGGGCCGCGATTCGGCCACCAGCGACGGCGCGGCAGCGAGTATGGCCACATCCACGCCGGTCGCGGTGAGCCTGGCTATCGTCGATGAGCCCTGATAGAGCGCCGGGACGCCGAGCAGTCGTTCGGCCAGCACCTCGGCCTGCTCGAGGGCGGGAGCGGCGAGACCGTGCGCGGCGCGCAGGCTGCGGTGCACGCGGGTGCAGTCCCCGATCGCGTGTACGTGCGGGTCGGTGACGCTGGTCAGCCGCTCGTCGACGAGGATTCCGTTGTCCACGGCCAGCCCGGCGCGCGCGGCCAAGCCGGTGGCCGGGGCGCTTCCACAGGCCAGCAGGACGAGATCGGCGTCCAGGCGGAAGCCGTCGGCCAGTTGCACGCCGGTCAGCCGGCCCTCGCGGTCGCGCAGCACCGAGCGGGCCCGGCATTCGAGGTGCACTTCGATCCCGAGGCCGCGCGCGGTGCGGGCGAGGATCGCGGCCGCGTCGGCGTCGAGCCGGTGGTCGAGGAGATGCGAGCCCTGATGGATGAGCACGACGTCCAGTCCGCGCAGCGTCAGGCCCCTGGCACACTGCACGCCGAGCAGGCCGCCGCCGACCACCACGGCCCGCAGCTTGCGCGCAGGCCCGTTGAGCGCAGACCCGTCGAGCGCAGACCCGTCGAGCGCAGCGCCGCCACTTTCCTCCGCGGTGAGCTGGTCCTGAATGCGGTCCAGGTCTACCAGCGTCCGCAGCGTGTGCACGCCGGGCTTGAGCCCCTGTTCGTCGCGGATTCCGCCGAGCGGAGGCAGCACCGGATTGGCCCCGGTGGCCAGCACCAGATCGTCGTAGGGCAGCACCGAGCCGTCGTCGCCGTGGACCAGGCGCCGCTCGCGGTCGATCTCGGTGGCGCGGACCCCGGCGCGTACCGTCACGCGCGGGTCATCGGGCTCTGACAGGTCGATGCGGCGCTGGTCGATCCGGCCGGCCAGCACCTCGGGAAGCAGAACCCGGTTGTACGGCGCCCCGCTCTCCGCGCCGAGCACGGTCACTTCGAAGTCCCCGGCCGGCGTGTGCCGCCCGGCCTGCAGCAGCCGGGCCACCAGGTGGTGACCGGCCATGCCGTACCCGACCACGATGATCCGGCGCGTCACAGGTCAGCTCCCGCCTCGGCGCCCGCGACCTGCGACGGCAGTTCCAGCCGCACCGCGCAGGTCTTGAACTCCGGCATCTTCGAGATCGGATCCAGGGCCGGATTGGTCACCGAGTTCGCCCGGCCCTGGCCCGGCCAGTGGAACGGCATGAACACCGTGTCCGGCCGTATGGCGCGGCTGATCCGCGCCGCGGCGGTGGCCGTCCCGCGCCTGCTGACCACGCTGACCGCCGCGCCCTCGGCCACGCCCAGCGCGCGGGCGAGGTCCGGGTGCAGCTCGACGAACGGTTCCGGCGCGGCCTGGTTGAGCACGTCGACGCGCCGAGTCTGGGCACCGGACTGATACTGCGCGAGCACCCGGCCGGTGGTCAGCCGGTAAGGGTACTGATCGTCCGGTTCCTCGGCCGATGGCCGGTAGTCGACCGGCACGAAGCGCGCGCGGCCGTCGGCAGTCGGGAAGGCGCGCTCGAACAGGCGGGGCGTACCGTCTGGGCTCTGCTCCCCACACGGCCAATACAGTTCTTCGCCGCGCTCCAGCCGCTCGTGCGTGACCGCGCTGTAGTCGGCGATGCCGCCCGCGCTCGCGCGGCCCAGCTCGGCGAACACCTCGGCCGGGTCGGCGGACAGCTTGCCGCCGAGCCGCGCGGCCAGCTCCGCCAGGATCTCCAGGTCGGTGCGCACGCCGGGATGAGGCGCGATCGCGGCCGGCCGCAACAGGATCCGGCCCTCCAGGTTCGTCATGGTGCCCGTCTCCTCGGCCCACTGCGCGCTCGGGAGTACGACATCTGCGATGGCCGCGGTCTCGGAGAGCACCAGATCGCAGACCGCGAGGAAGCCGAGCGAGCGCAGCCGGGCCTCGGTCTGCGCCGCGCCCGGGGCGCTCACGAGCAGGTTCGAACCCATGACCAGGAGCGCGTCGATGCGGCCCGGCGCCGCGGCGCCGCTGGTACCGTCGGCGCCATCCCCGGCATCGGCGCTGTCAGCGCCGTCGACGTCGCGACCGCAGCGCGCCAGCAACTCGGTCGCGCTCGGACCGGGGCCGGGCAACTCGTCCGGATCGATGCCCCAGACCGCCGCCACGTGCTCGCGCGCCGCCGGATCGTCCAGCTTGCGGTAACCCGGCAGCTGATCGGACTTCTGACCGTGCTCGCGGCCGCCCTGTCCGTTGCCCTGGCCGGTCAACGCTCCGTAACCCGAGCCGGGGCGTCCCGGAAGGCCGAGGGCCAGCGCGAGATTGATCCACGCGTTGACCGTGTCAGTGCCCTTGCTGTGCTGCTCGGTCCCGCGCGCGGTGAGGATCATCGCGCCGCCGATCTCAGTCTCAGTGTTCGTGGGCACGGCGTTCTGGGCCACAGTGTTCTGGAGCGCCGCTTCGCGGGCGGCGCGAGCGGCCTCGGCCAGCGTCGTGACCGTCTGGTACATCGCGGCGACCGGAACTCCGGTCAACCGCTCGACCCGCTCCGGCCAGTAGGCGGTGGCGATGCGCCGCGCGTCATCGAAGCCGTTGGTGCGCTCCGCGACGTACTGCTCGTCAACCAGGCCTTCCGCGACCGCTATATGCAGCATCGCGAGCGCGAGCGCCAGGTCCGATCCCGGTACCGGCTGCAGATGCCGATCGGCTAGCTCGGCGGTCCGCGTGCGCCTTGGATCCACGGTGATCAACGTGGCGCCGGCCTCGCGCGCGGCCGCGAAATGCCGCATGATCGGCGGCATCGTCTCGGCCGGGTTCGCGCCGACCAGCAGGATCGCCCGGGCCCTGCGGACGTCGCGCACCGGGAACGGCAGCCCCCGGTCCACGCCGAAAGCCCGGTTCTGCGCCGCCGCGACCGACGACATACAGAACCGGCCGTTGTAGTCGATGTTCGGGGTCTTGAGCACGGTCCGCGCGAAGCGGCCGAGCTGGTAGGCCTTCTCATTGGTCAGCGAGCCGCCGCCGAAGATCGCGACCGCCTCCGGGTCGCGCGCGCCGAGTTCCCGCGCCACCCGGTCAAGCGCCTCTTCCCAGGAGGCGGGCCGCAGCTCGGCACCGCGTTCATCGCGGATCAGCGGCGTGGTCAGCCGCAGCCGCGGACTGAGCAGCTCGGCGGCGCTCGCGCCCTTGCCGCACAGCGCGCCCTCGTTCACCGGGAACGCGGCACGCCCGACGACCTCCAGAGCCGGACCGTCGCCGTGCGTGCCGTCCCCCGTGTCCCCCCGCCCGGTGCGACGCACCGGCTGCGAACCGTGTCCGGCTGACGCCGGGCGGAGCTCGATACCGCACTGAAGCGCGCAGTACGGACAGTGGCTAAGACCGCCGTCCGCGGCTTCAGGCTTTCCCGTCATGCCTACGACGGTGCGGCGTCGCTATGACGCGTCGGGGTCCAGCCGATTTCGGCGCGCGCACGTGTTTTTCACTCCGCTCGAAAGGGCTTGTGCGCGTCATGGTAGGGCGGCTGCCGCCGCTCCTGGCCCCTGAGCTCGCTCACTCTGTCAAGTGACACGTAACCTGGGGTCGGCGGCCCTTACCGGTGCGTAGCGGCTCGGCAACATATCCGTAACGGTGTGCGGCCACTGTTTCGGACATGGCACTGGCAGAGGCGATCGAATCCACCCCCTCGGCTACGGACGGCCCGAACCCGACCAGCACGGTATTCGAGGAGTTCCCGCTCACCGGCTGCGTCGTGGCCGTCACGGCCGACCGGAGGCGCGATGACCTCGCCTCGCTGCTGCGGCGGCGCGGCGCGAAGGTCATCGAGACCCCGACCCTCCGGCTCGTCCCGCTCGATGATGACGCCGCGCTGCGTAAGGCCACTAACGAGTGTCTTATCGCACAGCTTGACTACGCGGTGGCGACCACAGGCAGCGGATGGCGCGGATGGATGTCGGCGGCCGAGAGCTGGGGCCTGGGCGAAGAACTCAACCGGGTACTCGGCAACGCGGTCCTCGTCTCGCGCGGACCTAAGGCTACGGGCGCGGTACGTGCCTCCGGCCTGCGCGAAAGCTACAGCGCGCCCTCAGAGTCGTGCGACGAGCTGCTGGCCTACCTGCTCGACCTCGGCGTTAAGGGCAAGCGGATCGCGGTACAGCAGTACGGCGTCGAGAACCCGGCCGAAGACACCCGCTTTGTTACCGCACTGCGCGAAGCTGGTGCGATCGTCGTGGACATTCCGGTCTACCGCTGGGGACCGCCCTCCGACCGTGCGGCGGTGCGCCGCCTCGTCGACGCGATCGTGCGCCGCGAAGTGCACGCGGTCAGCTTCACCTCCGCGCCCGGCGTGACCGCGCTGCTGGAAGCGGCTGCGGTCACCGGCGCGCTCGATCAACTCCTGATCGCGCTACGCACGGACGTCACGGCGGTGTGCGTCGGACCGGTGTGCGCACGGCCGCTGGAAGCGCTCGACGTGCGCGCGGTGTGGCCGGATCGGGCCCGGCTCGGCGCGATGGTGGCCACGCTCTGCTCAGTCCTGCCGCCCAAGATCCGGAACGAGTTCCCGATCGACGAGCATCGGACCCTGACGCTGCAAGGCCTCGCCGCCGTCGTCACCGGAGCCGAGCCGGTCCTGCTCGCCCCGCTGCCGGCCGCCGTGCTCGCGGAGCTCGGCCGCCGTCCCGGCTGGGTGGTCTCCCGCGCCGACCTGCTGCGGCGGGTGTGGGGACCGCGCGGCGCTGGATCGGGCGGCCGGGACGAGCACGCGGTCGAAGCGACCGTCGCGCGCCTGCGCACCGCTCTGGGACCTGACGCGTCGTTGGTCAAGACGGTGACCAAGCGCGGCTACCGCCTGGCCATCGACCCGGCCTGACAGCTGAAGGCCGAACGGACCTGACTTGGACTCGGGCCGACCCGGACTCGAGGCCGAACACCGAACACCAAACGCGCACAGAGCACGGCATCCCGCATCGCACCGGCTAGCAAGGAGGAACCCTGAGATGTCCGTGCCGGTGCTTGGGCTGACCTCGTTCCGTGAGCCGCGGCCCGCCTGGCTGCCCGCGCCTCCTGGAGTGCTGCCGCCGCCGCGCGCGGACGTACCGCTGCTCGCCGTGGCGCACGGCACCAACGATCCGGCCGGCCTGGAAACCCTGGACGCGCTCCTGGAGCGGGTCAGGTTCCTGCGTCCCGGGGTCGAGACGTCGCTGGCGTTCGTCTCGGTGGCCCGGCCCCGAGTAGCCGAGGAACTCGCCCGGTTGCTGGCTGAAGGCGTGACCGAGCTCGTGATCATGCCGCTGCTGCTCGGCTCCGGCTATCACGTGCGGCACGACATTCCGCGCGCCCTGCGACAGGTCGCGACGCAGCCGGCCAGCCGCACCGCCACGATCTACCAAGCCGCCGCGCTCGGTCCCGATCCGCTGCTCGCGGCAGCGATGCAGGACCGGCTCTCCGCTGCACGCGGCACCGTCTTCGGCACCCAGGTGGTCCTCGCCGCCGCGGGCTCGGCAGACCGGCGCGCCAACGCCGACGCCGTCGCCATGGCCGGGCTGCTCGCCGAGCGCCTGGGCATGCCCGTGCGCACCGGTTACGTGACGACCGCCGAGCCGAACATCAGCACGCTGCTGGCGCGGCTGGCCCGGCGCGGCCGACCGGTCGCGGTCGCCACCTACCTGCTCTCCTCCGGCGAGTTCAGCCGGCGGATCAACGAGAGCGCGACCCTCGCGGCGCTCGACACGGATAACCCGCGCCGGATGACCGTCAGCGCGCCGCTCGGTGCCCACGACCAGGTGGCGCGTCTCATCCTGCGCAGGTACGACGCCGCGCTGGCCGGGCCGCCGGCCGATCTCGGCGGCCCGACACCAGCGGACTAGATCTGTGGCGGCGTGGCCCGCGGCCTGCTCTCCAACGCCTCCAAGGCCATCCGGATCGCCGTCTCCAGCTGCGGGTCCCGCCCTGCCACCGCGTCGTGCGGCGGGAACGGCACCTCGATGTCCGGATCGACCCCGTAGTTCTCCACGCCCCAGCCGCTGCCGCCCTCGAACCAGAACGCGAACTTCGGCTGCGTGACGCCGGTGCCGTCCACCAGCGTGTACTTGGAGTCGATACCGATCACGCCGCCCCAGGTCCGCATCCCGACCACCGGCGCGATGCCGTACAGCTTGATCGCCTGGGTCACGATGTCGCCGTCGGAACCGGCGTACTCGTCGGTGACGGCCACGATCGGGCCGAGCGGCGCCTCACCCGGGTAACTGACCGGCTCGGAGTGCCGGGAGCGCGCCCAACCGATCACCTTGCGCGCCAGCTTCTCCACCACCAGCTGCGAGGTGTGACCGCCGCCGTTCTCCCGCAGGTCGAGCACCAGGCCGTCGGCGTCGAACGCGGTACGCAGGTCCCGATGGAACTCCGCCCAGCCGAACGACATCATGTCCGGCACGTGAAGGTAGCCGAGCCTGCCATCGGAGGCCTCTCGTACCGCAGCACGGCGCTGCTGAACCAGGTCGTGGTACCGCAGCACGCCCTCACTCGACAGCGGCGTGACAACCACACGCCGGTCCGCCGCGCCGTTTCTACGCAGCGTCAGCTCGACCGGCTTGCCTGCCTTACCGCCCAGCAGCGCGTTCGGGCCGTGCATCGGATCGACCGGCTGCCCGTCAACGGCCACGATGGCGTCGCCGGGCTTGGCCGCGACACCGGGAGCGGCGAGTGGGGAACGCGCCGCGATGACCGAGGACTCTCCTCGCAGCACCCTGCCGATCCGCCAGGTTCCGTCCTGGTCCGGGGCGAGGTCCGCGCCGAGCAGGCCTTGGGCCAGCGCCTCGTACGTGCCCGCCGCCGGAGGCCGCACGTAGGCGTGCGAGGCGCCGAGCTCGCCTTGCATCTCCCAGAGCAGGTCATGCAGGTCGTCCTGCGACCCGATCCGGTCAAGCAGCGGCCGGTAGCGCTCGGCCATGGCCGGCCAGTCCACCCCGGCCATGTCGGCGCGCCAGAAGTTGTCCCGCATCAGCCGCCAGGCCTCGTGGAACATCTGCGTCCACTCGGCCGCCGGATCCACGGTGACCCGGACGCGGTCCAGGTCCACGGCGACCGCGTCGTCGTCGTCCTTCGCGTCGGAGGCCTTGACCTTCAGCTCCCCGCCGTCCGCGTAGGCCAGCCGCGCGCCGTCGCCGGAGACGGCGAAGTCGTCCAGCTCCTCGAGGATCGTCGAGCGCTTGCGCTTCTCCAGGTCGTAGCGGATCAGGCTGGGCTTGGGATGTTCGTCGGACGCGCCTATCGCCGCCTCGTGCAGTTCACCAGTGCGCGGATAGTCCATCCACACCACGCCGCCCTTGACCGCGTGCAGCGACCGGTAGCGGCCCGCCTCGACCGGGAACGGCACGACGCGATCCTCGATGCCCTCGAAGTCGACGACGATCGACGACGCCCAGGAGTCGGAATCTGACTCGTCGTCATCCTGCGCGCCCGACTCGCCGGCGCGTGAGGCACCGGCAGCGCCCGCCTTGTCCCTCTCCTTCTCCGGCGACACCGGCCGGCCGTTGAGTTCGGGCGCGAACGGGGACGGGGTCGTCTCGGCGAGCGGAACGAGGTACGGCCGCACGCCCGGCAGGAATCCGAGGTCGAAGACGTGATCGTCGTAGACCGTGTCGAAGACCCGGTTGGAGAGGAAAGCCAGGTGCTTTCCGTCGTGCGTGAATATCGGGCAGGCGTCGTCGAAGCGTGTGGTTGTCACATCCACGATGGTCTGGTCGGACAGCCTGGCCAGTCGGATGTGCGAGCTGCCCCACGCGCTCCAGGGCTGAGCCCAGGCCAAGTACGCGGAGTCCGGGGAGAACGCGAGTCCATGCACTTCGTCGTTCGTGCTGCGCACCAGTTCGGTGACCGTTCCGGCCTCCGGCGCGCGTTCGGTCGCCGGCTCGCTCGACTCGACGTCCTCCGCGCTGCTGTCGCTCTCTGAGTCCTCGGCGGCAGCGGGGGCTTCGCCTGCGCCCAGTTCGACGAGCAGCAGCCGGCCGTCGTGCGTCGCGACCGCAGCGCGCTTGCCGTCCGGCGAGAGCGCGAGTTCGAGTACATGGCCGAGCTGACCATGCGCCAGTCTCCGCGTTACCGAACCGTCTGCCGCGATAACGTCCAGACCGTCCTCGCCGCCGGCGTCCGACACGGAGACGACAGTCGAGGTCCCCGGCACGATCTTCGGCAGCTTTCCGCGTACTCCCGGCGTACCGAGCAGCGTGCGCGCCGGACCATCCTTCGCCGGCAGCCAGTGCACGGTCCCGCGCACCTCGGTCGCGAGGACACGACCGGTCTTGCACAGCGAGAAGCCGCCGAGCGCGTGCCGCGTCGACACCGGGAACTTCGCGCGACCGGAGCGCACCCCGCCGAGCCGGACGTCGAGCCGCACCGGTTCGCCGTCAAGCGAATCGAGCAGCCACAGGTCGCCCGCGCACTGGTACACGACCCTGACGCCGTCCGTCGTCGCGTGCCTCGCGTAGTACGTGCCGAGATCGGTGTGCCGGCGCAGCTGCGAGCCGTCCGGCAGCGCCGAGTACAGCGCGCCGACCCCCTCGTGGTCCGAGAGGAAGACGACTCGATCGCCGATCCACATCGGGTTGACCAGGTGGTTGCCGACCTCGCCCAGAATCCGCTGGTACTCCGCGCCGTCCGGCGAGTACCAGATCTTGCCTCCGGTCCCGCCGCCATAGCGCTTCCAGCGCGCAGGCTCCGCGTACGTCGGCGAGCCGACCAGAACCGCACCGTTCGGCGCGACCGAGACGTCACTGGCGGGTCCGTAGGGCAGCAGCCGGGCCACACCCTCCAGCGGAACCCCGAACGCCCGTGTGCGCATCGTGTCGTGCTGGCCGGCGTTGCTGATCACAAGGACTTCGTCGTCTGACAGCCAACCGCGCACCGCGATGCGTCCATCGCCCCAGTGCGTAAGCCGCTGTACCGGTCCGCCATCCACCGGCACCGAGTACACCTCGCGCGCCGAGCCACGGGCGAGCGAGGCAGAGGCCTCACGGGTGGAGGTCCACGCGACGCGCGTGCCCGAGGGGTTCAGCCGCGGATTCAGTACGGGTACCTGGTCCGCGGTCAGCCGCCAAGCCCGGCTTCCGGCAGTCCCACCGCCTGCGGCCTCAGTCAGCGATGCGAGCCAGATATCGTCCTCGGCGACGAAGGTCACCAGGTCCCCGGAGAGATGGGGGTACCGAAGATATGAAGAAGAGGCCACGGCCTGACGATATCCGCGCACCGCGCTCTGGGCGACGGAAATCGCTATAGGCGAAGATGGAGGGCATGACCACGACGCCCGCCGCGCCCCGCGAGTACGTGCTGACGCTCTCCTGCCCCGACCAGCGCGGAATCGTGCACGCGGTGTCCAGCTTCCTGCTGGTCACCGGCTGCACCATCGTGGACAGCCAGCAGTACGGCGACCCGGACACCAGGCTGTTCTTCATGCGCGTGCACTTCGTGGCGCAGGAGCCGGGCGTCGACCTCATGTCGCTCAACGGGGGCTTCACGGCGACCGCGGCGGCCTTCCACATGTCCTGGCAGATCCACGACGCGGCGACCCGCATGCCGACGCTGATCATGGTGTCCAAGTTCGGGCATTGCCTCAACGACCTGTTGTTCCGGCACAGCATCGGCGCGCTGCCGATCGAGGTCCCCGCGGTGGTCTCCAACCACACCGACTTCCAGGGCCTGGTCGAGTCGTACGGCATCCCGTTCGTCCACCTGCCGGTGACGAAGGAGAACAAGGCGGAGCAGGAGGCCCGGCTGCTGCACCTGGCCGAGGAGAACGGGGTCGAGCTGGTCGTGCTGGCGCGTTACATGCAGGTGCTCTCGGACGACGTGTGCAAGGCGCTGGAAGGCCGGATCATCAACATCCACCACTCCTTCCTGCCGTCGTTCAAGGGCGCCAAGCCGTATCACCAGGCACATGCCCGCGGCGTGAAGCTCATCGGCGCGACGGCGCACTATGTCACAGCCGACCTGGACGAGGGCCCGATCATCGAGCAGGACGTCGCGCGCGTCGGCCACGGCCTGACGCCTGATCAGCTCGTCGCCGTGGGCCGTGACGTGGAGTGCCGGGTGCTCTCCCGCGCGGTGGCCTGGCATTCGGAGCACCGGGTGCTCGTCAACGGCCGCCGCACGGTGGTGTTCCCGTAAGTCAGTGGTCCATCAGCCAGTGGCCCGTAGGTCACCGGCCGTTCATTACGTTAGGTGGCTGTGGATTACGCGGTGAGTTATCCACAGAATGTGTCCACAGGTCGTGGACAACCCGATCTTGTTTATCCACAGGTCAGCGGGGGAATGATTAGGGTCCGCCCAAGGTGAACCCCGAACACCGGCATGCGAAACGGCGGACGGCCAAAGACCGTCCGCCGCGTTATGTCGCTCGTGAGGCGCCTCAGCCAGTGTTACGCAGCCCGGCCGCGACGCCGTTGACCGTCAGCAGCAGCGCCCGGGTCAGCTGCGGCTCGATCTCCTGCCCCGCCGCGACCGCCTCGCGGTGCCGCTTAAGCAGCGCCACCTGGAGGTACGAGATCGGGTCGAGGTACCGGTCCCGGATGCGCAGCGTGCGGGCGAGCACCGGGTCGTGCCCGAGCAGCTGCTGCTGACCGGAGACCCGCAGCACCTGCTGGACCGTCAGCTCGTGCTCTTCCTTGATCACGTCGAAGATGTGCCGCAGCTCTTCAGGCACCAGCTGGTTCACGTACCGCGCCGCGATCTGCAGGTCGGTCTTCGCCAGCGTCATCGAGACGTTGGACAGGAAGTTGCGGAAGAAGTGCCACTGCTCGAACATCTCGGCCAGCACCTCGGCGTGCCCGGCCTCGTACGCCGCCGCCAGCCCGGTGCCCACGCCGAACCAGCCGGGCACGATCTGCCGCGACTGCGTCCAGCCGAACACCCATGGGATCGCCCGCAGGCCCTCGAGCCCCGCCCCCGAGTCCGGGCGGCGCGAGGGGCGCGAGCCGAGGTGCAGGTCGCCGAGCTGGTCCACCGGCGTGGAGGCGAGGAAGTACTTCGGCAGGTCCGGATCCTCCACCAGGCCCCGGTACCGCGCGAAGGCCGCGTCGGAGATCCCTGACATGGTCGCCGTCCAGCGGGCCAGCGCGTCGGCGCTCTGCCGCGGCCCGAGGTGCAGCACCGAGGCCTCCAGCGTGGCGGCGACGGTCAGCTCCAGGTTCTCCCGCGCCAGCGAGGGCAGCGCGTACTTGTCCGAGATCACCTCGCCCTGCTCGGTGACCTTGATCTCGCCCTCGAGCGTGCCCCAGGGCTGGGCCAGGATCGCGTCGTGGGTCGGGCCGCCGCCGCGGCCGACCGTGCCGCCGCGGCCGTGGAACAGCCGCAGCCGCACACCGTGCCGGTGCGCGACGTCGCGCAGCTTGCGCTGGGCCAGGTGGATCTCCCACTGGCTGGTGGCGATGCCGGCCTCCTTGCACGAGTCGCTGTAGCCGAGCATCACCTCCTGTACATCCCCGCGCAGCCGCACCAGCTTGCGGTACGACGGGTCGCTGAGCAGGTCGTTGAGGATCGAGTCGGCCTGGCGCAGCTCGCCGACCGTCTCCAGCAGCGGCACGAAGCCGATCGCCGCCCGCTCCCCGCGCAGGTCGATCAGGCCCGCCTCGCGCGCCAGCAGCGCGGCCGCGTACACGTCGTCCACGCCCCGGCACATCGAGATGATGTAGCTCTCGATCACGTTCGGGCCGAAGCGGTCGATCGCCTCCCGGATCGCGGTGAAGATCCCGAAGGTGCGCGATCCGGCCTCGTCCAGCAGCGGGGTCGCGGTGGCGAGGTCGGGGGCGCGGTGGATGGCCACCGGAAGCAGCGCCAGCGGTCGGCGCGAGCGCAGCTCCTTGGCCAGCAGCCCGGCGCGGTAGTCGCGCGGCATGTCCTCGTAGCGCCAGGACTCGCCGCCGAGCCGGTCGATCAGCTGGCCGATCGCGTGGTGGTGCGCGTCGGCGTGCTCGCGTACGTCCAGGGTCGCCAGGTGCAGGCCGAAGGCGGAGACGGTGCGGATCACCTGGTCCAGCGAGCCGCGCGCGATCAGCTCGCCGCGGTCGGCCAGCAGCGACTCGCGCATCAGCAGCAGGTCCGCGACCAGCTCTTCGCCGTTGAGGTAGTCCTGCCCCGGAGCGTGCGGCCGCCGCTCGGCGATCCGGCGCCGGGTGTTGGTCAGCTTCTGCCGGATGCAGATCGCCTTGAGCCGGTAGGGCTCTTCCTGGTTGAGCCGCTTGTAGCGCGGGGCGATGTCGGGCAGCGCGGCGAGGTCCGCCTCGACCGAGGCCTCCAGCTGCGGGCTGACCCGGGCGATCCGCTTCGACGTGGACAGCGAGCTCTGCAGCTGGCCGACCACTTTGAGCGCGTCCTCGATGGCCCGCTCGTGCTGCAGGCTCAGGATCTCCAGCGTCAGCTGCGGGGTGACGTTCGGGTTGCCGTCGCGGTCCCCGCCGATCCAGGAGCCGAAGGACAGCGGACGCGCGTCCACCGGCAGCGTGACCTCGATCCGGTCCAGCTCGGCGGCCAGTTCGTCCAGCACGTCGGGCACGGCGCTGGCGTGCAGCTCGTCGAGGTAGTAGAGCGCGTTGCGGGCCTCGTCGGTCGGCTCGGGGCGGGCCACCCGCAGCTCGTCGGTCTGCCACAGCGACTCCACCAGCTCGGCCAGCCGCCGCTCGGCCCGCCGCCGCGCCACCGGGTCGCTGGACTCCACGAACGGGTTGGCGTCCAGCAGCAGCGCGATCTGCCGCAGCTTGGTCAGGATGGTGCGCCGGGCCGCCTCGGTGGGGTGCGCGGTGAAGACCGGCCGGATGGACAGGTACGAGACGACCTGCTCCACCCAGTCCCGGGTGACCTTCGACTCCGGGTCCTCGATCGCCGCCGCTATCCGGTCGATCGCCTGGGTCAGCCAGGAGCCGACAGTCGCCCGCTGGGTGTGCAGCTCCCGGCCGCGGTGCACCTGCTCGGTGACGTTCGCCAGGTAGAAGTACGTGGAGAAGGCGCGCACCAGGCGGATCGCGGTGGCCAGGTCGATCTCGGCCAGCCGGCGCACCGCCCGCTCACCGTCCGCCGGATCGTCCGACCGGGTGAGCGCGCGCACCTCCTCGACCAGGTCGAAAAGCTCCTGGCCCTCCTGCCGCACCAGGGTGCGCCCCAGCAGCTCGCCGAGGGACTTGATGTCCGTGCGCAGGGCGGCGTCCGGGGAAGCGGCCTGGTCCGGGCGGGGGGAGGAAGGTCGGTCTGCTACGTCGCGCGTCACGGGCTCTGGCATGGCTCATCCTCGGCAGGTCGGCAACACTGCTTGGCGGACCACGCTGTCCACACCGGGGGTCATCCTATGCGGCGTTCGTCACACCTTCGTTATCAGTTCACTCGGTGAGACTGAGGTCCACCTAAAGCTACGCCGCCACGGACCGCGCTGGTCAGAACGGCCGGTGCGCTCAGCGGCGGCGCAGGTGAGCCGGCAGCGCGGAGCCGAGGTGCGGCTCCTCCTCGATCGGCCGGGCGTGTCCGCCGCGCACCGCCGCCTCCGAGATCTCCACGATCTGCGCGGGCAGCGCCACCAGGTGCCTGGCGAAGTCGTCGAAGTCGTTGCCGACCCGGTGCAGCAGTTCGGCGCACACCGAGGCGGCGTCGCGGCCGTCGTGGTCGCGCGGGTCGTCGTCGTCGAAGTACCAGACCGAGCCGAGGTCGCCGCCGCGGATCTTCAGCGCCAGCATCCCGCCCTGCACGAAGCCGATGCCGAGGTACTCCTCGGTGAACCGGTCGTACAGCGACTGGTTCGCGTAGACCAGGTCCTGGTGCGGATCGGAGCGGCGCAGCCCGAACAGCCAGCCGTCCGCGATGAAGCCGCAGTTGAGGTTCACCGCGGGCACCAGCGGCCGGCCGCCGTCCGTCCCGCCGAGGAAGCGGCGGTAGGAGACCGGCAGCTGAAAGCCGAGCTGCGACTCCAGCTGCAGCAGGGCCTCCTCCGGCACCGAGCCGGAGCGCTCGAAGGCGACCGGCTCGAGCATGCCCTCGTGCCAGAGCCCCGACTTCGACGGGTCGGCCTGGAGGGTGGCGATGCCGCCGTGATGCCGGAACGACGCGTTGAGCTCGGCCGGCACCAGGTATAGCTTGCGGCTGCGCGCCTCGTGCACCCAGGTCCAGCCCTCTGGCGTCACCGTCGGCGGGCGGCCCTGCTGCCAGAGCGGGTCGCCGCTGCCCGAGCCGATCAGGTTGGCCGCGATGACGTCGGTCACCCGCACCTCGTCGACGGACAGACCTGACGGCGGGTCAGCGATCTCGACCGCCAGCCGCGCGTACACCGAGAAGTTGGGGTAGCCGTGCAGGTCCACATAGACGCCGCGCGGATACTTGCGGTCCAGTTCCGGGTCGCTGAACTCGATCAGCCGGCCGGCGAACTGCCCGTTCGGTATCGCGGCGCGCGTCGGCGAACCCATCCCCGATCCTTGCGTCATGATCTCCAGCCCTTATCCCGAACGGTCACGTCCACCCGGCCGAACCACCGCAAAAGGCCCGCTGCGGTCACCGAAGTCGGCATTAACGTCAGTGGAACGGTACCCGTCGGAGTCCCAGGTGCGGTAGGCGGGAGCGCCTTCCGTATGTATTTGGCGGAATTGCGCGCGCCTTCTCAAGCGGCCACGCGCGCCCCACCTCTGTCGGCCGGGCCGCGTACCCTTGACGTGTACCCCCCACCCCCTGTCTCTCAGAGACTGGGGGTAGTCCGCGTGCCCGCCATGGACCGAGGAGTTCCCCATGCCACTGCCCGGACTGCTCGGCCCTGTCGCACAGGACTCGGCGGTCGCCGCCGCGGTGCAGGCCGCCCGCGCCGCCGACCGGCCCCGCCTCGACCTGACCGCGCCGCCGGGGCTGCGCCCCTTCGCCCTCGCCGCGATCGCCGAGCGGGCCGGCCGACCCCTGCTCGCGGTCACCGCCACCGGCCGGGAGTGCGACGACCTGGCCGCCGGACTGCGCAGCCTGCTCGGCACTTCCGCGGTCGCCGAGTTCCCGGCCTGGGAGACCCTGCCGCACGAGCGCCTCTCGCCGCGCTCGGACACGGTCGGCCGCCGCCTCGCCGTGCTGCGCCGGCTGACCCACCCGGGCACCGAGGGCGACGAGGTGCTGCCCAAGGTCGTCGTCGCACCGGTCCGCGCCGTGCTGCAACCGCAGGTGGCCGGGCTCGGCGACCTGGAGCCGGTCCGGGTGACCGCAGGGCAGGAGATCGAGCTCGACGAGGTGGTCCGTCGCCTCGGCGACGCCGCCTACCTGCGCACCGACCTGGTCGAGAAGCGCGGCGACTTCGCGGTGCGCGGCGGCATCCTCGACGTCTTCCCGCCCACCGAGGAGCACCCGCTGCGGCTCGAGTTCTGGGGCGACCAGATCGAGGAGATCCGCTACTTCAAGGTGGCTGACCAGCGCTCCCTGGAGATCGCCCAGCACGGACTGTGGGCGCCGCCCTGCCGCGAGCTACTGCTGACTGACACGGTCCGCAAGCGCGCCCACGGCTACGCCTCCGAGTTCCCCGCGCTCGCGGACGTGTTCAGCAAGATCGCCGAGGGCATCGCGGTCGAAGGCATGGAATCGCTGGCCCCGGTCCTGGTCGACCGCATGGAGCTGCTGATCGACCTGCTGCCGCAGGACACCCACATCGTGTCCATCGACCCGGAGCGGATAAGGGCGCGCGCCGCCGACCTGGTGCGTACTTCGCAGGAATTCCTCGACGCCTCCTGGGCCGCGGCCGCGATGGGCGCCGCCGCGCCGCTCGACCTGAACGCCGCCTCGCTCTGGTCCCTCGCCGACGTGCGCGAGCACGCGCGGGAGCGCCGCCTGCCCTGGTGGTCCATCAGTCCGTTCGTGGTCGACGAGGGTCTGGCCGAGTTCGCCGAGCGAACTCCGGACACTGACGATCCGCTGGACTTGGACGACACGGTCACTGCCGACGCCGTCGCGGCCCCCGAGTACCGCGGCGACACCGCGGCCGCGATCACCGACGTGCGCAACTGGCTGCGCGAAGGCTGGCGCGTCGTGCTGGTCACCGAAGGGCACGGCCCGGCCGAGCGCCTGGTCGAGGTGGCCAAGGGCGCGGACCTCGGCGCGCGCCTGGACATCGACCTGCCCGACGCCCCCGAGCCCGGCATCGTGCACGTCGCGACCGGCTCGATCGACCACGGATTCGTCCTCGAACGCGCACGCACCGTCGTGCTCACCGAGTCGGACATGGCAGGGCAGCGTTCGTCCACCAAGGACATGCGCCGGATGCC